>CANQHC010000008.1 GCA_947623595.1 uncultured Clostridia bacterium | reverse complement strand
GCTTCTTTCAGATTCCACCTCACGACGGACACCCTTGCCATTCGCTAACAGTTCGCCACTATCAGGCACTGTATGGGTCTTTCACCCACAAGTTGTTGCCCATGCTGGGCACACGAGGCAAAAAAGAGATATAGAAAATTCTATATCTCTGAATATACATTCATATATTTATAAAATAAAATTCAAATTATTTTTTGTTTACTAAATCTTTTAAAGCTTTTCCTGCTTTAAATACAGGTGCTTTAGATGCAGGTATTTTAATTTCTTCTTTAGTTTGTGGATTTCTTCCCTTTCTAGCAGCTCTTTTTCTTACTTCGAAAGATCCAAATCCAACTAATTGAACTTTATCTCCCTTTACTAAAGAATCTGTTACAACGCTAACAAATGCGTTTAATGCTGCCTCAGCATCTTTTTTTGTTTCTCCTGTTTTTGCTGCCATAGCCGCGATTAATTCTGATTTGTTCATTTTTATTACCTCCTATAAGATTTTATGTCCGTAGATTTTTCTCTACTAATATCATTATTCGTCATTCTTTTTCAAAATCCTTCTTTTTTTTCTTTTATTTTTTCAAAAAAAGTCTAACTCTCCGTAAGATTTGTTGTTTTTCAAGCGTCAAAAGTAGCTATTTCAATATGTGTTCAGGCTTTTCCGTACAGTCTCAACTTTTTTAAAATTTTTTTGTTTTTATATTACAAATGCTATATATTTTTTCTATAAATGGAATTTTGTATAATTCCTCTTTTGGTAGTATCCTTAATATAAAAATCATTAATAAATATATCATTATAGCTATAATTAATGCAATTATTAAAGCTATTTTTTCCCCTAAAATTGGTATAGAAAAATAGTATGTATAGTTTGCAATACAAGCCATAATCAAGGTTGCTATTATTGGTTTAAGAATAAATTGCTTTTTACTAAGTTTTAAATTTATTTGACCTTTTAAAAACATAAATTCAATTACTACTGAAATTAAGTGGCATATTACAGTTGCAAAAGCTGCACCTGCTGTTCCTCCAAGTATAAAATTTTGTGGATTAATTGGTACTAAATAAGTGTTTAAAACAAATTTGACTACTACTCCAATACCTAAAGATATTGCTGGTACTAGCATTTTTCCTAGTCCATGTAGTGCTCCACTAATAGTTTGTTCTAATACAATAAATATTATTCCTATACAACTAATTTGATAAATAAAGCTTCCTGATGTTGCATTTGGAAATAGTAATTTTAAAATCGGTTTTGCAAATAATATCATTCCAACCATACATGGAAGTCCTACTAAAATAGTAGTTAATAATGAAAACGAAATCTTTTTTTGACATGTTTGTATATCACCCATTGCTTTTGCAAAAGAAATTCTTGGTACCAATGCTGTAGCAAATGCCATATTAAGTGACATTGGTAATGTTACTAATGTATCTACTTTTCCACTTAAAATTCCATATTCAACTTTTGCTTCCTCATCTGGCAAGAATTTTTTTAATCCTCTTACAACTGTCATAGAATCAATGTTTTTATTTATTGTTCCCAAAATAGCACTCATTGACATTGGAATTGACACTGAAAAAATCTGCTTTATTGTTTTCCTTATTCTAGTTGGCCTATAGTTAATACTATTTTTTATTTCATATGCAATTTCCTTTTTCATCGATTTATAATAATGATATATGTAGAAAAAGCAAAGAAATGTGGCAAGAGTTGTTGCAAGGTTTGCTCCTGCTGCCATAACTGTAGTGTCTGTTCCTGATATAATTGCAATAAATTCAACTATTATTATTGAAAATACGGTTTTAAAAAATTGCTCTAAGGATTGCGAATTTGCTGTTACTTTTAGATTTTCTCTTCCATTAAAATACCCCTTTATAACACAGGATATGGAAACCAGAAAAATAGATGGTGAAAGTGCAACTAGAGTGAGCTCTGCCTCTGGAATTTGTAGAAAATAATTTGATATATAATGTGCTCCTAAAAACAAAATACTACTACTTAAAAATCCAATTATTCCAAATGTTATAAATGCTATTTTGAATACGCGGTGAGCTCCTTTATAGTCCCCTACCGCTATTCGCTCAGAAACTAATTTTGAAAGTGCACCGGGAATTCCTACTGAAGATATTGTTAAAAATAATGCATATATTTGAAATCCACTACTATAAATTGCATTTCCTTTATCTCCAAACCCTTCTCTATTTGTTAAATATAACTTATAAACCAATCCTAGAATTTTTATAAATACTTGGGAAACCATTAATACTAAAACACTTTGCATAAAGCTTTCTTTTTGCAATTTTCTTTTCATTTTTTTATTTCCTTCTTACTTAATATAAATTTATTAATTACAAACTAAAAGTTCTTACATTTCATATTACTATTTGAAAATGGTATTTATGCTAGACTATTATCAATTTATTTTTTTATTAGTATATTTTTTAGCTAATTGTAGCAATTAGATTTTCAAAACTATTGTAAGATAATGCTTTTATGTTTTTTCTCATATACAGCTTTTTTAATAAATTATTTATAGCTTTTTAATAAATTATTTCATGACTTTTTTAATAAAAACTACTATATAGTAACGTAAAACCGCATTATTTTTGCAAAAACTCTTGTTTTTTTGGCGATTTTATAAGATAATAGTAGTATAGATTTACAAAAAGAAAGTGGTGAAATTCTTGAAACTAATCGATAAATTTTTAAAATTTTTAAAAACAGATAGAAATACTTTTGTAACCTATGTATTAGCTTTAATTTCAGCTTATATATTAATAGATAGAATGGTTGAATTTTTGTTTATTGTTTTTACAGGTGTTGCTTATTCTTATTGGGGTCCAATTAAATATACTTTAGCATTTGCCTGTTTAGCTTTTGCATTTTTCTTTTCAGGGCCTTCTAAGTTTTCATCATCAGATGTTGCTAAATATAGAATATTCCACGCATTTTTTGTTTGCTTTTACATTTTAATAGTAACAGCTGTAGTACAATGGATTAACCAAATAGCTTGGATTGGGCTCCTATCTCTTCCAAATTATCCAGAACTGGCAACAGAATTTTTCTATTTATTTAGACCGGCATTTTCAGCACTTGCAATTTACATTCCACTGGTTACATTTTACAAAGTATTTAAATGGTTATTATTTACCGTACATGATACAAAAGATATTCGTGATTCCATTTTCGATTATCCTGGAATTAGCTTAACTTCTGACAAAGAAGCTCATGGTGTTTATACTTGTGAAGTTAAAGTTTGTGTTGACTCAGAAAGTGGAGAAGATATTTGTATTCCAGAAAGTAAACGTTTTGAATCCTTCTTAATTGTAGGTGTTTCTGGTTCTGGTAAAACTACAATGGTTTATGAACCAATGCTTGCAAGAGATATTGAAAGAAAATCTTTCTTTAAAGAAGTTTCTAAAGAATTAGGATTTACCGCTTTAAAAACTGGACTTGCTAATTTGAATTGTCCTTATGATAATGATTATATTAATGAAAATTTCAGCTTAGATATGTTAATTCCAAACAGTGAAAAGCTAGATACTTATAAAAAATATATGCATAAAATGATAATTGCAAGTTCTGGTGATAGAATTACTT
The DNA here is from genome assembly GCA_947623595.1 of uncultured Clostridia bacterium. GTDB lineage: Bacteria > Bacillota > Clostridia > TANB77 > CAG-508 > CAG-273. Next base: position 60,168 of record CANQHC010000008.1, on the reverse strand, counting down.
ATCGTAATATGGGTATTACATATGTTTCTGCAGAACATGAATCTGTAGAAAAAATTGAAAAAGTTGCTAAAAACTTCCATATTCCAGTAAATATTGTTGATCCAAATAGATTTGACTCCCCTGGTTTAAACCCATTTATTTATGAGGATCCAATTAAAACTGGTTTAGCAGTTTCTTCTGTATTAAAGGGATTATTTATTCATAGTAGACCTGATACAGAACTTGCTTTTAGAGAAAATGAAGCTATTCAAATTGTTGAAAATCTTTCTATTCTTTTGAAAGAAATGTATCCATTAGAACATGAAGGATTGCTTCCTAACTTAGAAGATATGCTTAATATGCTAACTAATTTTGATTTAGTTGTAGATATGGTAGAAAAGATGAAACAAATTCCAGAATTAGCAGAGAAATATCGTATTTTAATTCACTATTTTGAAAACAATTTTTACCCAGATGGTAGAAATATGTTAAATACCAAACGTTCTGTAACAACTGCATCTGCTGAATTAGATAATTTATTACGTTATCCTGGTGTAAAAAATATTTTGTGTAACCGTTCTAACAACTTAGATTATGAGAAAATATTATCAGAAGGTCAAGTAACTTTAGTATGTACTCGTAGAGGAGATTTAGGTGAAACTGCTCATAAAGCTTTTGGATTATTCTTTATTTTATTGATGCAACAAGCCATTTTAGGAAGACCTGGAAATGATAATAACCGTATTCCTCACTTCCTTTATATAGATGACTTCCCTACTTATATTTGCAAAGCGACAGAACCTATTTATACATTATATCGTAAATATAAAGTTGCAACAGTGTTGGATTCACAAAACTTAACTCAATTAAAAGGTGACCTAGCAGCTGATGCTAGAGGTGATTATTATAAAGATTTAATTCTTTCAAATACTGTTAATAAATTTATCTTTGGTAATGCACTTCCTGAAGATGTTAAATGGTGGGAGACTGCAATGCAAGATAAGAGAGAATGGACTTGGAAGAATGATTACAATACAAATCCTGATAATCCTGATAAAAAAGGCTATGATCAAAAATATGGTGGAATTGAATTCAAATGGAAACCAAATTATGCAGCTGGTAAGATTATGGCATTGAAATCAAAACAAGTTATTTATAAAGTAAAAGATTTAAAAGGTAAGAGTGTTGTTGAAAAAGGTAAAGTCGATTTCATGGAATCTAAATATAAAGAACCTCAAAAAGTTAAAAATTATGATTTTACTAAATTTACAAATGGAATTACTAATACAGAATTAGCAACAAAAAAAGCTTTTGAAAGAGCTAAAGCTAGTTTTGCAGCAGCTACCGCTGGTAATGATAATTTTGATATAAATAGAGAAATAGATCCAATTAATACAGATACATCGGATTCTAAATTCTTATTTGATAATGAGGATGCAATTGTAGTAAATTTAAAAAATAAGAAAAATAATCAAAATAATTAAAATTTAAAAGAGACGCCTTGTAAAGATAAGCGTCTCTTTTTTTACTTCAAACTTATTTACCTTATTCTATTTGCTACGGTTCATATACTGTGTAACGCCTTCGTCGATGAGCTTTTGATTAATTGCCAAACCTCCGAACCTTCTATGTACCTTTCGATATGCTCTATAGACTTCCTTGATTTGATCCTTGGTTGCATCCTTTATTTCACACAACTCAATTTTGGCATCTCCGCTGATGGAGAAGTAGTTACCATTAGAGTATGTAAGCCACTTCCCTTCATCTTGTGCATCAAAAAATATGTACAAAAGAGGAGCAACGTTTTTTTCATTGGCCATTTTTAAGAAAACTATTCTGCCCGCGATTTCATCGTATTCGCCATAAATAAATCTGGTTGGAGCATACAGAGATGTTTCTTTTACAGTCCCCTTGAATAAGTGGGTCTCTTCGTTTAAGACAACAAGCCCTCTAAAGTCATATAGGATTCCTTTCCACCGCCCATCTTGCTCAGATTGCACCGTAATCTGAAAAAGTCTCATTTTGAAGCTTTCCCTCCTTAACAATTTGTTTTAGAGTATGTTCTACCTTTCATAAGAAAGACTATACTATTTTAACATTTTTTTGCTGAAATTGCAACTAACAATATTTAAAGAAGGTTAACTTTATATATTTTACTTTTATATTAAATTCCTAATAATTTTATTTCGATATTATCCATTTTATATTTTTGAGTTTCCTCATCTAATTTAAACTCTACTAAAGTTTTAGCTAATGTTTCTTCATTTTGCCTTAAATCTGTAGTGAAATACAATTTTATATTATTAATTTCCATTTTATTAATAACAATATTTTTAAATGTTTCTGCCATATGTCTTTCATCTTCACAAACTAGAATTAATTGAGGAATGTTCATATATCCTGAATCACCTACTTGAAAATTCTCATAGAAATCTTTATATAATCTCATTTTATCTACTAGTTTTTTCTCCCATTCAGATTCTCTACGAATTACTTCAAATAAAAATTCTATAGATTTGTTATTTTTAGTTAATTTTACACTTCCACCACTAGCTTTGAAAGTCTTTCCTGCTTGTTTAGCGACAAGTGCAGGCTTTGGTACATATGAGTCAAATGCTTTTACCTTTCTTAAATATGCTATTAAAGTTTGATTTCCGGCTAACCTCTTTTTTATCATTGCTACCGGTTTTGTGTTATCTGTTGGTTGCCATTTACATTCAACTCCACGGGAATTTAATAAATATTTTCCCATCTTTTCTAAGCAATAAATACGGTAAATTCCCTTGCCATCTTCTGAATCGAAATAATATCTTGTTAATATTTTGGTTTTAACTAATTGCTCTAATTTGTTATTTAATTTATCCTGTGAACCTACTTCTATGTTTTTCCATTCTAACATTTGAAGTAATTGCCTTGAAGTAATAAATTCAAATTCATTTACTAATTCAATAATTGCAAAATGAATATCATTAATATGCCCTATGTTAATCCTATGAATTATTTGGTTCATGGAAACATATCCATCTTTTCCATCAAATACTTTAATTTCACCATCACGAATCGCAAATGGTGATACAGTAGCTTTTATTGCATTGTCTTCTACCATTCTACTTCCTCCTTTTAATCTTGAGTCAAAGACTAAAATTTAACTATTCCTATTTTAGCACATTATTCCTTGTTTGTCCAATTTTAGATTTGCTATTAACTTTTTATTTAACCTTAATTATATTTTTCATTAAAAACATTTCTGCTAAATATTGTTTGAAGTATTATCTTCTTTGATTTAGCAAACCTTCTACTTCTTTACTATTTAAGTAGCGCCATGTACCAAGTTTTAAATTTTTAACACAAAGAGATCCAATTTTACTTCTATGAAGTGCAATTACCTTTTTTCCAATTGCCTCACACATTTTTCTTACTTGCCTATTTTTCCCTTCATGAATAGTAATTTCAATACGCGAAATATTTTTTTCAGGATCAATTTTCATAATACGTACATTTGCTTTTTTTGTTATATAGTCTCCAATATCTACACCATTTTTTAATTTTTCTACTTCTTCACTTGTAATTTTCCCATTTACTGTTACTTGGTATGTTTTATCTATTTCATGTTTTGGATGTGTAATTTGATATATAAAATCACCATCATTTGTAAGTAATAGTGCCCCCGATGTGTACATATCCAATCTTCCCACTGGTAATACTTTTTCTTTTATTTTTATTAAGTCCATTACTGTGTCACGATTAAATTGATCTTTTACAGTAGTAACATATCCTATTGGCTTATTTAGTAAAATATATACTTTTTTAGTTTGTATTGCTACTTCTTTACCTTCAAATTCTACTCTATCTTTTTCTATATCTACTTTTGTTCCAAGCTCTGTAACAGTTTTCCCATTTACTTTTACTTTTCCATTTATAATATATTCTTCAGCTTTTCTTCTAGAACATATTCCTTGATTTGCTAAAAACTTTTGCAATCTTTCCTCCATCAGGGCTTTTTCTCCTTTCTTAACATTATGTTTTACTTTGACTAATTTTCTGTTGTAAAAAATTTTCAGCTTTTACCAAGCTTTTCATTTAATATGTTTTTGTTTTATTTCTTAAATTTTGTAATACTTCTTCAAAGTAAGAAGGTAAAGGAGCTTCTAGGTGCATTAGTTTTTTAGTTATTGGATGCTTAAACTCTAAACTTTTTGCATGTAGCATTTGCCCCTCAATTCCAAATTCATTTTTTCCATTAGAGTAAACCATATCTCCTACTACTGGATGCCCTATTTCTGCCATATGTACCCTTATTTGATGTGTTCTTCCAGTTTCGATTTTAAGCTCTATAAATGTATATTTATCAAATCTTTCTAGCACTTTAAAATGAGTAATTGCATTTTTCCCTTTAGGTGTAACTGCCATTTTCTTTCGATCTTTCGTGCTTCTTCCAATTGGCATATCAATGCTTGCTTCATTTTCAACTACATTTCCTCTTACTAGTGCTAAATATATCTTTTTTACTTCCCTATTTTGGATTTGATTGCTCATTTCAATATGTGCTTTATCATTCTTTGCAACAATTAAAAGCCCGCGAAGTATCTTTGTCCAATCTATGAACAATTCCAGGTCTTAATTCTCCTCCAATTCCTGATAAGTTTCCTTTGCAATGTGCCATTATTGCATTTACTAATGTTCCATCTAAATTTCCAACTGCAGGATGTACTACCATTCCTTTTTGCTTATTTACAACAATTATATCATTATCTTCATAAACTATATCTAATGGTATATCTTGAGCTTGTATATTAGCCTCTTTTATTTGTGTTTTAGTTATAGTAATAACATCTCCTATCTGTACTAGATAGGAGGTTTTAACTACATTTCCATTTACTAAAATTTCTTGTTGCTCAATTTTTTTCTTTATCATCATGCGTGACAATTCTGGTTTTTTTCTAGATATATATTTATCAATTCTCTCTTTTGATTCTTCTATTACTTTAATTTCTTCCAAGTTTTCCTCCTTGCATTTAATTTAGTAATATTTAATTTTCTAATTTATTGCTTAGCCTTTCATATATGACAAAATTGTTGTCACTATATAATTCATTATAATTTTCATCTCTTGATAAAAACATATTAAGCTTTGTCTTACTTCCAGTAATTACATGTGTTATATCATATTCTTCAAATTTATCTTCATAATAAGTACCTATTGTAGATATATTTATATAGTCTGAGAAAATATCTCTTCCTTCTTCATCTTTTGTTTTATTAAATTCTGGTGCATATAAGTCCGCCCTAGAATCTATAAATACTGGAATTCCTCTATATAATAAATAACTTCCATAATTATATTCATTAAATAATTTCATGTTTTGTATATCAATATTTTTTAATATATAATCTGATGCACTTACTGGATAAGAAGATTCATTTACAAAGTGATCATCTACTTTTCCTTTATATAAAAGAAAACTTACTAAAACAACTATTAGTATTGTTAATATTTTTCCAAGTATATCTGTCATAAATTCCATAACTGTTTTTGTAGTTTTTACTACATATTTTTCTATTATGACAGAAACCCATTTTGCAAAAATGATTCCACAAATAATTACAAATAACGAAACCTGCCTTCTAGACATAAATGCCAATAATGTAAGCCCTCCTAGCATAAAGAAGTCTCTAAGATTTGCTTTCATATCAACAAATATTAATAATAATACAAATATTATAAATGTTGCAAGCATTGCTTTATTTTCAATTAATACTAATGGTTGATGTTCACTAATATTATCCATTGTATTACCTTGTAGAGTATTAGGTAAATATGTGAATGGTGTGGTTCCTAGTGGAGTAAGAAATCCTGTCAAAATGCATATAAGCATTATTAAAATTAACCATTTAACCGCATCTTCCTTTTTGAATATTATTTTATATGGATTTTCCCTTCTCCTTAAAGTGTTAATAATAACATTTTCCTTTTCTAATTGTACTTTTGCAATAACTTCTTTTTGTTTGTTAGCTAACTCTTCTTTGCCTGCTTTATTTAAAATTTTCAATTTTAATTGATTAAACTTTATTTTTAAAGTTGCTAATATATGTGCATCTTCAATTAAAGCTAATATATACTCTGCTATATATGGTAAATATAATACAAAATAGAATGGCCATACTGCGCAATGTAAGTTTGCTATTAGTATTGGTATAATGATTAAATAAATTGCATATCTTTTCTTTTTAGTTTTTATGAATTGTTCTATAAATAGTATAGTAAGTGTAAATAAAATGAATGTTACCAATTGTGCTCTTGCAGCAATAAAGTCTTTTAATAAATACATTACTGCTGATGTTACCAAAAATGAAATTAATGGATTTTTAGAGGTTTTATTCATAGTATAATATATCGATATTGCTAAAATCATACATAGCAATATTGTTGCAATATATATTGCACAAAATCCACCTATGCCAATATTTTCACCTAACTGATATATTAAATAAGTTGAAACATCATACCCCCAATGTGGATATGTGTATGGTAAATTTTCATGCCAAGAGAATGGATCTTGCATATCAATTGTTTTTGTATCAACAATATGCCTGCCTATTGCAATTGTATAATAGGTATCATTTTGAAATGTTACTGGTGTTAATGCAAAAGAAAAAATTAAAAGGCAAAAGATTGCTACTATATTAAATTTAATTTTTAATTTCTTTTCTGCTATTTCCTTTGTTTCATTTGTTGCTTTTTTTACTGTTAATCTATTTTCTTGTGTAGATTTTTTATCTTCTTTTGTAGCTGGTCTTGTCTTTTTCTTATTTTCTTTTTTAGTTGAAGTTTTTTTTATTTCTTCATCAGACATTTTTTCTCTCCTCATTTTAGTAATTGTTTTTATAAGATTTTCCATTGCCTATTATATCAAATTTATGTTTAAGAGACAAGCCCCCTATTTAAGGCATAACATAACCGCCATTATTTTTTTGATGGCGGTTAATTTTATTTTTATCCATTAATTTGTTTTGCAACTTCTTCAGCAAAGTTTTCTTCTCTTTTTTGTAGACCTTCACCTTTTTCAAATCTTGCAAATCTATTAATTTTTGCTCCTTTTGATTCTACTAATTTTCCTACTTTTTGATCAGGATCTTTTACAAAGTCTTGCTCTAATAAGCAAATTTCTCCATAGAATTTTCCAATTCTACCTTGTACTATTTTTTCAGCAACTGCTTCTGGCTTTCCTTCATTAACAGCTTGTGCTTTTAATATTTCCATTTCGCTATCTACTCTTTCTTGTGGAACTGATTCTCTGTCTAAATATTCAGGTCTAGCTGCTGCAATTTGCATACATATATCTTTTGCAAGTTCTGTACTTGCTCCTTCCATATCAACTAATACACCGATTTTTCCATCTCCATGGATATAACTTTCAATTAATCCTGTTGTTTCAAATCTTTCAAATCTACGAATTGACATGTTCTCTCCAATTGTAGCAATTTTTCCTGTTAGTACATCTTGTACAGTTTTTCCTGTTTCTGTAATAGATTCTTGTGCTAATAGTTCTTCTACTGTTGTAGGATTTTTGTCTGCTACTTGTTTTGCAACATCTGCAACAAAAGTTCTAAATTCATCATTTTTTGCTACGAAATCTGTTTCAGCATTAACTTCTACAACTACTCCAATCTTATGGTCATCAGTTACATAAGTAGTAACTAAACCTTCTGCTGCTATTCTATCTGATTTTTTTGCAGCTTTTGCAATTCCTCTTTCACGAAGCAATTCAATTGCTCTTTCTTCATCTCCATTTGTTTCAGTTAATACTTTTTTGCAATCCATCATTCCTGCACCTGTTTTTTCTCTTAATTCTTTTACTTGTTCTGCAGTAATCATAAAAAAATCCTCCTTTTTTTCTTTAAAAGGATGTACCTTTTTTCCTCATATTTTAGGATAAGATACATCCTTTATAGAATATTTTAATTTATATTTTTTAAATTATTCAGCTGTTTCATCTTCAGCTTTTTTTCTTGTTCTTTTTGGTTTTTCAACTACTTCTTCTTTTTCTTTAACTTCTGCTTTTTTTACTTCTTCTACTGGTTCTTCTGTAGCAACAACTTCTTCCATGTCAGTAGGTTCTCCTTGTGAAACTTCTTCCATCTCATTTTCTACTACTTCCATAGATTCTCCTTGTCTTCCTTCAATAACTGCATTTGCCATACAATCAGCAATTAATTTTACAGCACGAATAGCGTCATCATTTCCAGGAATAGCATAATCTACTTCTTCTGGATTACAGTTAGTATCTACTAAACCAATTACTGGAATTCCTAATTTTTTAGCTTCTAAAATTCCTATTCTTTCTTTTTTAGGATCAACTATGAACATAACTCCTGGAATCTCTGTCATTTCTTTAATTCCACCAAGATTTTTTTCAAGTTTTTCCATTTCTTTTCTTAAAAGAATAACTTCTTTTTTAGGTAATACATCAAATGTACCATCTGCTTCCATTGTTTCTAATTCTGTTAATCTGCTAATTCTTTTTCTGATTGTTTCGAAGTTTGTTAATGTACCACCTAACCATCTTTGATTAACAAAGTACATTCCACATTTTTCAGCAGCTTCTTTAACACATTCTTGTGCTTGTTTTTTTGTTCCTACAAATAGAACTGTTTTTCCTTCTTCTGCTTGCTCTTTCAAGAAAGCATAAGCTTCATCTAATTTTTTAGATGTTTTTTGTAAGTCGATGATATGGATACCATTTCTAGCTTGGAATATATATTCAGCCATTTTTGGATCCCATCTTCTTGTTTGATGTCCAAAATGAACACCTGCTTCTAGTAATTGTTTCATTGCAACTACTGCCATAATTTTTCCTCCTTTTAGTTTTTCCTCCATATTGCTACAAGCGTATAAAAAAACTTGCTTATAGAAAGCTTTTATGCTATAAAACAAGCACTATTTCTATACTCACAATATGTGTGTATTTTTAATAACGAGCATTATTATATCATAAAAAGTGTTGCTAATGCAACACTTTTTGTTAATTTGTTTGTAAATTTTTCTTTTACATACTAATTTCTTTTTATCTGGAATTTACTTTTTTAATAACCTTTATTTGTAAAAGTTATTAAAACTACTCTTCTACTAATTCAAATTCATCTTTTCCAACTCCACATATTGGACATTTCCAATCAGCAGGTAGATCTTCCCATTTAACACCCTCTTGTGCTTCATCATATATATATCCACACATTTTACATACATATTTTTTCATTTTTTTATTCCTCCTATTCTTAAATTTTCATACTCTTTTTTTCTATTAATTAAGATGGTTTTAAGCAAAATATCTTTTTAATAAACCATCAAATCCTCTTCCATGACGTGCTTCATCTTTGCACATCTCATGAACAGTATCATGTATTGCATCATATCCAAGTTCTTTTGCTCTTGTTGCAAGTTCTTTTTTGCCCATGCAAGCTCCATGCTCAGCCATTGCTCTTAATGATACATTTTTCTTTGTGTCTGGATATACAACTTCTCCTAATAATTCTGCAAATTTAGCAGCATGTTCTGCTTCTTCAAAAGCATATCTCTTGAATGCTTCTGCTATTTCAGGATATCCTTCTCTATCTGCTTGTCTGCTCATAGCTAAGTACATACCAACTTCTGAACATTCTCCCATAAAGTTTTCTCTTAGACCTTTAACAACTTCTTCGTCTAAGCCTTGTGCAACACCGATTACATGCTCATCTGCATATTTCTTTTCTGCATTTTCTTCTTTTAATTCAAATTTATCTTTTGGAGCACCACATTGTGGGCATTTTTCTGGAGCTTCTTCTCCAAAGTGGACATATCCACATACTTTACATACATAAGCTTTCATTATTTATATTCCTTCCTTTCTTAGGCACAAGTCTAGTTGGAAAAGCATATTTTTATTTTTTCAACTCTTAGCCTTTATATAACATATTTATAATAAAATATTTTTACTTAAAAAGCAAGATTATTTTTTAATATAAAAAAGTTATGGAATAATACTATTACACCACTTTAAAAAGAAAAACAATATCTCATGTGACTTAAAAAAATATTTTTTTCATTTTTTTGTATAATTTTGTCAAAGTTTATGATATACTTTGTTTAATAATTTGAGAATTTAATTTTATAATTCTCTTCATATGTTTTTTATGTGTGAAAGGAAGGTTTTTTATTATGAATTTTAACAAATGTAGTCGTTGCGGATGTTTTTATATAACAGATACTAGTGTATGTCCAAACTGCCAAGCTATTGACCAAATTGAAATAAACCGTTTAAAAAATTATATAGAAGAAAGTGGTACAACTACTTATAATATAAATGAAGTAATTACATCTACTGGAATTTCCAATAAAAATTTGAATCGTTTTTTATCGCAAGAACAATTTGCTGATTTTGCAGGTCAAATTGAAAAAACAGATCTTACTTAAAAAAAATCTTATAAAAAAAGTCTTACTAAAAAAAGTGGCAGAGCCACTTTTTTTAAATAATTTTTAAAATATTATTTTTTCTATCTGATTTTTCTCCTATTATATATGTATTTTGTAAATTCTTTTCTTCTATTTTTGCAACTTCTTCTTTATTAGAGTGGATATAAGCTAATACATCTCCTTTATTTACTTTGTCACCTATTTTCTTCTCTAATATAATACCTACATCTTTATCTATGCTATCCTCTTTTCTTATTCTTCCTGCTCCTAATCTCATAGATATTTCTCCTACTTTTTGTGCATCTAATTTTGTAATATATCCATCTTCATTAGCTAAAACTGGTATAATAAATTTAGCTTTTGGCCATGTTTCTAAATCTTCTAAATAATTAATGTCTCCTCCTTGCTGTTTTATCCATTGTTTGCATTTTTCATATGCTTTTCCATTCTGAATTTGTTCTAATAGTTGCTTTTTATTTTCTTCTATATTATTTCCTTTTCCAGCTAGTTTTAACATATATGCACCTAATTCAAAAACAACTTCTTTAACATCTTCTTGCATTTCTCCTTTTAGTGCTTTTATAGCTTCTATTACTTCTAAAGAATTTCCCACTGCTTTTCCCAATGGCTCTTCCATGTTAGTTATAATGCATATTGTTTCTTTTCCTGCTAGCTCTCCTATTTTTTTCATGGTTTCTGCTAAAGTTACAGCTTGTGGCAATGTTTTCATAAATGCTCCGCTTCCACATGTAACATCTAAAACTATCTTACTTGCCCCTGCTGCTATTTTTTTGCTCATAATACTAGATGCAATCAGTGGAATACTTTCTGTTGCCGATATTGAATCTCTTAAGGCATATAGTTTTTTGTCTGCTGGCGCTAAATTAAGTGTTTGACCTATTACTGATATTCCAATTTCTTTTACATTTTTCATAAATTGTTCTATTGAAATATTGGTTTGATACCCTGAAATAGATTCTAATTTATCAATAGTACCTCCTGTATATCCAAGCCCCCTACCAGACATTTTAGCCACAGGTATTCCTAAAGACGAAATAAGTGGTGCTAAAATAAGAGTTACTTTGTCTCCAATTCCACCTGTACTATGCTTGTCTACTACAGTACCTAAGGATGATAAATCTAAAATATCTCCTGAATGTGCCATTGCCATACTTAAATTAGTAGTTTCTTCATAAGACATTCCATTGATATATATTGCCATTGCTAATGCTGATGCTTGATAATCTGGAATTGTTCCATTTGTATAATTAGTTACAAAATATTCTATTTCTTCTTTTGAAAGCTCTTTTTTGTCCCTTTTTTTGGCTATAATATTTTGTATGTTCATTATTTACATTCCTTTCTTAATTGCAAATTTTATTAAACTTACAATCTTTTATTTGGCACCAAGACTCTTAAGGTTAAAATTTTATAAAACTTGCAATCCTTTATTTAGCAACAAGACTTTTTGGGTTAAAATTCTATAAAACTTACAATCTTTTTAAGCAACAAAATTCTTAATGAAGCTTTTTCTATGAAGTGGGCATGGACCATATTCTTTAATTGCCTGTATATGATTACTTGTTCCATATCCCTTATGTTTTGCAAAACCATATTGAGGATATACTTGATCCCACTGTCTCATCATTCTATCTCTAGTTACTTTTGCTATTATTGAAGCACATGCAATTGAATAACTAATTGCATCTCCATGTATAATTGATTTATATGGAATGCCATCCGTATCTATTTTAGTTAAAGCATCCACTAAAATAACTTCTGGTTTTTCCAATCCTTTTTGAACTAATTTTTGTTCAGTTTCTTTAATTGCCATAGTAAGCCCTTTTTTGGTAGCTTGCAGTATATTTATTTCATCAATTTCTGTCTGACCTATAATTCCAATTCCAAAACTGATAGCTTCTTGTGTAATTAATTCATATAATTTTTCTCTTTTTTTCTCTGAAATTTTTTTTGAATCATTAACTCCTTCTATCATTGAATCTTCTGGCATTATACAACAAGCAACTACTACTGGACCGGCTAATGGCCCTCTTCCAGCTTCATCTATTCCTGCAATTTGTTTAATACCTTTTTCATAAAAAGATAATTCTTCTTTTTTTAAATTATTTAATCTTTCTAATTCTTTTTCTTTCATTTTGATTATTCCTTTTTTAGTTTTTTATTGCTCTTCTGTTCCTAATTTTTCAATATCTTTTATAGAATAATAAATATTTCCATCAGTATATTTGAAACCTTTTGTATAGTATACCTCTGCATCATTGTATTCTACTACAAAATAAGAAGCTTCATCTAATTGTATTTTTTGTAGTTCAAGCTCATTTAAGTTTTCCTGGTTTAGGACATAATATTTTTTTTCTTTTTCTTCTATATTAATTTGGTTATTATCTATAAATTGCTTTATATTTTGATTTTCTAACATATCTGCAATTTTAGTTCCTTTAAGATTTTCTTCCTTTTTGTCCAATATATATTCGCCTTCAGTTGTTTTTATTTTAGCTTGTACTAAAAGAAGATTTGTTTTCAAATCCTCTAAAGATTCTTTTTCTAGTTGTATTCTTGCATAATAAACTACTGCAAAAACTAGACTTGCAATTATAAGTACTAAAACAGCTGTTGTAAGTAATGTCATTCCTTTTTCGCTTTTCATTTTTATATGTTTAAGACTATTTTTTATAGCCTTTCCTCCTCTCTTTTGGCTACAAGGAAATTTATATCCTTCTGCAAATTTTTTTAAGCTATGCAGTATACAATCTCTATATACTCAAGTTTACTTTTTACATAGGTACTATATCATAAAACTTACAAATGAGCAACCTAAAAAAAATATTGACTTCAAGATTAATTTAAAAAATACAAAATATTCACATTTTTTTCACAAACCTATTGTATGATATAAGTGTTTTAGGATATTATAGATATGATAAAAATGTTTGGAGGTAAAATTCATGGAAGAAAATCAATCTAATGAAAATAATTATTCAGAATCTAATTCACAAAGTTTTAGAAGTGTAAAGCCAACTTCTACTGAAGCTAGCTATAGAGCATTTCAAGGAAATCCAAAAGTAAAAAAATCTAGTAATGCTGGTTTTGGTAAGACTGTTGTATTACCTTTCTTTTGTGGAATGCTTGGAACAGTACTTGTTGCAGGTACTTGTTTAACAGTACCTAGTATAAAAGAAGTTATTGTAAAACAATTAGTTTCAACACCTACTACATCTAATTCAACTAATAATACAAATAGTACTGCCCCATCTAATACTCAACTTATTTCATTGCAAAACTACTCTGATACTGGAATTGGAGTTGCACAAAAAGTACAACCATCAATTGTTGCAATTACTGTAGAGTATTCGGTTAATTCTATTTTTAGTAGAACTCCTTCAACCGGTTCGGCTAAGGGTTCTGGAATTATTATAAGCCAAGATGGATATATTTTAACAAATAATCACGTTGTTAATTCTTCTAGTTCTTCTAATTATTTTTATGAAATTGAAGAAGCAAGTAAAGTAACTGTAAAATTATATAATGATGATACTGAATATGAAGCTCAAATTATTGGTACTGATAGCCAAACTGATTTAGCAGTTATAAAAATTGATAAAGATGGATTAAGTGCTGCTGAACTTGGAAATTCTGATTCTGTTCAAGTTGGTGAATTTGCAATGGCAATTGGTAGCCCATTAGGATTGGATAATAGTGTTACTGCTGGTATCATTAGTGCTGTAAATAGAGAAGTAACAGACAGTGAGGGAAATAAATATGTTGCTATTCAAACAGATGCTGCTATCAATTCAGGAAATAGTGGTGGTGCTTTAGTAAATAGCAAAGGTCAAGTAATAGGTATTAATACTTTAAAATTATCTGGTACCGGTGTAGAAGGCGTTGGTTTTGCAATTCCTATCAACTCTACTAAAGAAATATATGAACAATTAATTGAATATAGTAAAGTAAAAAGACCATATATAGGAATTGGTGGGCAAGATGTTGATGAAGCAACAGCTAAAAGATATAATTTAGTAGTTGGTGTTTACATTAGAACAGTAGAAGCTTTCTCTGCAGCAGAAAAAGCAGGTTTAAAAATTGGTGATGTTATTATTGAGGCTGATGGAACTAAAGTAACTACAATGGATGAACTAAATGAAATTAAAAATAAAAAACAAGTTGGTGATACTATAAAATTGAAAATAAATCGTGATGGTAAAGAAAAAGAAATTAGCCTTACATTACAAGAACAACCATAATTTATAATAATACATTTCTCCCCGACTTTAAGTTGGCAAGTCCACTTTTAGTCGGGGAATTATTTATGCATTTTATATACAACCAAAATTATAAGAAAAGTGGCTTCGCCATATGTGCATTTTGTTTCGCAAATATGCACAGCCAAAGGTAACTTGACCTTGTTGCAAAATAAAAATCAAAGCTGTATTTAAGCAACTTTGACTTTAAAAAAAGTAGCCATTTTTCTGGCTACTTTTGAAAATAAAAGGGGATGTTTTACTAATCTATAGTCAATAACGGAGTAACTTTTTATTGACTACATTTATAATATACCAATTAAATTTGTCCTTTGTGTGAACTGTAAGTGATAAAATAGAAAATTAAAAATTATTTATATATATAATTTTGTGGGTTCACTCGAATTTTGTTTACTCGAATTTCAAAATGTAAATGATTTCCTGTTGAATTTCCAGTAGAACCTACTTGTCCAATGACTTCCCCTGCTTTTACCTTTTGCCCTTTTTTTACATATATTTTACTACAATGGCCATAATATATTTCTACTCCATTACCACAGTTTGTGATAATTAAATTTCCATAGCTACCTTTATAACCTGCCCATACTATTGTACCTGATGCAGATGCTTTAATTTTTGTACCATATGGTGCTGCAATATCAAGACCAGTATGTGCATGGCTTCTAATACGTTCTCTTTCTCCAAATCTAGATGTAATAACACCAGTAATTGGCTTTTGCTCTAAATAAACACCATTGACAGAAGCCTTTTCAATTTTCTCTAATTCTTTTGTTACTTCTTTTTTAGCTATTTCTATATTTTCTACTTTGTATTCCTCTTGATTTTTTGTATATACTTTATTAATTCCAATATTAACACATTCATTGTTTTTATATTCTTTTTTTGCTTCGTTAACCAACTTTTCTGCTTCATCCAATGTTTTTACTACTGCTTTTTGATTTCCATCAATTGTAACAGCATAATATTGATATGTAATTTTTATTTGTGCTTTTATTTTATTAAAAACATTATTTTCATCTATTTCTTCATTATTTTTAATAAAAGAAAATTTATATTCTGGAACAGCTAAAGTTTGTATATATGCAACATTTTCTTTTTTAGTATATTCTTGGATTTTTTGTTCTAGCTGATTTTTATTACTTATATATCCTATTTGTTCTCCTAAAATACTAACACTACATACTGGTTTATATTTTATGAAAATAATGGATACAATAATTAATAAAGCAATTGTTACTATTTTTATATATTTAATAATATCTTTTGTGCAATGTTTTATTTGCTTATCTAAAATAAATTTCACACTCCTTTTTACGTTGCACGATATGTTTTATTATACATTATATTCCTTATATTTTCAAATTAAGTAACTTTCTTTTATCCTCTTTTATATGTTTTTAGTATTTCGTTTATTTATTTAATGATTACTTTTCTTCCTTTTTCTCTCATTTTCTCCATTTTTCTCTTTTTTTCTTTATTTATTAGATTAGAATGTAAAATTACTTTTTATAAGAAAAGTGTTTTAGGGATATGTACATTTTACTTCGCAAATATGCACAGCCCAAGGTAACTTAACCTTTATGTATTTGTAGTAGAATATTTCTTACTATAAATCACTTTTCCAAATCTTATCTCATTAATCTTCTTCTGTGCCTCTATAATTATAATTGGAAGTAATGAAATGATGACTGTATATAACCATTGAATTGAATTTAATGGGGTTAATTTGAATATCGTTGCAATTTGAGGAATTAATACTACTATTATTTGTAATAATGTTCCTAAGGCAAATGCTCCAACTAAATATTTATTTTCTAAAAATCCCACTTTAAATATTGATTCATCACTTTTTATGTTAAAACTATGTACCAATTCTGAAAGTCCTAAAACTAAAAATGCCATAGTTCTTCCTACTTCTATACTGTAAAAATGATTTCCTATACTAAATGCAAGTAGTGTTAATACTCCTATCATTGCACCTTCTGCAAAGATTTTTCCCCATAGTCCATCTGAAAAAATTCCTTTTTTGTTATCTCTTGGCTTTCTATTCATAATTTCCTTGTCTGGATTTTCTAGTCCTAATGCAATAGCTGGAAGTGAATCTGTAACTAAATTTACCCACAATAATTGAATTGCAAGTAGTGGAGATTTTAATCCTAATAAAAGCCCTATAAATATAGTAATAATTTCTCCTATATTCGTTGCAATTAAGAAATGTACAGCCTTTCTAATATTATCAAATATATTTCTTCCCTGTTTCACCGCTTCTACAATTGTAACAAAATTATCATCTGCTAAAACCATATCTGCAGCATTTTTTGCAACATCTGTACCATTTTTCCCCATTGCTATTCCAATATCTGCTTGTTTTAGTGCTGGTGCATCATTTACCCCATCTCCAGTCATGGCAACCACTGCACCTGTACTACGATAGCTATTTACAATTTTTACTTTATGTTCAGGTGTAACTCTTGCAAAAACAGAGTATTTCATTATATCCCTTTTTAATATATTTTCTGGAATTTCATCTAATTGTTCCCCTGTAATTGCTAAATCGTTTTTTCCCAGTATTCCAAGTTCTGATGCAATTGCCTTTGCTGTAGCTATATGATCTCCTGTAATCATAACTGTTTTAATTCCTGCTCTTTTGCAAGTATTTACAGCTTCTTTAACTCCTGGCCTTGGTGGATCTATCATTCCTATTAACCCAACAAAAACTAAATTTTGCTCAATTTCGTTTTTAGATGGCAAATTTTCTACATCTAAATAACTAATTGCTAATACTCTTAATGCCTTTTGTGCCATCTGTAAATTCTGCTTTTCTATTTCTGAAACAATACTTTCTGTAATTTGATTTATTCTTCCATTTAGATAAACCTTTTTACACTTTTTTAATAGCACATCAGGTGCACCCTTGCTAATAATTCTATATCCACTTGGAATTTTATGTATTGTTGTCATCATTTTTCTATTAGAGTCAAATGGAATATCTCCTATTCGGTTCATCACTTGGTAAAGTTGTTCCTTATTCTCCCCTTCTTCCAATGCTTTATTTACAATTGCCACTTCTGTAGGTTCTCCATTTACCTCCATTTTTCCATTTTTAATATTTACATCAACATCAGTGCACATTGTAGCAAGTTGTAAAATCCATTTTGAAAAAGCTTTGTTTGTAATTTCTCCTTGTGAATTTACTATTTTAGTTACCTGCATTTTATTTTGTGTTAAAGTACCTGTTTTATCAGAGCAAATTACACTACTACTTCCCAATGTTTCTACTGCAGGCAATTTACGAATAATGCTATTTTTCTTTGCCATTTTAGTGACTCCTATTGAAAGCATTATTGTAACTATTGCTGGTAATCCTTCTGGAATCGCAGCAACAGCTAGTCCTACTGAAGTCATAAACATTTCCACTGGTTCTATTTTCTTCATAATTCCAATTAAAAAAATAAGAAGACATATAATTAAACATGCTATTCCTAAGGTTTTTCCAACTTGTCCTAATTTCTTTTGAATTGGTGTTTCTGGTGATTCACCTGTTAAAATCATTTTTGCGATTTTGCCTACTTTAGTGTTCATTCCAGTATCTGTGATAATTGCTTCTCCATGTCCATTTACTACTATTGTAGTAGCAAATACCATGTTCACCATATCACCCAATACTGTTTTTTCTTGCAAAATACTATCAGCTTCTTTTAGTACTGGCACAGTCTCTCCAGTTAGGCTTGATTCTTCTATTTTTAAATTTGATGAAGTTATCAGTCTTCCATCTGCAGGTACATAATTTCCTGCTTCTAGTATTACTATGTCTCCTGGAACTACTTCTTCTCCTTTGATTGTTACTATACTTCCATTTCTTCTTACCTTACAAGTAGGAGCTGACATCTTTTTTAATGCTTCTAATGATTTTTCTGCTTTTGCTTCTTGCACTAATCCCATAATTGCATTGAAAACAACAATTGCAATAATTATAATGGAATCAAAATAATCATTACTTCCTTCTACTTTGGCAATTATTGCTGAAACAATGGATGCTATTATCAAAATAATAATCATAAAGTCTTGAAATTGTTTCAAAAAACGAATTATAAGTGGTTGCTTTTTTTGTTTTTCCAATTCATTTTTTCCAAATTTTTGCCTTCTTTGTTCTACTTGCCCCTCACTTAATCCATAACTCAAATTAGTTTGCATCTGTTTTTCTACCTCTTTTGAGGTTAATGTATGCCACATCTGCCTTCCTCCCATCTTTTTTTATTTAATTATATGATGCTTGTCTTAGCTTTATGACAAGTAGCTTTCTGTTTGTTATTAAATTTTTCTTTAAACGGTAAATCTTCTAAATTTGCTTACTATGTAAGTATTGGACCTTACTCTTGCTTTTTTAGATTATTTAGTATAATATATAGTTGCTTTAATGTATATATCTTCTTTGAAGCAAGCTAGAAAGGAATGAATATTATAATGAAAAAATACATATTAAAAGATTATATTAATGCTTTACAAAAAGAAAATTTAATTGAGAATATACCTACTGAAATAAGTCTATCAGACTTAGAAAATAAAGTAATAGAAAACATTGCTCACAATTCAAAAAATGTTATAAGTGATACTCTTTATATTTGTAAAGGGCTAAATTATAAGCCTGCTTTTTTAGATGAAGCAATTGAAAATGGTGCAATTTTTTATGTAGCTGAAAAGGAAAATATAACAAAACCTAACTTTCCCCATGTTGTTGTAACAGATATTAGAAAAGCATTAGCTGTTATTTCTTGTTTATATTATGATTATCCAGCTGAAAAAATTAATATGATTGGTATTACTGGAACAAAAGGAAAATCAACTACTGCATATTATATAAAAAGTATTTTAGATAATTATATGAAAGAAAAGAATTGTCCTGATACTGCTATTCTTTCTTCTATTGATGCTTATGATGGTAAAACTTGCAAGGAATCACTTATTACAAGTCCAGAATCAATTGATATTCAAGAACATATTCGTAATAGTGTAGATTGTAATATGAAAAATTTTGTTATGGAAGTTAGCAGTCAAGCTCTTATGCTAAATAGGGTTTATGGCATTACTTATAAAGTTGGCGTATTTTTAAATATCTCAGAGGATCATATTAGTAGTATTGAGCACCCTAATTTTGATAATTATTTTCAATGTAAATTGAAATTGTTTAATCAAACAGAAAATGCTTGTGTTAATTTAGATTCTGATTTTTCTGACATTATTTTAGAACATAGCAAAAATTCCAAAAAGGTTATTACATTTAGTGCAAAAAATCCTAATGCTGATGTATATGCTTATAATATTGAAAAACAGGGACATAATGCAATTTCTTTTCGTGTAAAAACTCCTGTTTTTGAAGAAGATATGCTTCTTACTATGCCAGGTTTATTTAATGTGGAAAATGCTTTAGCTGCAATAAGTATTGCAATTAGCTTAAATATTCCTTTTAACAATATCTATGAAGGTTTAAAAGTAGCAAGAGCAAGTGGAAGAATGGAATCACATATTAGTAAAGATGGAAGTATTGTTGTAATTGTTGATTATGCACACAATAAATTAAGCTTCGAAAAATTATATGAATCAACTAAGCAAGAATATCCTGATAAGAAGATTGTTACTGTGTTTGGATGCCCTGGTGGTAAAGCTCAAATTCGTAGAAGAGATTTAGGAATTCTTGCTGGAAAACATTCTAATATTAGCTATTTAACAGCTGAAGACCCAGGACCTGAGGATACAGTTGATATTTGTAAAGAAATTGCAAGTTACATTATAAAAGAAAAAGGAAATTATAAAATAATAGCTGATCGTGGTGAAGCTATAAAAAATGCTATTTTAGAAAACCCTAATAGTGTAATTTTAATTACTGGCAAGGGAAATGAAACTAGACAAAAATATGGAAAACAATATCTTCCTTGCTTAACAGATACTCAATATGCGCAAGAAGCATTAGAAGAATATGATCATAAAATTTCATAAAAATATTTTTCTTTAATTTCATAATTACTCAAATTAAAAAAGGCTACTTATATGAACATTTCTGTTCCTTTAAGATAGCCTTTTTTGTTGGATTTTAGAAGTTTACATATACCAACATTTCTGTGGTATTTTCTTTATCCGGTCCAAACACTTTAATGTCAAATCCGTCCACTTTTCCAAAAATTCTTGCGACTTTTTTTACCACCTGGGAAAAATCAGTGTTTTCATCAACATAACGGGAACGATACATTGCTTTTGAGTTTTCTTCATCTTCCCTTACATACCATTTACCATCAGTATCCTGATAAGCAATAAGTTTAACTAAGAGGTGGGCTTTAGCTGGCTGACTTTCTTCCATATACTTTTCAGTGATTGTTAATACCCAATAGAATAAAGAATCTGCCTCTGCTTCTATAGGATCGCTTTTTTCCTTTAAGCTCTCCTGCCCCCGGAAAATTAGAATCTGTGCCGAGAGTATTTTGATCATGTCCAACATTTTTTGTTCCTCCTAACAATTGTTTTTGAGAATTTTTTTAATATGCTTTGGGCAGTAAAAGAATTATAACACTTTTTTGCCAAAAAATCCAGTATTAAAGGGAACTTAACCTTGTTGTTCCAGAAAATTCTAGAGCACTTTTTCCTATTCAGTAAAAAAAGAGGTATAATAATACCTCAACTTTTTAATTTTATAGATAATAATTTACTGATACCGTTTTCTTCCATCGTTACTCCATAAACTGTACTTGCTACTTCCATTGTTCCCTTTCTATGTGTAATAATTAGGAATTGAGTTTCTTCACAGAATTTCTTTAAATATTCTGCAAAACGATAAACATTAACATCATCTAATGCTGCTTCAATTTCATCTAATATACAGAAAGGTGCTGGATTAATTTTTAAAATAGAAAATAGTAGTGCAATTGCTGTAAATGCTTTTTCTCCTCCTGATAATAGCATCATATTTTGTAATTTCTTTCCTGGTGGTTGTACATGTATATTAATTCCACATTCTAATATATTATTTTCATCTTCTAATATAAGTTCTGCTTTTCCACCATGAAATAGTTCTCTAAATACTTCACTAAAGTTTTTATTAATTAATTCAAATCTTTCTTTAAATTGTGCCTTCATCGTTTCTGTCATATCTGCAATTACTTTTCTTAATTTATTTGCTGAATTTTCTAAGTCCAATCTTTGTTCTGCTAAGAAATCATATCTTTCTTTTGTTTTCTTGTACTCCTCAATTGCATCAATATTGATACTTCCTAAGTCCCTAATTTGACTTCTTAATGAATTTACTTGCTTTTGTGCATTTGCTACATTAACTGGTTTTCTAAATTCTTCTGCTCCATTAGGAGTTAGTTCATATTCGTTCCACAATTGTTCAGTTACATTAGTTAAATCTTGCTCTAATTTTGATTTCTTTATATCTAATTTTAAAATTTGCTCTTTTAATTCTTCCAAAACCGTAAGTTGACTTGCAATCTCTTCTTCTGTTTTAGTTAATTTTTCATTTTTATTAACTCTTTCTTGTTTTAGTTCTCCTATTTTTACAGAACTATTATTTACATTTTCTTTTATTTGTTCTATTTGTTTTTCACATTCTGTAATTGCAACTTCTAGTTTTTTGTTTTCCTCTTCTGTTTGTGTTATAGTAATACTTTTGTTTTTTATACTTTCTTCGTGATTTTTAATATCTTGATTTATTCTTTCTACCATTTCATCAATAGAATGTTCACTTTCATCAAATGAACCTACTGATATTTTTAAATTGGTAATATCCATATTTAAGTTATCTATATAAGTTTGTTGATCTTTATTTCCTGCTGAGAACTGCTCTATTAGCTGATTTAATTCTTCAATTTCTTTGTTTAATAATTCAATTTTTTGTTCTTGCTGTTTTTTATCATTTCTATTTTCTTCTTTTTGTTTTTCAGTATTAATTGCATCTTCTTTTAACTTTGCTAACCTTGTTTCTAATTTTGATATATTTTCTTCTATGGCAACCATTTTCTGCTTTTCAGTAGCATATACAATATCAATTTCTTGTAACTGTTTCTCCAATTTTGCGGTTTCTTCAATACTATCACTAATGGATAAAGCATAATTTTCTTTTTCTTGATTTTTTTGTTCTATTAACTTTTCCATTTTTTTAAGCTCTTTTTCCAACTCTTCAATTTCTCTACTTCTTCCAAGAATATTGACAGTTTTATTTGGTGTGCTACCACCTGAAATTGAACCACTACTACTTATGATATCCCCTTGAAGAGTAACAATTCTATAAGAATAGTGATCTTTTTTTGCTAGAGCGATAGCTGTATCCATATCTTTTACAACTACAGTTCTACCTAATAAATTTAGTACTATTTCTTGATACTTTTTATCACATTTTATCAAATCAGATGCTACTCCAATAACTCCATCAATTTTACTTAGTTTTTCTAATCTCTTTCCATGAATAGAAGATATTGGTAAAAATGATGCTCTTCCTAAGTTATTTGTTCTTAAATATTCTATTAATTTTTTTGCATCCTGTTCAGTTTGTGTAACTATATTTTGAAGTGATTGGCCTAAACACATTTCTATTGCTAATTCATATTCTTTTTCTACAGATATTAAATTTGCTAAAACACCATGCATTCCTTGTTGTAAGCCTGAATTTTTTTCACAAGCCACCAATAATGATTTTACTGTTTTATGATATCCCTCTTTTTCTTTTTCTGTTTCTACTAAAAATTGAAATCTTGCTTGCTTCATTCTTTGCTGATATGTTAGTTTATTTATTTCTTCCTCATATTGCTTTAATTTTTTCATACTTTCGTCTTTTGCAGTTATTCTTTTTTTCAAATTATCTGCAGATACATTTCTTTTTGACTCTAACTCATAGAAACCTTTTGAAAGTTCTTGTTTATTTCCTCTTGTTAAATCTAATTCTGAAATTACAGAATCAGTCTCATTTTTTAGTTGCTTTTTTCTTTTTTCTAAGTTTTCAAAATTTGCATCTAAAGTATTTGTTTGTGCTATAAGTTCATACTTTTGGTCTGTGTTTTGCTCTATCTTTTGCTTTTTTCCCTCTATTTCTAGCTCTTTTTTAGAAAGTTTAGCTGTAAGTTCTGCTAATTCTTCTTCTTTTTCTTTAAGTTCTTTTTCAAATTTTTCTTTGTTTGATGTTAAATTAATTTTCTTTTCTAACTTTTGTGTTTGTTCTTCCTTTAATTGAGTTATTCTTTGATTTACTTCTTCTATTTCTTTTATAAGCCTTTCTCTGTTTGACTGATTGTTTTGAATTCTTTCTTTATTTATACCTATTTCTGAATTAATTTTTTCAATTTTGTTTGTACTTTCAAAACCTAAGTTTTGCATTTCTTCTATTTGTGCAGTAATATCATCAATTACTGTTCTTAGACTTTCTTTAGCATTTTGAAAATTTTCCATTTTGGAGTCTTCAGCTTCTTTTTGAGAATTCATAATTTCTTCATCTTTTAATACTTGCTCTAATTTCTCTTTGTATGATTGAATATTATAAATAAATAAGCCTACTTCAATTGATTTTAATTCTTCCCTCAAATCTAAGAATTGTTTTGCTTTATCTGACTGTATTTTTAAAGGCTCTATATTACTTTCAATTTCTGTTAAAATATCATTTATACGAAGTAAGTTTAATTTTGTTTGTTCTAGTTTTTTTTCAGATTCTGCTTTTCTAGTTCTATATTTTACAATTCCCGCTGCTTCTTCAAATATATGTCTTCGATCTTCTGATTTATTACTTAAAATTTCATCAATCTTTCCCTGCCCAATAATACTATAACCATCTTTTCCAATTCCTGTATCCATAAATAATTCTAAAATATCTTTTAGTCTACAAGGAGTTTTATTAATTAAATATGCTGTTTCACCACTACGATATAGCTTTCTAGTAACTGTTACTTCAGTATACTCTACTGGCAATTTTCCGTCTTGATTATCTATCACTATTGAAACTTCCGCAAAACCCAATGATTTTCTAGCTTGTGTACCTGCAAAAATGACATCATCAGATTTAGCTCCTCTTAATGATTTCATGCTTTGCTCTCCTAATACCCATCTAATGGCATCAGAGATATTACTTTTTCCAGAACCATTTGGACCTATTACAGAAGTAATTCCTGGTTTAAATTCTAATACTGTTTTATCTGCAAAAGATTTGAATCCTTGCAGTTCAATTCTTTTTAAATACATTTTCTCACCTATCTTGTATTTTCAATATTTTATTTTTTACGAACAATTTAACATTTAGAGTATATCGTTGTTTATAAGAAAAGTCAAACTAATATTCTATTATTAGAAATTTTTATCTATAAATTTTCTTACATTTTTCAAGTATTTCCTCTAAATCTATGTTTTTTAATTTGCGATTTTCCATTAAAATATTTCCTTTTACTATAGTTGTTAAAACATTTTTTCCTGTGGTATTATAAACTAAATTTGCAATTTCATTTAAGTTTGGTAACATTGTTATATTATCTAATTTTTCTTTTACATCTACCAAAATAATGTCCGCATCTTTTCCAACTTCAATACTACCTACTTTATTTTCTAGGCCTAGCAACTTAGCACCATTTATAGTAGCCATACGAATAACATCTTTTGCTGTAATTCTTGGTTCATTTTCATGGATTCCACCCTGTATTAAACATGCTATTTTCATAGTTTCAAACATATCTAAATTATTGCCTGAACCTTGACCATCTGTTCCGAAGTGCTACATTAATTTTTTCTTTTAAATATTTTGTAGTATCTGCAATTTTACATCCTAACATTAAATTAGAAACTGGGTTATGAGCTATACCGCAATCCATTGTTTTTAATATTTCAATGTCTTCATCATCTAATTTTACACAATGTGCCAAAATAGTATGAATTCCATCAAAATATTTTTTCAATACTTTACTTGCTCTTTCCCCATGCATTTTTTGAATGTCATCTATCTCATCTATACTTTCTAAAAAATGTACATGAATTGGCAATTTATATTTTCTTGCTAATTGCGCTGATTTTTCTAAACAAATATCTGAGCAAGTATATAATCCATGTGGTGCAACACTATATGTAATTAAGTCATCATTTAAGTCTCTTGTTTCATAAAAGCTTATAAATTCTTGTATTTTTTCTTCTAAGAGATTGTCAGTGTCTGTTAGTGGCCTTGTAAGTACTGCTCTTATTTTACATTGTTTAGCAGAATCTCTTATTTGCTCTGGCTTAAAATATTGGTCATTAATACATGTAGTTCCTGTTGAAATCATTTCAGCAAAAGTAAGCATGCTTGCCCAATAAATATCTTCCCTTGTGAGATTATCTTCTATTGGCCAAATTTTTTCATTCAACCATTCGTACAAACTGCAACCTTCTGTAGTTACTCTAAAAATACTCATAGGAATATGTGCATGTGTATTTATTAGCCCAGGCATAACAATACATTCTTTTGCATCAATTTCATATACGCTTAAATTTTCTTGAATTTTATCTTCTACCTTTTCAATTTTTCCGTTTTTTACTAATATATCCTTATTTTTTATAACAACATCATTATTTTCAAATAGTAACACTTTTCCGTTTTTTATTAATAAATCTTGCATTTTTTTATTCTAGAAAAGACTTAAAAATCTCTTCTATCTCCTTTCTACATTCTTATTTTACTATAAGTTTATTTTTTTTACAATTATAAAAATAATGTTGCATTATTAAATTTATGTTGAGCCTATTTTACAATTACTTAATAAACAATTTACGCACATAAATCATGATTCTTAGTTTGATACAATAATAAGGCTCATTTATAAAACTTCTAAAATACAACAAAAAAACTCCACTTTTCCATTGCCAACTTTCCTTTTTTGTAGTATGATAATCTTAGTATTACTAAAGATATAAAGGAGATTTACATGTTCGAAGAAAAATTTGATTTTTATAGTCCTACATCTTTGAAATCCTACAATTTGGATCAGACTATGCGTTACCAATTAGGGATATTAGAAAGGTTGGATCCATATACAAGAAGGCATTCTGAGAATGTCGCTAATTTGTGTTGTAGAATTTGTGAGTATTTAAGATGTAGACAATCTTTTACTATTCATTGTACTATTTGTGGCTATTTACATGATGTTGGAAAAATGTTTATTCCTTCAAAAATTTTAAATAAGCCATCTCGTTTAACTCCTGAAGAATTTGAAGTTATGAAAACTCATACTACATTAGGTTATAATATGTGCATGAAGGATCCAAAACTAAGGCCATATAGTGCTGCTGCATTAAATCATCATGAAGCTTTAGATGGTACAGGCTATCCAAATGGAATTAAGAAAAAAGATATTCCATATGAAGCTCAAATTGTACGTGTTGCTGATGAATATGATGCAATTGTTACTAAAAGACAATATACAACTCATGTTAATATTTCTGAAACCTTAAAAGAACTTATTAAAGACGCACAACCAGATCCTAAATTTTTGGCATTGGATCAATTAGCTGAAAAAGAAAAAAATGGAAAAATCAGTGGTACAATTTTAAAAAAGCTATTTAAAGTGGTTATTGATGACACTTTATATGAAATTAGTGGAGTAGTTGATTATGTTGAGTATTTGAAGCAACAAATTAAACGTTTAGAAGTAATTGATGGCTATAAACAAAAAGCTGAACGTTCTAATAGAGAAAAAACTAAAAAGTATTATTATGATGGAATGAGGCTTTTATTTCAGGAAGGAGAAACATTTGATAATTACTCACAAATACTAACTGAATATAGAAATGCTCTTACTAGTCATAAAGATATTATAAAAAAATTGTATAATGAAATTAAAATTATTAAAAAATTAAAAATATAATTATAGCAGGAATTTCCTGCTTTATTACTATAAGGAGGAATAGTTCATTTGGTAAAAAATAAAGAAAAAAAAATATATAGTATTCCTAAAAAATTAAGAATTATCATGCTTGTATTTTTCTTTTTCTTTTTATTACTTATTATTAGATTATTTTTTCTTCAATTTGTGCAAGGTGCAGATTTGAGAGAAAAAATGTATAATCAATTAATTACTAGCCGTGTTATTGATCCTAAAAGAGGAACTATTTATGATTCTACTGGAAGGGCATTAGCTATTAGTGCTCAAGTAGATACTGTTAGCGTTAATCCTCAATACATCGTAGCAAAGAAAAATGGAATTATAAATGAAGCCGAAACAACTGCATTAAAAGAAAAAATAGCTAAATGTTTTTCAGAAATTTTTGAATTAAATTATGATGAAACTTTATCTAAACTTTCTAGTAATTCCTATGTTGTCACTATTGCAAAAAAAGTAGAAAAAGATAAAATAGATAAATTAAAAAAATGGATGGAAAAAGATAAAATTTATTCAGGTATTAATATTGATGAAGATTCAAAGCGTTATTATCCTTATGAAAATTTGGCCTCTTCCCTTATGGGATTTTGTGGAGATCAAAATCAAGGTATGGAAGGAATTGAATTACAATGGAATGATGTTTTAACCGGTACTCCTGGAAAAATAGTTACTGCACAAGATGCTATACAAGAATTTATACCTGATAATAATCAAACTTATATTCCTGCTGAAAATGGAAGTGATATTACTCTAACAATTGATGCCAACGTTCAATCCATTGTTGAAAAATATTTAAAGCAAGCATGTATTGAAAATAAGTGTGGTAGAGGTGGAACAGCTATTGTAATGTCCCCTTCTACTGGAGATATTATTGCAATGGCTACATATCCGGATTACAATCTAAATACACCTTTTGATATGCCAAGTCATATAAGTGAAAAAGAATGGAAAAAGATGAGTGCTGACGATAGAAAAAATACTTTAAATTCTTTGTACAAAAACCGCACTATTTCGGACACATATGAGCCTGGTTCAGTTTTTAAGATTTTAACAGCTTCTATTGCTTTGGAAGAAAATTTAGTAAAAGATAATAATTCAAAAACTTATTATTGCAAAGGTTATCAAGAAGTTGCCGGCCAAAAAATTTATTGTGCTACTAAATCTGGACATGGTTCACAAACCTTAAGAGATGCACTTGCTAATTCATGTAACCCAGCCTTTATTCAAATAGGTCAAAAAATTGGAGCAAGCATTGCTTATAGATATTATGATGCATTTGGACTTTTTGATAAAACTGGAATTGCAACAGCTGGAGAGACAAATTATCACCCATTTTGGAAATTAGAAAATGTTGGTCCTATGGAACTTGCTACAATGTCATTTGGCCAGAGATTTAAAATTACTCCTTTGCAAATGATTACAGCTGCTTGTACTGTAGCAAATGATGGAATTTTAATGCAACCTCGTATTGTAAAAGAAATTAAAAATACTGAAACAGGAGCTATTACTACATTAGACCCTGTTCAAGTAAGGCAAGTTATTTCTAAAGAAACTGCTGATACTATGATGGATATGTTAGAAGAAGTTGTAACAGATGGTACTGGAAAATATGCTAAAGTAAAAGGATATTCTATTGCAGGAAAAACTGGTACTTCAGAACCTGATCCTAATAATAAAAGTGAAGGTTATACTGCTTCATTTTTAGGAATATCCCCTACTGAAAATCCTGAAATTGCATTATTAGTTGCACTTTATGATCCTAAAGGTCCAAAAGGACATCATGGTAGTACAGTTGCAGCTCCTGTTGCTGGTCAAATTCTGACAGAAATTTTACCTTATTTGCAAATTCCTTCTGATAGTTCTTCTGCTTCTGATTCTGGTAATACATCTAATTTACCAGATGTAACTAATAAAACTGTTGCTGAAGCTAAGAAAAAATTAGAAAAAGCAGGATTTGCTTGTAGCACATCTGCTGAAGATACGGATATTGTTACAGAACAATTCCCAGTAAAAGGTACTCCTTTAATGAAAAATGCTATTGTAAAATTATATACTGAAACCGAAAATACACGTGTTTCTAAAAAGGTACCTAATTTAATTGGTAAATCATTATCACAAGCAAAAAAATTACTTAAAGAAAAGAATTTGAATATTAGCATTACAGGTTCAGGAAGTGTTGTGAGCCAAGAACCAATTAATGGAACCACTGTTGAAGAAGGTACTGTAGTAAAGATAACTCTTAGCAAATAACTTAAATGTTCATAAAAAATAGGCTATTATAATAGCCTATTTTTTTATTATATGACAATACTTAATTTTTAATATTTAATATTGTATTTTTTGTATTTTATTCCCGCAACTATAGCTGTTATAACAGTTCCCATTATAATAACTATTAAGAAACTTTCAACTCCTGTTTGAGGTATTTTACCACCTGAAACTGTAGGATCTTCTTTTCCTGGGTCAGGTTTACCTGGATCATCAGGATCATTAGGATCTATATTAATTCCTGGGTCATCTCCAGGCTCTTCCCCACTTCCTGGATCATCATCAACTTGAAGAAATGTAATTTGTTTTCTTTCAAGCATTAATCTATATTCTCCGCTGATTGTATCAGATGTAATTTCATCATCAGAAATCACCTCATAAATAGATATATATATAGGTTTTGATAAATCTAAGTCATTTATATATGGTAGCTCATATATATTTTCTGTGTATATTTGGCATATTCCTGTTTCTGCATTTATTATAGATTTATTAGCTACTCTCCATAAGTTACTGTCATAGTTTGGAAGATTACCTTGCTCATTAGAAATGTAATAGAAAAATTTATGTTTTTTTGCATTGTTTGATTTTATATTGTCTACTGCAACGACAAGGTTATTTCTTTCAGTTTGTTCTGAATCTATAACAAAATCCTGTATATAAGCTTTTGCATTTGAGAAGTCTGAAAAATAATCATCTTCTGGTATATTCCACACAAATTCATTACTTAAATAATTGTACAATGCTCTTATATCATATGTTTGATCTATACATGCTTGATATAAGGAAACATCTTCTACAGGATAATAAGTTCCATTTTTATCATCTAATTCCATATAAGCATAATAATATTCATCATCTATTAGTTCCATTCCTTCTGTAATTCCTTTTGATGTACCTAGTGGGATTGTACCTGTATAAATTGAATTTGATGTTTTAGCATATGTTAATAATCTTGTTAAACAACCTGCTTCACCATTTTTTATACTTTTTAAAATATTTTTATCTGTTACTCTTCCTATTCTAACATTAATTGTTCTATTATCTTTATATGGTTCCCAAAGAAATGCTGTAGTATTATCTTTTGAAAAATATGCTCTCATCCTTGATCCTATAGCTTTAAGTGCAGGTCTTTCAATATTTTTACCATTTACAATACATTTATTAGTTACATCTTGTTCTGTTCCTATTCTTTTAGATTGATAAACCCAAATGTACATATTTCCATTTTTTTCGATATATTCATTAAATGGAATGGCACTTGAATCATCTGTAAAAGAAAAGCTTGTGCTTCCAGAAGGAATTTCGCCTTTTTCTGGTATGTTTGGAGCTTTAG
Source organism: uncultured Clostridia bacterium (assembly GCA_947623595.1). Lineage (GTDB taxonomy): Bacteria > Bacillota > Clostridia > TANB77 > CAG-508 > CAG-273. The sequence goes on along the minus strand of CANQHC010000008.1, from coordinate 28,986 downwards.
TATCTCTAGTTATAACTGCATAATAAACTCCTGATTGATCTATTCCTGTAATATTTAAGTTATATACTCCAGTAGCTTTTTCTACTAATTCAAATTTGAACTTTGAACCATCAGCCCATGTAACATCACTTTCTCCTGTACTAGGCGTAGGAGTAGTTGTTTTATTAGCAGTAATTTCTATACTACTGTCAAAATCTCCTGTGCTTCCTACATCTGAACCTCCTGCTGCTTTAACACCTATGAACTTATCTAGTTGCAAACTTCCTTTATCTTCTGCTGTAAGTGTATATTTATAAGTAATTATATTTTGACTTACTGTGCCATTTGTTAGTGTTCTTACAGTATTTGATTCACTAAATTTTATAGATAATGTATTTGATGAAAATACATTTTCTATATTTCCATTAAAAGTTACTACAAATGTAATTTCTTGCCCTGTTTGGTAATTTCCGCTTGTTGTTGGATTAACTATTTCTACCTTTTGCACTTCCATTTCAGCTCCAGGATCTTCTATTTCCAATGCTTGCACTTTTACGGATATACTCATTGTTACTAATAACATAATTGTAACTATTATTAAGCTTAAAAGTTTCTTCATTTTCTTTTCCTCCGTATATATTTTATTGCATACATTATATATATAAATTATTTTATTGTCAATTTTTGTTTTTTATTGTATATAAAATGTAATATTATTTTAATATTCAACAATTATATTATTTAGTATTGCCATTTTTCTTATTTTATTAATTTTTTTATATAAAAAATGATTTTTTCGAAAATATGCACAGCCTAAGGCAACTTAACCTTGTTACTCTAGAAAAATCTAGCAATTTTTCTATGCAATAAAAAAAACAAAGTTGAAAACGAAGTTTTCGTTCCAACTTTGCTTATTTTCAATATATTATATTCTAGCTATTAAAAATTTCGTCAAACTCTTCTCCATCTATTTTTTCTTTTTCTAATAGAACATTAGCAACTTTTGTTAATTTGTCCATATTAGATTGTAGAATTTCTGATGCTTTGCGATATGCAAAATCTATAATACTTTTTACTTCTTCATCTACTAAAGCTGCTGTTTCTTCTGAATATTCTTTTTGTGTAGCAAAATCTCTTCCAAGAAAAACTTCTTCTTGGCTAGAGCCTAAAGTAATAGTTCCAACTCTTTCGCTCATACCGTATTTTGTTACCATACTTCTTGCAATTTGAGTTGCTCTTTCAATATCATTGCTTGCACCTGTTGATATATCATCTAATACTAATTTTTCTGCTACTCTACCACCAAGAAGTGATACAATGTTTTCAACCATTTCTGTTCTAGACATAAATGACTTATCTTCTGTTGGACGATACATTGTATATCCTCCTGCCATACCTCTTGGAACAATAGAAATTTGATGTACTGGATCTTGTGTTGGTAAAAATCTACTAACAACTGCATGACCAGCTTCATGGAAAGCAACTAGTTTTTGCTCTTTTTCACTTCTTACTCTAGTTCTCTTTTCAGGACCCATTGTTACTTTTACCATTGCATCTTCAACTTCACTCATTCCTATTGCATCTAAATTTCTTCTTGCTGCTAAAAGTGCTGCTTCATTTAAAATATTTTCCAAATCAGCTCCAGAAAAGCCTGATGTATTTTTTGCAATAGTTTTTAAGTCTACATCATCACCCAATCTTTTCTTTCTACTGTGAACTTCTAATATTTGTTCTCTTGCTTTTACATCTGGATTTGATACTACTATTTGCCTATCAAATCTTCCTGGTCTTAATAATGCTTTATCTAATATGTCCGGCCTGTTAGTTGCTGCTAATACTATTACACCTTCATTAGCTGAAAATCCATCCATTTCTACTAATAATTGATTTAATGTTTGCTCTCTTTCATCATGTCCTCCACCAAGACCTGCTCCTCTTTGACGTCCTACTGCATCAATTTCATCAATAAATATGATACATGGTGATTTTTTCTTAGCTTCTTCAAATAAGTCTCTTACACGTGATGCACCTACACCAACAAACATTTCAACAAAATCTGAACCACTGATGAAGAAGAATGGTACTCCTGCTTCACCAGCAACTGCTTTTGCTAAAAGTGTTTTTCCTGTTCCTGGATGACCTACTAATAATACACCTTTTGGGATTCTTGCTCCCATTTCAGTAAATTTTCTAGGATTTTTTAAGAATTCTACAATTTCTTCTAATTCTTCTTTTTCTTCATCTACTCCTGCTACATCATCAAAAGTAACTTTACTTTTATCTGTAGGATTTATCATTCTAGCACGGCTTTTTCCAAATGACATTGTTTTGCCATTTCCTCCACCTGCACCTTGTGCTCCTCCCATTAATAGGAACCAAAATACTAAGAAAATGATAAGTATTCCAAATGGTGTAAGTAAGCTAAAAATAACCATCCATATTGACTCTGATTTTTCTGATACTTTAATTGTTCCAGCTCTCATGCTACTATTTAATGTTTCCATCAAATTATCTACACTTGGAATATTTACTTCTTTTGCAAAATTTTCATTTTTTAATTTTACTTCTGCTTTAGCACCATCAGAGGATAATGTGATTTCTTGTACTTCTTCTGTTTCAATTTTAGCAATTAAATCAGAATATAATAATTTATTATCTGTATTTTCTATGATGGAGCTAATTACTACTATTAAAATAATTGCAATAATTAACCACATTGCTAGTGTTTTAATACTATTTTTCAAAATGTTTCCTCCTTTTGTATAAATGGATTTCTCTAAATCCATTTCTCCATTTTTCTCAGTCTAGACTATACCATATCGCCATTTTAATTTCAAGTATTTTTCCAAAACTTTTTGTTCGCAAATTAAGTCATATCAAGCTATTTATTACGGATACTTACTTTACTTGTTATAAAAATTTTTCCTTTTTTTACAAAAATTTTTATGTTTTTATGAGGAGTCAAGTATTTGTTCCCCACATTATTTTGACATAGTTTTATTATATCTTCCAAATGTATTTTTGCAATTCCTTGCGTAGTACCTGTTACTTCATTAATAGTATATAAAAGAATTCTTGTTTTTATAACCTTTTCTAAAGTATTGAATCTTTTTAAATCTAAAATAATTTCTTTTTCATTTTCCCCTATTTTCAATGTTTCATACTCTTGAGCTACAATTTTAGAAAAATATTCTTCATCATCTTTTGCTAAATCTGATAACCTATTTATTGTTTGTATGATATTAGGATTATATTCTTTTTTTAGATATGGAATTAAATTATTTCTAATTTTATTTCTTGTATAAGTATTTTCAAAATTGCTTTTGTCTATTTTAGGTTGTAATTCTTTTTGCTCACAATATTCTTCTACTTCCTGCCTTGTGGTTTCTCTTAGTGGCCTTATATAAGTAATTTCGAATTTTTCTTTACCAGCTAAATTTATATTCTCTTTCCTATTTATTTCAATTCCTTTTAACCCTGAAATTGCACTTCCTCTCATAATGTTCATCAAAACAGTTTCAGCATTATCATTTGCTGTATGTGCAGTGGCAATTTTATTTGCTTTTATTTTAGCTAAGGTTTCTTCGAAAAACTCATATCTTATTTTCCTCCCCATTTCTTCAGTTCCAATCTTTTTTTCTTTAGCTAATTCTTCAACTTTTATTCTTTTTACAAAACATGGGATTTTTCTTTGCTTACAATAATTTTCTACATATGCAGTTTCTGAATCTGCTTCTTTTCTGATTCCATGATTAATGTGACAAACTGCAATTTCAAATTCAATACTTTCTTTTAGGCAATACAAAATATCTAGCAAACACATAGAATCCGGTCCGCCAGATACTCCAATTATTATTTTATCATTTTTTTCAATTAGGTTATTATCTTGTATTGTTTTTAAAATTTTTTCTTGTAACATTAATTTCTCCTAGTTTTAGTATTTTTATTTTAAAATGTTTATATTAACTTGACCAGTTTGAAAAGACTATAACTATTCCCTATACTTTTCAAGATTAGCAAATTTTGTATAATTTCCAAGCCATTTTAGTTCAACAGTTCCTGTAGAACCAGCTCTGTGTTTTGCTAAAATAACTTCTGCTACATTTTTATTTTCTGTTTCTGGATTATAATAATCATCACGATATAAAAACATAACTATATCAGCATCCTGCTCTATTGCTCCAGATTCACGTAAGTCTGAAAGCATTGGCCTGTGGTCAGGTCTTTGCTCAACAGATCTTGAAAGCTGTGAAAGTGCAATAACTGGTACACTAATTTCTTTTGCCAATATTTTTAGTGAACGACTTATTTCTGAAATTTCTTGTTCACGACTTGCACCTTTTTTATTTGTACCTTGTACTAATTGAATATAGTCTATTACTACTAATCCAATATCTTTTTCAAGTTTCATTTTTCTACATTTTGCACGAATTTCCATAACAGAAATACCTGGAGTATCATCTATAAAAATTTGTGCTTGTGATAGTTCACCTGATGCATCAGCTAATTTTTGCCAATCGTCATCTTCTACTTTTCCTGTTCTTACTTTATTACTGTCTACTAATGCCTCACTGCATAAAATACGATTCGTCATTTGCTCTTTCGACATTTCCAGACTAAATATTGCAACTGGCGTATTAGCTCTTACAGCTGCATTTGTGGCAATATTTAATGCAAAAGCTGATTTTCCCATTGCAGGTCTTGCTGCCACAATAACTAAGTCTGATTTATGAAGCCCTGCAGTGATATAATCTAAATCTGCAAATCCTGTAGGTACACCAGTGATACGTTGTTTTTGATTATATAATTGCTCTAATTCTGTAAAAGAATCTACTAATATGTCTTTTATGGCACTATATCCTTTTTGATTTCTGTTTTGGATTACATTAAATATTTGTCTTTCAGCCGTATCTAAAATATCCTCTACTTCTTGTGTTTGATCATAGCCTAGGGTTATTAATTCATTGGCGGTTTTTATTAATGCTCTTAATGCTGATTTTTCTTCTACTATTTTTATGTATTGCTCTACATTTGCAGTTGTTGGTACTTTATCTGGAAGTTCTGCTATATATTCTAACCCTCCAACAGCATCTAATTGTTTCATTGATTGCAATTCTGTTTTTAGTGTAATAATATCTACTGGATCAGCACGATTATATAAATTTAAAATAGCCTTATATATTTGCTTATTATCCTCACGATAAAAGTCGTCTTCTTTTAGCACTTCTACTGCTGACATAATAGCATCTTTATCTGTAAGCATACTTCCTATTACTGCTTGTTCAGCTTCTATATCATGTGGTGGGATTTTTCCTAATTCCATTTTTAATCACATTCCTTCCTAATGCACAGATCTGATAATTATTTTCGTTTATTGCATTATTGTTTGCACTTTAAGTGTTCCAATAACTCCTTCATATAATTTCACACTTATAGAAAAGCTTCCAATTGTTTTTATTGGCTCTTTCAAATCTATTTTCTTTTTATCCACTTCAATTTTATATTGTTCTTTTAAATTATCTGCAATTTCTTTTGAGGTAATAGATCCAAAAATCTTCCCATTTTCACCAGCTTTTACTGAAATTTTAAGTAAAATTCCTTTTAGTCTTTCTGCTACTCTTTGTGCCTCTTCTTTTTCTACAGATTTTTTATATTGATGAGAATCTTGTTTAGCCTTTAATTTACTCATGTTTTCTGCATTTGCTTCTACTGCTAATTTCTTAGGAAATAGAAAATTCCTTGCATAACCATCACTTGCATTGATTACTTGATCTTTCTTTCCTACCCCTTTTATATCTTCTAATAAAATTACTTTCATATTGTCTCCTCCTTTTTGTTCTATTAATACTACTATATAATACTCTAAAACTGCCTTTTTTTCAAGTTTATTACTTATTAAATTTTTATATACTTATTTTTTGTATTATATTATAAGGCATTACTTTTTTTCAATATTTCCCACCTAATCAGTTACAATATATTATTCGTGTTATAATTCCATATGGCCTAATCAATAAAAGTTCTAATACGTATGTACTTTTGACAAAAAGTATGATATTATATTAATATCTTATTTATGTGAGGTGCACTACTTATGTATCCGATTATTCAAATTGTTGCAAAGACTAATATTGCGGATCAAATTATTACCTTTTTTCTATATCCTTACAACAAGCAAGCACAGAATCACGTCCTTTATTATATGATTGCTATCACATTGATTCTTGGTTTAAAAGGATTTGCTCAAAAAATGGTTCCAAATGCGATACCCATTCCTGAAGAAATTTCGCACTATCCAATAGCACAAATTTCTTTTCATTATGAAAATTTGCAAGTTTTGAGTCAGATTCATGATGCAATAGTGGAGATTTTTACACCTTAATAAAAAGGGCCGAAGATAATTCTTCGGCTTTTTATTATTATTCTAACTTGAAATTTCTGAAAAGTATTCATTAATACGATTTATTAATTCTTGCTTTACTTCTTCTATAGTCATTCCTTCTACTTGCGCACCTGCTAATGTAATATGACCTCCTCCTCCAAGTTTTTCAAGAATTATTTGTACATTTATATCACCAATTGAACGACCACTAATGCAAACTTTATCTCCCAAATTTCCTATGACAAAAGATGCTGTAATATCACTAATTGTTAATAATTCGTCTGCTGCTTTTGCACAAATAATATTTGCATCTTTATCATTTTCTGTATAAGTTGAAATTCCAATAGTTTCATTTGTTATTTCTGCATTTTCTACAATTTTAGATATTTTGTTATAAGTTTTTAAATCACTTTGAAACCATTTTTTTACTTTTATAATATCAACTCCACATTTTCTTAGGTATGCTGCTGCTTCAAAAGTTCTAACCCCTGTTTTGAAAGTGAAATTTTTAGTGTCCATCATAATACCTGCATATAATGCTTCTGCTTCTAGTGTTGCTAATGTTACTTGTTTTTGTGCATATTCTAATATTTCTGTAACTAATTCTGCTGCTGAGGATGCATATACTTCATGGAAAGTAAGTATCGCATCTTCAATATAATCTGGACTCTTTCTATGATGATCTATTATAACAATTTTGTTAGTTTGTTCTAATAACTCTGGTACTTCTACATAACTTCTTTTATGGGTATCCACTATTACTAGTAAAGTTTCAGGGGTTATCTTTGTAAGAGCTTCTGCTTTTCCTATTATAACATTATCATACTCTTTCTCTTCCCTTGCTACTTCAATAAAGTTTTGCAATCCTATTCCTGTTGAATTGTTTACTATATATGCTTCTATATTTAGTGTTTTTGCTAAACGATAAATTCCCATACTTGAACCCATTGAGTCAATATCACCATTGGTGTGCCCCATAATCATAACATTCTGAGCTTGTACCATTAATTCTTCTAATGCATGTGATACAATTCTTGCTTTAACTTTAGTTCTTTTTTCTACTTCTTGAGTTTTGCCACCAAAGAAAGTATATCTACCTTCTTTTCTTACAACTGCTTGGTCTCCTCCTCTACCTAAGGCTATATCCACACCTGTTTGTGCTGATTTATATTTTTCGTAATTAGATTCACCCTCATTAGATATTGAAATACTTAATGTTATTGGTATTTTGTCTGATAATTCTAATTCTTTGATTGTATCTAAAATACTGAATTTTCCTTCTTCTAACATTGGCAAATATTTCTTTTCAAATATACATACAAATGTATCTCTTTCTGATTTTATAATTAAACCTTCAAAAGTGGATGCCCAATCATAAAGTGTTTTTTCAATTTGTGCAAGTACTCCTGGTTTTTCTTCATCTTCTATTCTCTGATTTATCTCTTCATAGTTGTCTATCATAACTAGGCCAACACAAATTTGAGATTCTTCATATTTTTTTTCAATTTCTACATTTTGAGTTTTGTCTAAGAAATATAATGTAAGCATATATTCATTTTTAGATTTATTGTATTGCCCTTGAACTTCATAGATTTTATTGCCTACTTCTACTTCTCTGCTTATTGTTCTTTCTTTTTTTTCTTCATTATTTTCAATTTCCAATTTTATTTGTTTTAGTAGATCATTTAATACACTACCTATATCGTTATTTGCAAATTCCTTTGCAAATTTTTTGCTTTTCCATATTATATTTCCGTTAGTTTCAACTATTATTAATGGAAATGGAGAATTTATTAATGCATTTTTAGCTGTTTTATCTACGTGAAAATTAAGCTCTTGTATATGTTCTGATAATTCATTTTTCTTTTTTTGTTCACTAAAATATGCATATATTAAAATCAAAACATAAAATATAAGAGCTGGACCTATATAGTTAATATCTAAAACACAAATGATTACTAGTAAAATAGCAATAATAATCAAATATATTTTTGTTTTTGATATTATATTTTCAAATATTTTTTTATTATTATTTTGCATAAAGTTCTCCTTCGTTTTTTTATTGTATCCCTTTTTCATTTTTCTGTCAAATTATATATATACTTACATTTTTTAGTTTTTGCAATTTTGATAATAATTATTTCTATTTTTATAATTCTATTTCTCCATCTTCTCCAATATTAGATCCATCTTGCTCTTCTAATTCTTTTCTTCTCTTTTGAACGTCTCGTATTGCTTGCCTTTTTAATTCTTCCTGTTCTTTTTCTTCTAACCAGTCATTATATATTGGCATAACATCTTCAATACAGATATCTTCTAATATTATTTCATCATCTTCATTCACTACCAAGAATGTATCTGTTTTTATATCATATTTAATATATCCTGAAAATGGTTCTATTTCATCATCTCTTTCATCATCTTCTTGTGAAATTACTTGCAAATAGTACAATTGCTGTGAATCAACAGGAATGTGTAATCCATGAATTAAAGCCCAAAACATTAACTTTGTAATTCTCTCCACTCTTTTCATAACTTTAATATAAAACATATCTTCTTCTGGGTCTGGAACAAATTTCTCTGAAAAATCTACATTACATTCTACTTGTCTTTCATATTCACCATTATTAATTAAATCTATTAATATTCCAAAACTTCTCTGTTCTCCATAATATCTTTGATCTAAAATATCATAATAACTATATTCTGTAACAGAAAATGCATTTCTTCGCATAGTAGTGTCATCTGCTACTATTTCTATAGAAGTTTCTTCATCACTTTGCTCAATAATATAACCCCTTGCTAAATAATCTGCCATATTTCTTATTTTTAACATATATGTAGTTAAACGATTTTCTTTTTCTTCCATTTTATCTATATTAGTTTTACCTAATATTTCCCCTCTTTCCATACTTTCTTTTTTAGCATCGTTTAGTTTTCTTTATTATAGCAAAAGTGGAGATATTTTTTCTTTTTTATCTCCACTTTTGTAAAAATTATGAATTAATAGTTTCTTCTTCTGATGTTGGTTCTTCTTCGTTTTCTTCTGTATTAATATGTGTATTTTTATATATAGGAAGACCTGTTCCAGCAGGAATTAATTTTCCTATAATAACATTTTCTTTTAAACCAATTAACTCGTCTACTTTACCTTTAACAGCTGCTTCTGTTAATACTCTTGTTGTTTCTTGGAAAGATGCAGCTGATAAGAAACTATCTGTAGCTAAGGATGCCTTAGTAATTCCAAGTAAAATACGTTTTCCAGTTGCTGGCTTTTTACCTTCTGCAATTGCTTGTTCATTTTTATCTTCAAATTCAAGAATGTCTACTAGAGAACCTGCAAACATGTCAGTGTCTCCATTGTCTTCTACTCTAATTTTTCTAAGCATTTGTCTTCCAATTACTTCAATATGTTTGTCATTGATATCAACACCTTGGTTACGATAAACTTTTTGAACTTCTTGAATTAGGTAATCATAAACACCTTCTGGCCCTTTTATTAATAGTATTTCATTTGGATTGATAGCACCTTCGATTAATGCATCACCTGCTGATACTGTATCTCCATCTTTTACACGTAGTTTAGATCTAAATGGTATAGCATATGTTTTAGAATTATCTTTTGAAGTAACAGTAACTTCTTTTTTCTTTTTGTCTTCAGAAATTTTAACTACACCATCTATTTCTGTAATAACTGCTAATCCCTTTGGTTTTCTAGCTTCAAATAACTCTTCAACTCTAGGAAGACCTTGTGTAATATCTGCAACACCTGCAACACCACCTGAGTGGATAGTTCTCATAGTAAGCTGTGTACCTGGCTCACCAATTGACTGTGCAGCTATGATACCAATAGATTCTCCTATATTTACTTCATCACGAGTAGCTAAGCCCATTCCATAACATTTACGGCATACTCCGTGTTTTGTACGACATCCTAATACAGAACGTACTGGGACTTTTTCTAGCCCTGCACTAAGAATTTTTTCTACTATTTTTTCTGTAATCATTGTGTCTGTATCTACAATTACTTCTTTAGTTTTAGGGTCTATAATTGGTTCTAATGGATATCTACCAATTAATCTTTCTTCTAATTTTTCAATTACTTGATTTCCATCTTTAATGTCTGATAATACAATTCCTTCATGTGTTCCACAATCATCTTCACGAACTATAATATCTTGTGAAACATCTACTAACCTTCTTGTTAAATATCCAGAGTCTGCTGTTCTTAAAGCTGTATCTGCTAAACCTTTTCTAGCACCGTGTGCTGAAATAAAGTATTCTAGAGCATCTAGACCTTCACGGAAAGATGATGTAATAGGAATTTCGACTGTTTTACCTGTTGTACTTGCCATAAGTCCACGCATACCAGCAATTTGTCTTAATTGGTTTAAGTTACCTCTGGCTCCAGATTGACTCATCATATAAACTGGGTTTAGATCTTCAAAATTATTTTTCATTGCTTCTGTAACATCATCTGTTGCTTTTTCCCAAATTTTGATAACAGAGTTGTATCTTTCATCGTTCGTAATTAAACCACGTTTATATTGTTTTAATACGTTGTTTACTTGTTCATTTGCATCTAATAATATTTGCTTTTTAGCTTCTGGCACTTTAACATCATCTACTGAAACTGTAATACCTGCTGTAGTAGAATGTTTGAATCCCATTGCTTTTATATAGTCTAATAGTTCTGCTGTTGCACTTAATCCATTACTATTAATTGATTTTGCAATAATTTTTCCTAAATTCTTTTTAGATACTGCAAAGTTAATTTCTGGTTCAAAAATATTTTCTGGATTAGTTCTATCAACAAATCCTAAATTTTGTGGAATTCCTTCATTGTAAATTAATCTACCAACTGTTGTTTCAACTTTGCGAGTTTCCATTTGGCCTTCTACTTCTTTTTGAATTCTTACTTTTATTTTACTATGCAAACCTAAGTCATGGTTTTCGTATGCAATAACTGCTTCTTCTGGTGAAGAATAATAGTTTCCTTCTCCTGGCTCGCCTGATATTTCCATTGTTAAATAGTAACTACCTAAAATCATATCTTGGGTAGGCACTGTTACTGGTTTACCATCTTGTGGCTTTAATAAGTTATTTACAGAAAGCATTAAATATCTTGCTTCTGCTTGTGCTTCTGGTGATAAAGGTAAGTGAATAGCCATTTGGTCACCATCAAAGTCAGCGTTAAATGCTGTACATACTAATGGGTGAAGTTTAATAGCTCTACCTTCTACTAAAACTGGCTCAAATGCTTGAATACCAAGTCTATGTAGTGTAGGAGCACGGTTTAGAAGTACTGGATGATCTTTAATAACATCTTCTAGTATATCCCATACTTCTGGTCTTAATCTTTCTACCATTCTTTTTGCATTTTTAATATTATGTGCTAAACCTCTACCAACTAATTCTTTCATTACAAATGGTTTAAATAACTCTACTGCCATTTCTTTTGGAACACCGCATTGATATAATTTTAGTTCTGGTCCTACTACGATAACTGAACGTCCAGAATAGTCAACACGTTTTCCAAGTAAGTTTTGACGGAATCTACCTTGTTTTCCTTTTAGTAAGTCTGATAAAGATTTTAATGCTCTATTTCCAGCACCTGTTACTGGTCTACCACGTCTTCCATTATCTATTAGGGCATCTACAGCTTCTTGTAACATTCTTTTTTCATTACGTACAATTATTTCTGGTGCTCCTAATTCTAATAATCTTTTTAGACGGTTATTTCTGTTTATAACTCTACGATATAAGTCATTTAAGTCAGATGTTGCAAACCTACCACCATCTAATTGTACCATTGGTCTTAAATCTGGTGGAATAACTGGTACAACATTCATTATCATCCACTCTGGTTTATTTTGTGATAAACGGAATGATTCTACTGTATCTAATCTTTTTACTAGCTTTGCCTTTTTCTGCTCACTTGCTTTTTCAAGCTCTTTTTTCAATTTTTCTGCTAATTTTTCTACATCTATTTGTTGTAATAATTCTTGAATTGCTTCTGCTCCCATTTTTGCTTTGAAAGAGCCTCTTCCATATTTTTCTTCTGCCTCATGATATTCTTTTTCTGATAGTACTTGGCATTTTGTAAGACCACTTGTACCTTTATCAGTTACAATGTAAGAAGCAAAGTAAATAACTCTTTCTAGGCTTCTTGGAGATATATCAAGCATTAATCCAATTCTACTTGGAATTCCTTTAAAATACCAAATATGAGCTACTGGAGCTGCAAGCTCAATATGTCCCATTCTTTCACGTCTTACTTTAGATTTTGTTACTTCAACACCACATCTATCGCAGACAATTCCTTTATATCTTACTCTTTTATATTTTCCACAGTGACATTCCCAATCTTTTGTTGGACCAAATATTCTTTCACAGAATAATCCATCTTTTTCTGGCTTTAGTGTTCTATAATTTATGGTCTCTGGTTTTTTTACTTCTCCTTTTGACCACTCTCTAATTTTTTCATCTGATGCTAATCCTATTTTGATTTTGTTAAAGATTTCTAACTCATCCACTTTTTTTAGCCCCCTGTTATTTATTTTTAAGTTATAGTAAATAACTTTCATGGTTTATTGTTTTGGTAGTTTTCCCCTTACTACCATTGGGTTCTCATAATTATTACTTTCTAATTTCCACCGCTGTGCAATTCCATTTGGTCATTATAAGTAATAATTATGAGGGCTATTAAATTATTATTTTTTATATTAGTCATCATTGTCATCTAATAAATCTTGGTCATTTAAAAGATTATCTTCCCCTAAGTCAGTATCGTCTAGTATGATTTCATCAGCATCAAAGTCAACAAATATGCCATCTTTGTCATCTATATCTGCTAATAAATCATCTGATTCAGAAGCTTCTGTATAACCATCTGATAATTCATTTTCATCTACTACTTGTTCTTCTAGCCTTTTTGCATCTTCTATGCTATTAAAGTCTATACCATCTTCAATATTTTCTTTTAATTCTAACTCTTGATTGTCTTCTGATAGAAGCCTTACATCTAATCCTAGAGATTGAAGTTCTTTTATTAATACTTTAAATCCTTCTGGAACTCCTGGTTCTGGTACATTTTCACCTTTTACAATAGCTTCATAAGTTTTTACTCTTCCGACAATATCATCTGATTTTACAGTTAACATTTCTTGAAGTGTATATGCTGCACCATATGCCTCTAATGCCCAAACCTCCATTTCTCCAAAACGCTGTCCACCAAATTGTGCTTTACCTCCTAGAGGTTGTTGAGTAACTAATGAGTATGGTCCAGTAGAACGTGCGTGAATCTTATCATCTACTAAGTGGTGTAGTTTTAACATATACATAACACCTACTGTAATTGGATGATCGAATGGCTCTCCTGTTCTTCCATCATATACTATAGTTTTTCCGTCTTCACGAAGACCTGCTTTTCTAAATAATTCTTTAATTTCTTCATCTGTTGCTCCATCAAAAACTGGTGTTGCAACTTTGATTCCAAGTGCTCTTGCTGCCATTCCTAAGTGTACTTCTAGCACCTGTCCTAAATTCATACGTGATGGAACACCTAATGGGTTTAATACTATATCTACTGGTGTACCATCTGGTAAGAATGGCATATCTTCTTCTGGTAATATACGAGAAATAACACCCTTGTTACCATGACGTCCAGACATTTTATCACCAACAGATATTTTTCTTTTTGTTGCAATATAGCAACGAATTACTTGATTTACTCCTGGTGCTAATTCATCTGAATTATCCCTTGTAAATATTTTGACATCTACAATTGTTCCAGCTTCTCCATGAGGTACTCTAAGTGATGTATCTCTAACTTCTCTTGCTTTTTCACCAAAGATTGCACGTAATAATCTTTCTTCAGCAGTTAGTTCTGTTTCTCCTTTTGGAGTAACTTTTCCAACTAAAATATCTCCTGGTCTAACTTCTGCACCAATTCTAATTATTCCGTTTTCATCTAAGTCTTTTAAGCTATCATCACCAACATTTGGTATATCACGTGTGATTTCTTCTGGACCTAATTTTGTATCACGACATTCACAATCATATTCTTCAATGTGAATTGATGTATATACATCTTCTTTTACTAATCTTTCACTAATTAAAACTGCGTCTTCGTAGTTGTAACCTTCCCATGTTGTAAAAGCAATAAGTACATTTCTTCCTAATGCCATTTCTCCATTTTTTGTAGCAGGTCCATCTGCGATTAGCTCTCCTGCTTTTACCTTTTCTCCAACGCTTACAACTGGTCTTTGATTTATACAAGTACCACCATTTGTTCTTTTGAACTTTCTTAAATGGTATGTGTCTATTTCATCTTTATTATTTCTAATTTTTATTTCGTCACCTGTTACTTTTTCAACAATACCTTCATTTTGTGCCATTACAGTTATTCCTGAATCTCTTGCAGCTCTATATTCAATTCCAGTTCCTACTATTGGAGATTCTGGCATAAGTAGTGGTACTGCTTGACGTTGCATGTTTGCACCCATTAATGAACGCTTTGCATCATCATGCTCTAAGAATGGAATCATTGCTGCAGCAACAGATACTAATTGCTTTGGTGATACGTCTACAAAGTCTACTTGGTTTTTATCAACCATAGTTATTTCTTCTCTGAAACGTACACGAATTCTATCATTTATAAATTCACCATTTTCATTTACTGGTTCAGATGCCTGTGCAATAATATATTTATCTTCTACATCTGCTGACATATATACTACTTCATCTGTAACTTTTCCTGTTTCATGATCTACTTTTCTATATGGGGTTTCAATAAATCCATATTCATTTATAATAGCAAATGAAGATAATGCTGAGATTAATCCTACGTTTGGACCTTCAGGTGATTCTATTGGACATAATCTTCCATAGTGAGTATAGTGAATATCACGAACTTCGAAACCTGCTCTTTCACGAGACAAACCTCCAGGTCCTAATGCAGAAATTCTTCTTTTATGAGT
Source organism: uncultured Clostridia bacterium (assembly GCA_947623595.1). GTDB lineage: Bacteria > Bacillota > Clostridia > TANB77 > CAG-508 > CAG-273. The sequence continues at coordinate 13,644 of CANQHC010000008.1, read as the reverse complement.
TAATTCTGAAAGTGGGTTGGTTTGATCCATAAATTGTGATAATTGTGAACTACCAAAGAATTCTCTAATAGAAGATGTTATTGGTTTTGTATTTATTAATGTTTGTGGGGTAATGACATCTAAGTCTTGAATTGTCATCCTTTCACGTACTACTCTTTCAAGTCTTGTTAAACCAATTCTAAATTGATTTTGTAATAATTCACCTACACAACGAATACGCCTATTTCCTAAATGGTCAATATCATCTATATGTCCTAATCCATGTTCTAAGTTTAATAAATAACTAATAGATGCAATTATATCTTCGTTTGTAACATGTTTTGGATTTAATTCATCCATTCTTTCTTTTATAATATCATGTAAATCTTTTGGATCTGTAGTGTCTATGATAGATTTTAAAACTACATAATTTACCATTTCTTTAATGTGTAAATCACTTAAATTAACATCTGGTAATATGCTGTGGATATTAACTGTACCATTACCAATTACTCTAACTGGTTTATCGTCAACTTTTACATCCACTATGTTTATTCCTGTATTTTGGATAGCAATTGCTGTATCTTCTGTAATAGTGCTATCCTTTTCTGCTAATACTTCTCCTGTTTCTGGATCTATAATATCATTATAAGCAATTCTTCCTGTGATTCTAGTTGCTAAACTTAATTTTTGGTTAAATTTGTATCTTCCTACTTTTGCTAGGTCATATCTTCTTGGATCAAAGAATAATCCATTAAATAAATTTCTAGCTGCATCTGCTGTTGGAAGCTCTCCCGGTCTTAATTTTTTATAAATTTCAACTAATGCCTCTTCTTGAGTTTTGATTGGATCTTTTTGTATAGTTGCTGTTAGTTTATTTTCTTCTCCGAATAATTGTATCATTTGTTCATCTGTTTCAATTCCTATTGCTCTTAATAATGTAGTAACTGGTATTTTTCTTGTTCTATCAACTCTAGCATAGAATATGTCATTTCCATCTGTTTCATATTCAATCCATGCACCACGGATTGGCATAACAGTAGATGTATAAATTTTTCTACCTGTTTTTGAGTCGAAATCTTCTGCGTAATAACAACCTGGTGAACGTACTAACTGACTTACTACAACTCTTTCTGCACCATTAATTATGAATGTACCACTGTCTGTCATAAGTGGAAAATCTCCAAGATAGATTTCTTGTTCTTTGATTTCTCCTGTTTCACGATTGATAAGCCTTACTTTTACATGCAATCTTGTAGCATAAGTTGTGTCACGTTCTTTTGCTTCTTCTAGTGTGTATTTTGTTTTTTCTTCCATGTAGTAATCTAAAAATTCAAGTACTAAATTTCCAGAATAGTCAATAATTGGTGAAATATCTCTTAATACTTCGCCTAACCCCTCTTCTATGAACCAATTATAGGAATCTTTTTGAACTTGAATTAAGTTTGGCATTTCGATTGAATCGCCGATTTTTGCAAAAGTTTTGCGAGAACATTTCTCGTGTTTAATTTCTTTTAACAAAAAAATCACCCCTAAAAAATATTAAGCAGAAAAAAATATATATGACTTAAATAAGAAGTCCTTCTTGATTCTATTATTAGTTTACAGCTTAGCCATGCTTTCTGCTTTCAAAGCACTCTATTCCGTAAAGAATAATAGAACAATTCCTCTTCTTATTTAATTGACATAACAATTAGTCAAAAGACAATAAAAAGACGGTTGGTATTACCCACCTGCCCGTTCATTGAGATTGATATTATTTATGATAAAAACATATCTAGTTTAGTATATCATGGTAATTACATTAATGTCAATGTTTTTTATTGTATTTCCGTAAGTTTTTTTGGATTATTACAATAAGATTTCATTTTCATATAGACTTTATTTTTTTTCAATGTTACAATGTACTCATCTGAAATTTTTAGAAAGGATGAAAAATATGAAGCATTTTATTCGTTTTTTTAAAGGTATGATTATTGGAATTGCTAACGTAATCCCTGGTGTAAGCGGTGGAACAATGGCAGTTTCAATGGGAATTTATGAAGAATTAATACATATTATTAGTAATTTTTTTCATAATTTCAAGGAAAACTTTAAAAAGAATATGATTTTTTTAATTCCTATTGTATTGGGAGCTGGAGTTGGAATTATTGCTTTTAGTAAGTTAATTAAATTTACTTTAGCAAATTATGGAATGCAAACTCAATTTGCATTCATTGGTCTTATTTTAGGAAGTATTCCATTTGTAATGAAAAAATCAGTTGAAAAAGGTTTTTCACCAAAATATATCATACCTCTTATTATAACTTTAGCTATTGGGCTTGGATTGGCAATCTTAGAAATGTTAGGAATTGCAGGTACTCCTGTTGAGAGTTTTGATATTAACTTTATTAATTTTATTTTACTCATTATTTATGGCATGATTGCTGCTTCTTCTATGGTCGTACCTGGCATTAGTGGTTCATTCATTTTATTATTATTAGGTGCTTATTCTGCTGTTATTGGAGCTGTTTCTAGTTTAAATATTTTTGTTTTAATTCCTTTTGGAATTGGTGCAATATTAGGTATTGTTTTAGCTACTAAAATTATTAACTTTTTATTAGAACATTTTTATGGTTATACTTATTTTGCAATTATTGGATTCGTAATTGGCTCTTTACTAGCTATATACCCTGGATTTTCTTTTGATATTAGTGGTATTTCTAGTATTATCTGCTTAGTTTTAGGATTTGTAGCATCTTTCTTTATTAGTAAGTATACCAACCAAAACTCTGAAGAAAAAGAAATAGAAAAATGATTTATAATAAATCTTCACATTTTTTAGAAAAACAAAGTTGGAGAAATTTTTCCAACTTTGTTTAATTTTAATATATTAACTTAATAATTTTTTAGCTATTTCATTAATAGTTTTTCCGTCAGCACTAGCGCCAAATCTTTCTTTTGCTGTTTTCATTACTATTCCAATTTCTTTCATTGAGCTTGCACCAACTTCACTAATTATTTCTTTTAACTTTTCTTCAATTTCTTCAGCTGATAATTGCTCTGGTAAATATTCTTCTAATATAGCTATTTCTTCTTTTATTTGATTTAATAAATCTTCTCTTCCACTTTTTTCATAGTCTGGAATTGAGTCTCTTCTTTTTTTAGCTTCTTTTGCAATTATTTCTATTATTTGTGCATCTGTTACTTCTATTTGTTTGTCTTTTTCTACTTGTAGTATTGCTGCTCTTACCATTTGTATTACATTTTTACGAAGATTATTTTTTTCTTTCATAGTATTTTTTAAATCTTCTAATAATTTTTCTTTTAACATATTTCCATTCATTCCTTTCTTAGGCATAAATATTTTTTTAATTTTTGCCTTTGTTTGCTAAAATATTATATTAAGTTATCATTCAATCTTTTGTTTAAAAGTTTCTTGTTTTGTAACAAAAAAGGATTAAAAAATTATTTTAATAACTTTTAATCCCTCCGTTTTCTTAGAATTTTCTTTTTCTTGCTGCCTCTGATTTTTTCTTTCTTTTTACGCTTGGTTTTTCATAATGTTCTCTTTTTCTAACTTCTTGTATTACTCCATTTCTTGCGCATTGTCTTTTAAATCTTTTTAAGGCATCTTCTATATTTCCATTATTAACTTTTACTTCTGGCATCTTTTTTATTTCCCCTCCCTTCAGTAATTACACTGTTACGTGTGGGATATTCTTTTTAACAGGGTATTTTATATTTACCCACTTTATATCTTCTTTATTATACTCATAAGAGTTGAGTTTGTCAATATCTAAAGGAAATTATTTATCAAACTCAAATAAATCTCCTAATGCCTTTGCCTCATTTACACGTTTAATTGCTTCTGCAAAAAGTGGTGCAATTGATACCATCTTTATCTTAGGAATTCTTTTTTCTTCTGGCAATGGCACAGTATTGGTAATAACTAATTCTTTAATAGGTGAATTTTCTATTCTTGAGATTGCTGGACCACATAATATTCCATGTGTACATGCTGCATATATTTCTTTTACTCCATGCTCTTGTAAAATTTTTGCAGCTTCTACCATGGTTCCTGCTGTACTTACTTCATCATCAAATATAAGTGCAGTTTTTCCTTTAACATCACCTATAATGTTAATTGCTACTGCTTTGTCATCATTTCCACTTCTTCTTTTGTCAATTAATGCTAATGGGCATTCAAAATATTTAGAATATTTATATGCTTTTTTAGAACTTCCTGCATCTGTTGCGACTACTACCTTGTTTTCGATTTGTTTTTCATCAAAATATGCTTGTAATATGTGTTGCCCTGTTATTCTATCACAGGGAATATCAAAATATGCTTGTATGGCTGAATTATGTAAGTCACATGTAATAACCCTACTTGCTCCTGCTGATTCTAATAACTCTGCAAATAGTCTTGCTGTTACTGGTACACGTGGTTGATCTTTTTTGTCCGACCTAGAATATATAAAATATGGTAATACTACATTTATTCTATGTGCAGATGCTCTTTTGGCTGCATCTATTGTTATAAGTAGCTCCATAATTCTTTCATTTACTGGTGGTTGTGTTGTTTGTACTAAATATATGTCTTGTTCCCTTACACTTTCTTTAAACTGTACAAAATTATTATCATTTGCAAATTTATAACTTTCTATTTTTCCCATTGGTAAATCCAATGATTCACAAATTTCTTCTGTAAATTTCTCAGCAGTTGGACAAGCAAAAATTTTAATATCTTTCATATTTACTCCTATTCCTTTCTTAGGTAAAAATTTATTTGAAAAATTATTGTCAAAATTATAATTTTTTCAATAGTTTCCCCTTTTTTACATATTTAAAGAGGTGCCCTAATTAAATAATAAGACATCTCTTTGTGATTATCTATTAGGTAGTTCGACAATTTTATTTTCTTTTAAACTTCTTTTAACATCTATAACTCTTTGATTTGATGACCCACTATATTTAAGTCTTGGGTCTTTCAATTCTTCTACAAATTGTCCATCTACTAATACGTCTATATATTTTAATATTTCTTTTCCTTTTAAATCTTTGTCAAATAAAAATCCAGTCCATACCCATAGGTTTTTTTCTGGAAATTTTTCTTTAAATGCTTTAGCAAGTCTTGTAGAACCTTCAATATTAATTGGATGCATTGGTTCTCCTCCTAATATTGATAGTCCTTTAATATTTTCATCTTCGCATAATTCTAATATTTTGTTAATTGTTTGGTAGGTAAATTCTTTTCCTTCATTAAAATTATGTGTTTCTGGATTAAAACAACCTTTGCAATTAAATGTACAACCTTGCATAAAAATTGATATTCTTACACCTGGTCCATCTGAAATATCCATTTTTCTTATTTTGTTGTATTTCATTATTTGCTTTCATTCCTTTCTTAAGTAAATATCTGGCTGGAAAAGTATAATTAACATTGCAGTTGCTTTTATTCCTACCTTTATATTTATTTTGAAACTTTTAAGGGGCTTCCAAAAAGCCCCTTTCTTTGTTTGTTTTACTTTTGTATAATTTTTTGAATACGAATATTTTAAACAGCTTCTTTTGTTTCTTCTTGTGTTTCTTCCTGTGTTTCTTCTACATCTTTGTTATCTATATGTAATACTCTTTCTTTTATCTCCTGTGTTCTACCTTTGTTCCAGAATTGACTTCCTATATATCCACAAGTTCTTCTTGCTACATTTAGGGTGTCATGGTTTCTATTTCCACAGTTTGGGCAATACCATTCTAAATTTTCGTCTATTAGAATTTCTCCATCAAATCCGCATTCTTGGCAATAATCTGATTTTGTATTTAATTCTGCATACATGATGTTATCATATATAAATTTAATTATTTGTAATACGGCTTCAATATTGTTTTGTAGATTAGGGGTTTCCACATAAGATATTGCTCCTCCTGGGCTTAATCTTTGGAATTCACTTTCTATCTTTAGTTTACTGAAGGCGTCGATTTCTTCAAATACAGGAACATGATAAGAATTTGTAATATAATTTTTGTCTGTTATTCCTTCTATAACGCCAAATCTTTTCTTTAGGCACTTTGCAAACTTATAAGTAGTAGATTCAATTGGAGTTCCATAAACGCTGTAATCAATATTTTCTGCCTCTTTCCATTCTTTGCATTTGTCATTTAATTTTTGCATTACTTTTACTGCAAAATCTTTTCCTTCGCCATTATCTGTATGGCTGTTTCCTGTCATATATTTTACACATTCGTATAGTCCTGCATAGCCAAGAGATATAGTTGAATATCCTCCATGTAATAAGTCATGAATGCTTTCACCTTTTTTAAGTCTTGCTAAAGCTCCATGTTGCCATAGGATAGGTGCCACATCACTTGTAACTTTGCTTAATCTTTCGTGTCTTGCTTGTAACGCTCTATGGCATAACTCCAATCTGTCCTCATAAATTTTCCAGAATTTATCTATATCTTGATCAGAAGATAGTGCCACATCAACTAAGTTGATGGTTACAACTCCTTGGTTAAATCTACCATAATATTTTGGTTTGTCTGTCTTTGGATCTATGTATGGGGTAAGGAATGAACGGCATCCCATGCATGGATAGCAGTTTCCATTTCCTTTTTTATCTTTTTTGAATTCTAACATTTTCTTTTCTGAGATGTAATCAGGTACTAGTCTCTTTGCTGTACATTTTGCTGCAAGTTCAGTTAAATACCAGTATTTTGAATCTTCTGTTACATTGTCAGGTTCTAATACATATAGTAATTTAGGGAATGCTGGAGTAATATATACTCCTTTTTCATTCTTAAATCCTTCTATTCTTTGTTTTAAGAATTCTTCAATTACCATTGCTAATTCATCTTTGTATTCTTCTGTTTCTCCTAAGTACATACATACTGATAGGAATGGAGCTTGTCCATTTGTATTAGTCATTGAGTTTACTTGATAATTGAATGTTTGTACTCCGTCTGCAATTTCTTTCTTAGTATCTTGTTTTGCATATTCTATACATTGTACTTCTGATAAACCTCTAGATTTATATTTTTCATAATATTTATTATAACTACTTTTTACAAATGGTGCTAGGTGTGCTAATGATACTGTTGCTCCTCCATAAGTAGAAGATGTAACTCCTAAAATAATTTGAGTAGCAATTGTCATAGCTGTTAAAAATCTATGTGGCTTTTCTATCATAACTCCATTCATAATAGTTCCATTTTGTAACATATCTTCTAAATTTATTAATTCACAATTTGTTAGGGCATTTTGTGCGAAATAGTCAGCATCATGGAAGTGGATAATTCCTTCATCGTGAGCTTCTACAATATCTTTATCCAATAAAAATCTTCTTGTAATATCTGTGCTAGTAATTCCTGCTAAATAATCTCTCTGGGTTGTAACTACTTTAGCATTTTTGTTAGAATTTTCGTTGTTCCAATATTCACTTTCTCCATCTATTAATTCTTTTATAGACTGATCAGTTGTATTTGCTTTTCTAACTAATTCTCTTGTATAACGATATGTAATATATTTTTTTGCTAATGCATATTTATCCAATTCCATTAATTTTTCTTCTATGATATCTTGAATATCTTCTACTAGAATTCTTTTCTTATCCAAACTTTGTACATATTCAATAATACCTTTTATATCTTCTTTGCTTGCTCTTTCTTTAGGTCTTACTTCTGTATTTGCTTTTCCAATTGCTGATACTATTTTACTTCTATCAAAATCGACCCTTCTCCCATCTCTCTTAATTACTTCCATTTTGTACCCCCTAATTTCTATGGTCTAATATCTTCTACCATATTGTTTATTTTTACTTTTGTTTCTGTTTGCTATTCCGTTTTTGTTGTTAGCATTATACTATCCCATCATTTTAATAATGTCAAACTGGCAGTGTTTATGTATCCACAGCCTTTTTTCCCTTATTTCTTGCGGGTTACATTTTATTGACAAAAAGTAAATATGTTGCTTTTCAGTCAATTTTTTCAATATTTTCTCTTTATTTTCTGGTTTTTATTTTCTTGTAGAAAAAAATATTACAATTTCATTACATTTTTTGAAAAACTCTTTATTTTTAATGCTTTATACCATTTTTTTCTATTTGATTTTTATCATTTAGCTTGATATTCCAATAAAAATTCATCTTTTATTTTTTTAATTTTTTCATTAATATTTTTTGTCAAGTTTTTAAGTTTTTTTAAAAAACATTTTTAGTATTTTTGATATTTTTGATTATTTTTTCTTTTTGTACTTTTTGTGTTTTAGCTATCAATGCAGTGTTTTGTGTTATTTTTATGTTTTATAATTTGCTTTCAAAAATTATATTTTTGAAAAAATGATTTTTTTGAAAAAAATCGTTTTGGGGATTTTTTTATTATTTTTTTAATGCATTTTATAAAAAAAACGTGCAGAAAATCTGTCGTTGTCTTTTTGTCTATCGTAAAAATTAATATATCATATATGAATTAGTCAAAAATAGAGTATTTTCCATTTTTAATATTCAAAAAAATGAAAGTAAACACTTTCTTTTTTTGTGTCTACTTTCAACTTTATTCTTAAAAAAGTAATCTTTATTTTTTATTGTTCTTTTTTTATTTCAAACCCTATTGTAACTTTAAATAAATCTCCATCTAGATATATATGGAATTTTCCTCCTTGCAATTCTGTTAAACTTGATGCTATTGATAGGCCTAGCCCGCTTCCTTCTGTATTTCTTGATTTTTCTCCCCTTACGAATCTTTGCATCAGTTCTTCTGCACTAATATTAAGCTTTTCTTGTGAGATATTTTTCATTTGAATTACTACGCTTTTTGATTTCACTACTACATCTAAATACACTCTACTATTTTCCATTGCATATTTAGTTACATTAGAATATATATTTTCTAATACTCTATATAAATATCTTCCGTCTGCTTCAATGTATATATCTTCTTCTGGAAGATTCACAATTTGTTCTAAACCTCTGTTTTTAAATCTATCTTCAAACTCTCCTGAAACTTGTTTAAGTATTTCATTTACATTTATTTTTTCTATTTGTAATTTGATATTTCCAGATGAAGCTTTCGAGGCTTCTACTAAGTCTTCTGTAAGTTTTTTTAACCTTTGAGATTTACTATCTAATATATTCAAATATTCTTCTGCTTTCTCATTTGGCATTTTCTCTTTTTTTAATAAATCTACATAATTAATAATTGAAGTAAGTGGTGTTTTTATATCATGTGAGACATTTGTTATAAGTTCTGTTTTTAGCCTTTCACTTTTCAGGCTTTCATTTACAGCATTTGACAAACCTCCTGCAATATCTTCTATATAAATAGCTAGTTGTTTTAGTACTCCTTTTAATTCATTTGAATTTAAGTGTATATTGGTATTTCCTTCATATATACTTTTTAAAGCATTTTCAATTTTTTCAAATTCATTTATTTTATTAAATAAAAAAACAAATGTTAAGACTCCTAATGTTACTAATAGTAGAAATGCTAAAATTCTGTCCTCTCCATATCTATTTACAATACTAATACTAAGAAAAAATCCTACACTGCAAAAACCTCCATAGGCTAATATTAACTTTGTTGTTATTTTTCTATTTTTTATTAATTTTTTAATGACTTCGCAAATTGAATACAATATAGTTGTTTTCCACAAAGTATGTGTTTTTATTCTTTTCACAATAGTTTCTAGCATTAAAATACCATCTAAGTATAATATAATTGTTCCTACTGTAAGACTTGTAATTATCAAAGCCTTGATTCTAGTTTCTATAAATATTAATCCAGCTAAAATTCCTAATATTGCTAGTAGTATTCCTATGCAAATCACTATTTCTAATTTCCATTTATCAAATGTGTCAAGATATATCTCTTGTTGTTTTGCTCTTTTTCCAATTCCTTTTATAATTATAATGGCAAGAATAACTAAAATAATTAAAGAAATTGGTATTAGAATTGGTGCTATTTCTTCTATGTATTTTACTAAATCATATATTGTTTTTGTCATTGCATAATCGTCATTATATGGAGTATCATTTAAAAGTACTGTATATATATCAATATTTTGATCACTATAATTCATTATTTCTTCAAAAGTATATGTATATCTGATATTTTCTAAACTTAAACTTTGAATACTAGTATCCACTTTCCCTTTTTCATAGTTCCAATAAATACTGTTTTGCTTTAATATTTGTTTTATTTCTTCTATGGAATCGGTTAGCATTGTATGTTCTAAGTTTGTTTTTGCCACTTCATTTTTTCTGTCTATTATTAAATATTTAAAATTGCTATTATAGTTTTTTACGTAATAAATATTATTTTTTTCTTTATTGGTCTCGATTTGGTTTTCTTGATATTTTTGATAATCATCTGAATCAGCTATTATTAAATTTGATTCTAAATCATATCCTATAGTAGAATATTTTCTTTCAATTTCATCAAAATATTGATTTGAAAATAGCTCTGTTTCATAATAGTTATCTGCGTCTTTAAATCTATAATCAGTATCTGCAATTGCTGATCCTATAATTGATGCTATTAATATTAGAATAAAAACAGGTACTAAAAAATAAGCAATATTTTTGGCAATTCTTGCTATGCACAAGTTTTCCATTTATATTTACCTTTCCTTTCTTGCCCTCTTAGTATTCAATCTAATAAAGGCACATTTTTTATTTTTCTTCTAAATTTTCTATTTTGTATCCTATCCCCCAAATAACTTTTAGATATTTAGGCTCTCTTGGGTTTATTTCTATTTTTTCTCTAATGTGCCTAATATGTACCGCTATAATATTTTCCGCTGCATAGCTTTCTTCTTCCCAAACATTTTCATAAATTTGTTCGATTGAATATACTATTCCTTTATTTTTTGTTAAAAATTTCAAAATATTGTATTCTGTTGGTGTTAATTTTACTTCTTTACCTTCTACTAATACCTGTTTTGTATTATCATTAATAAATAAATCTCCTGAATAATATGTATTTTCTTCATTCTGTGTTTTATCTGCTATGGAACCTAATGAAGTATACCTACGAATTTGTGAATTTACTCTTGCTATTAATTCCAATGGATTAAATGGTTTTGTTATATAATCATCTGCCCCATTATTTAAACCAGCAATTTTGTCATAATCTTCAGACTTTGCTGATAGCATTATTATTGGTATTGCTTTATCTTTTCTAATTAAATTAGCTACACTTATTCCATCTAACTTTGGCATCATAATATCTAATAATATTAGATGTAAGTTTTCATTTGCTTTTACTATTTTTAGCGCTTCCATTCCATTATACGCTTTTAAAATATTGTATCCTTCTTTTGATAAATATATTTCAATGGCATTTACAATCTCCTTATCATCATCGACTACTAATATATTATACATGTTATTTTCATTCCTTTCTTAGGCATAGATCTTTTTAGAAAAGCGTATTCAAAATTACAATTTTTTACTTTTCTTTTTAGTTTACATGGCAAATTTATTTTTACTTTTTGTAGTATAGCATGTATTTATTAAGAAACAAATAGCAATTTATTAAGTTTTCCTTAATTTTTCATACAATCAAATAAGAAGTGATTTTCCTATGTAATAAAAAATGGCGTAGTTAAAATTACACCATTTTCGATAATTTTCATTGTAAGGAGTTAATTCTTTTATTTTTCAAGCACATATCTTTTTTATTTATTCCTCTTGAATTCTTATTTTATAATCTATATATTCTTCTACTAATAATTTTAAAATAGTAAATACTGGTACTGATAAGAACATTCCTAAAACTCCAAAGTAAGCTCCTCCAATTGTTACCGCAAATATAACAAGTAATGGACTAATTGATAATGAGTTTCCTGTAATTTTTGGATTAATAATATTTGCATCAATTTGTTGTAATATTATTATTACAATTGACATTATTGCTGCTTGACCTATTCCACCTGTAAATATTGTAACAATAATAGCAATGATAACAGCTACAATTGCTCCAAAATAAGGAATTAAATTAAATAAACCTATCATTACTCCTAGTAAAATAGCATATTTTACACCAAGTATTGACATTGCAACAGATGTTAATATTCCCACAATCATAGCATCCAACACTTGACTTGCAACAAATCTAAAGAATACATCATTTGATTTGTTGAAATATCTACTTACCATTTCATATACATCTTTATTGAATACTGCTTTTGCTAATCTCCTTAAAAAGTTTAAAATTTTTCTTCTTCCAGCTAATAAATATACTGAAACAATAAATGCAACAAATACATTAAATATTCCACTAACTGCATTCATAGCACCTTTTACATATTGCACTATACTTTCTACATTCAAAAATTGCTGTAAATCTATTTGACTAATATTATTTATTATATTCATTACAAATTCGCTTTTCCAGAATGAATCTTCCGGTAATTGCTGTATTGTATTCATCGTGTTATTATAATAATCTCCAAAGTTATTTACTAAATCTGTGATACTTCTTAAAAGATTTGGTACTAAAAATGCCAATGCTATTATTACAATAACTATTGCGATAATATATATTGTAATAATTGATAAGCCCCTTGCCCTTTTGGATATCCATTTGGGATTTTTTACTTTTTCATAACATTTTTCCACTTTTTTGCATGGTATATAAAATAAATATGCTATTAGTAAGCCTACAACAAATGGCATTAAAATTTGAAATAGCCCTTCTACCCAGCTGGCAATTTGACTCATGTTATCTAATATTTTATATACTCCAATAATTGCAATTCCTAATGCAAACCAATATAGCCATCTTTTAAAATTATTTTTCTTTTCCACTTTTATTTCTCCTTTAAACATCTATTTCTATTCCTACTGGGCAATGATCACTTCCAAATACTTGGTCATATATTGTACTTTCCTTAATATTTTTTTCTATGGATTTTGATACAATAAAATAATCTATTCTCCATCCTACGTTTTTTTCCCTTGCATGAAACATATACGACCACCATGAATAAGCATTTTCCTTTTCTGGATATAAATATCGAAAACTATCTGTAAAGCCTGCATTTAGTAATTCAGTCATTTTATTTCTTTCATCATCAGTAAAACCTGCACTTTGATGATTTGTTTTAGGATTTTTTAAGTCTATTTCTTCATGAGCTACATTTAAGTCTCCACAATAAATAACTGGCTTTGTTTGATTTAGTTTTGAAAGATATTTTCTAACCTCATCTTCCCAAACCATTCTATAACTTAACCTTTCTAATTCTCTTTTAGAGTTTGGAGTATAGCAATTTACTAAATAAAATTTTTCATATTCCAAGGTTATAATTCTTCCTTCTTGATCATGTTCTTCAATTCCTAAGCCGTAAGTTACATTTATGGGCTTTTGCTTAGTAAATACTGCTGTACCTGAATATCCTTTTTTTATTGCACTATTCCAATATGCATGATAACCTTGAAAAATATTTGCAATTTCTATATCTATTTGCTCTTCTTGCATTTTGGTTTCCTGAATGCAAAAAATATCGGAGTCTATTTCTTGAAAAAAATCTTTAAAGCCTTTATTGACTGCTGCTCTTAATCCATTTACATTCCATGAAATTAATTTCATTTTTCTTTCTCCTTGTATTTTATGGTAGTGTAAACTAATTTAAAAATTTATTTATTTACACTCCAGCTTTTTCAAGGTTTCTACCACTTTTTTGCAATA
>CANQHC010000007.1 GCA_947623595.1 uncultured Clostridia bacterium | reverse complement strand
TTTATTGCAAGTAGCTTAATAGGATTAATATTTGGAATATTCCCTGCATATAAGGCAGCAAAACTAAATCCAATTGAAGCATTACGAACTGATTAAGGAGGTAATTGTGATGAGTAAGAAAATAAAGATAGGAATTAGTATTTTATTATTAATAATAATGATTAGTGTTCATGTTTCTTATGCTATAAGTGATCAAACTGAAAAGGGTTTTTTCAAAGTAAACAAAGAAGAAATATCACCAGAAGAAACATTGGAAATGACATTTGATATATCTAGTTTAAAATATAATAAGTTTAAAATATTATTAAAATCAAATGTTGATTCAGAAGATATTTATACAGAAAATGGTGAAAATATATCAATAGATAATGATGAAAATGCTATTAGCATTGATGTAAATAAAGAAAAAATAAGTTTAAATCAGATTAAACTATATTATCCAATACCAAAGGAGATGGCAATTGGAACAAAAATTGGGTTTACTGCTCAAATAATAGTAAATAATGAGATAAAAGAAGAAAATCAGATAACCAATAATATTCGAGATAATACAGTTACTAATGAGTTAGAAATAGATGATAATACTCAAAGTTTAGAAAATGAAATTAAACAAGATAATAATACTAAAAATTTAGAAAATGAAATTAAGCGAAATAATAATACTCGAGAAGAAGTTATTGCAGAAGAGATTACCAAAACAGTTACAGTAATAGAAAAAAAGATAGAAGATAATAAAAATAATGAAAATAAAGAGCAAAACGAAGAAAAAAATAAAAATCCAAATGAAAATAATAATGAGCAAAATAGTGAATCTAAAATTCCTAATACAGAAAAAAATAATTATAATCAAGAGAAAACCAATAATCAAAGCGAAAAAATGTCTAGTAGTAATATGAGTAATCAAAAAATGAGCAGTAACTCCAATATAGGATCTGGTTTATCTAATTCAGGTATAAATAATGAAAACCGAGCAACTTATAATGGATCCAATAACAATTATCTATCAAAATTAGAAATTGATGGAATGGAACTAAATACATCATTTAATAAAGAAAATGAAACATATTTTATAAATACTGATAATACAAATACTATAAATGTTATTTTGGCAGCAGAAGATAGTAAAGCTAAAATAAATATAGCAGGAAATGATACTATACAAAAAGGAAATAATAAAATTTTAATATCAGTAACAGCTGAAAATGGAGATGTTCGTTATTATAGAATTTTTGTAAATTGTGAGGAGGGAACAGATGAAACATAAAAAAATAATTATTGCATTAAGTATAATCATATTAATTGTAATTATTGTAGTTTGTTTTATTGTTTTTTCTAAAAAAGGTAATTCAGAAGATTTTGCTATGCAAAGACCAGATATGGAAAATATGGAATGGCAGGATAAGGCAAAAACTGGTGAACTAGAAAATAGAACACGAAAAAATCAAACAACAACTTTAAATGAAAATTCAGAAATTACATCTGCTATTTCTGAAAATGTAGAATTACACGCTACTTATTATTTAAGTGAGGTATGCGTAGAAGAAAAACAATATGTAGAAAAAGGTGCAAATATTTTAAAATATACTAATGGAACATATTTAACAGCACCTTATGATTGTTATATCGTAGAATTAAATCTTCCAGAAATAGAAGGTAAAGTTCTAAATAGTCATTATGTGCAAATAGAAAGTAAAAATATGTTATCTGTTTCAATGAAAGTTGATGAAACTCAAATAAATAATGTAAATATAGGAAAAGAAGCAACTATTGAAGTTACAGCAATTGATAAAAAATATACTGGATATATTACACATATAGGAAGTATAGCATCTAATGGAAAATTTGATGTGACAATAGAATTTGAAAATGATGGAAATGTAATGATAGGTATGACAGCAGGTGTTGAAATAACTATATAAAAGTATTTCTAATATTATTTATTAAGTTTTCAATAATTTAATAATAAAATAATTTTAATAAAAAAGTAGGAGGTAGAAAATGAAAAATAAAATATTACCATTTGTGATTGGTATTTTGATAGGAGCAATTATTACAACAGCAGGATTTTTAATTTATGAAAAAACAAATACTAATAATGAAAGGCCTAATAGGGAAAGAGCAGGAGAAATGATGAATCGTGGAGATGGAGAAATTCCACCAGATAGACCTGATGGAGAAGAAGGGATAAAACCTAATAGACAAAAAAATAATCAAAATACAACTGATAGTACATCAAATAATTTATAAATAGTAGGTCAGTTTCTTATTTTAAAGAGTTACTAGAAATAGTGGCTCTTTTAATGTAGTTATTTTTTTACTTATTAAGTTATTGCAAAGTATAAGTAACAAAAATAAACTCTTTTCATATAGCAGTAGTAAATAATAGAATAACAGAGCAAGAGGCTAAAGATATTGAAAAATGGTAAAAGAATTGTAATAGAAATATCTCTATGTATTAGTATTGAAAATAGCTATGTAAAAGCATAAGCTATTTTTTTTGAAAAAAATTATAAAAATTTATAAAAAATATTGACATTGTGTCAGAAGCGGTATATTATGATACTGACAAAGTGTCAGAGAAAGGAGAAGTAAAAATGAATCGTTTTGAAGAAAGTAAAGAAGTTTTTAACAAATTGTTTGGAAAATTGCCAGATGCAAATACAGAAATAGATCATGAACTTATGGAAATTTTAAGAAGGTTTATATTTGGAGATGTATTTCATAGTAGTGATGAAATAGATATGAAGGAAAGAGAGTTAATTACAGTAACAATTTTAGCAATATTACAAACCTTACCACAATTATCAGTTCATATAAATGCAGCATTAAATGTAGGAGCTACACCTATAGAAATAAGAGAATCTATTTATCAGTTAGCACCTTTTATAGGTTTTCCAAGAACATTAAATGCAGTAAGTAACATGAATGAAGTTTTTAAATCAAGAGAAATTAAATTACCATTAGAAAATATGGGAACAGTAACAGATGAAACAAGATATGAAAAAGGATTTGAAATTCAAAACCCAATATATGGAGATGAAATAAAAGAAAAATATCCAGATGTACCAGAAATACCAAAATACTTAACAGAATTTGGTTTTGGAGATTTTTATACAAGAAAAGGATTAGATATAAAAACAAGAGAATTGCTTGTATTAGTTGGCTTAACAACAATAAGATCAGATACTCAAATAAAAGCACATGTATTAGGAAATATTAAAGTAGGAAATTCAAAAGAAAAATTACTAGGAACTATGCTACAATGTTTGCCTTATATAGGCTTTCCAAATACAATGAATACAATTAATATAATAAAAAGTATTTAAGAAAGAAGGGAGATAAAAGTGGAAGTTAAATCAGCAGATGAAAGAAAAGATGAAATTATAAATGCTTGTGAAGAATTATATCAAACAAAGAGTTTCAAAGAGATTACATTAAAAGATATAAGTGAAAAAACTACATTTTCAAGACCTTCAATATATAACTATTTTCAGACAAAAGAAGAAATATTTTTAGCTCTTTTAAAAAGAGAATATGAAAGATTACTAAAAGATTTAGAAGATATATATGTTAAAAATGACAAATTAGAAAAACAAGAATTTGCAAAACAAATTGCTTTAAGTATTGAAAAAAGGCAACAGTTATTAAAACTACTTTCAATGAACTTATATGATATGGAAGCAAATAGTCGTATGGAACAATTAGTTGATTTTAAGAAAAGTTACGGAGAAACATTAAGATGCGTTAAAAAACTTTTAGATAAATTCTTTAAGAACATGAGTGAGGAAGAAAAAGAAAAATTTATCTTTTCATTTTTCACATTAATGTATGGAATATATCCATATACTTGTGCTACTGAAAAACAAAAAGAAGCTATGAAAAATGCAGAAGTTCCATTCAAGTTCTTTTCAATATATGAAATGGTTTATGAAAGTATAATAAAATTATTATAAGAAAATTGTGCATTAACGAAATCGAAGATTTCGATGCCCCAATGTGCAAAATTGCTTCGCAATTATTGCACGTATCAAGGTAAATTAACCTTTTTGTATAGGAAAAATCTTATATAGGGTCAATATAAAAGTTGATTTTTCCTATACAATAAATAAAAGGAGGGAAGAAAGTGAAAATATTAGTATTAGCAGGAAGTCCACACAAAAAAGGAACATCAAATACACTTGTAGAAGAATTTGCAAAAGGAGCAAAAGATGCAGGAAAAGAAGTAGAAATAATAGATTTAGCTAAATCAAATATACATCCATGTCTAGGCTGCGATCATTGTGGAATGAATGGAGATTGCATTCAAAAAGATGATGGAAACGAAATTTTAGATAAAATATTAGAATCAGATTGCATTTTATTTGCATCTCCTGTCTATTACTATAATGTAAGTGCCCAACTCAAAATGATGATAGATAGATTTTATGCTAAAACTGGTAGAATTTCTGCAAAACATTTAAAAGCAGGAGTAATTATGACAGCTTGGAATAGTGATGAGAACTGGACTTATTCAGCAATAGATAAATATTTTGATGTATTATTTGAATATATGCACTTTGTAGATTGTGGTCGCATATATGGAAAAAGCTGTGGTACAGTAAGTATGATACCTAAACATTATTATCAAGAAGCCTATGAATTAGGAAAAAATATTTAATAAAGAGGCAGTGAATCAAAAAAATCTATTAAAAATTGGATTGGAGGTCTAAATGAAAACTAAAAAGATAATAGCTTTAATTATAGCAATCATAGTTATTATAGCTGGTATTGCAGTTTGGTTAATTTACTCAAATAATAATTCTAATGAATCAAACAATGCTAATACTAATAATCTAAATTCAAATGCAAATATGAATGAAAATGAGAATAATTATACAGAAAATACTTTAGCAAATACGCAAGAAAATACAACTGCTGATGATAATACAGAAAATAGAGAAACTTCTGACAATAAAAAAATAGCAATTATTTATTTCTCTGCAACAGGAACTACAGAAAAAGTTGCAGGCTATATAAAGGAGGTAACTGGTGGAGATTTAATTGAAATAGAACCAAAAGAAAAATATACGGATGATGATTTAAACTATAACAATAGCAATAGCAGATCTATGCAAGAACAAAATGATTCTTCTGTTAGACCAGAAATTTCAAATACTATTGATACAGACTCTTATGATGTAATCTATTTAGGTTACCCAATTTGGTGGGGAGATGCACCAAGAATAATTTTAACATTTTTAGATGAATCTAATTTAAGTGGAAAAACAGTTATTCCATTTTGCACATCAGGAGGCTCTGGAATAACTACAAGTGTTAATTACTTTAAAAACAATTATAAAAATGTTAATTGGTTAGATGGAAGAAGGTTAGGTACATCACAAAGTGAAGTAGCAAATTGGGTTAATGGCTTAAATTATTAAAATATAATGATAAAAAAATTGGAGGTAAGAAAATGAATAAAGAAGAATTTGATAAAGCAAATGTATTTGGGAAAGGAAATTCAAATGTAAATTTTGCACAATATTTCATAGGGGAATCTTTTTTAAATCCATTAACAGAAGCAGGGAAATGTCCAGTATTTTTAGCAAATGTAACATTTGAGCCTAGATGTAGAAATAATTGGCATATACATCATTCTACATCAGGTGGAGGACAAATATTAATTTGCACTTGCCGGAGAAGGTTGGTATCAAGAAGAAGGAAAAGAGGCAGTAAGCCTTAAACCTGGAATGGTTATTACAATTCCTGCAAATGTAAAACATTGGCATGGAGCAAAAAAAGATTCATGGTTTAGTCATATAGCAGTAGAAGTACCAGGAGAAAATACTTCTAATGAATGGTGTGAACCTGTTACAGATGAACAATATGATAAATTATAATTTGAATATAGTGAAAGGAAAGAATTTTATGGAAAAAATTGATGTATTTGCACATGTTTTATTACCTAATTATTATAGCAAAATGTTAAATATAAATAGTGAAATTCCAAAAAAGTTTCCATTTGTTAATAATAAATGTTTACAAGATATGAATGAAAGAAGAAATAATTGGAATGGAGAAACAAAACAAATAATATCTTATGCTAATGTAAATCCAGAAGATTATTGTAATAGCGAAGAATCTGCAAAATTATGTAGAGAGGCAAATGAGGAATTAGTAGATTGTATTAAAAATAATCAAGATATGTTTGGCTATGGAGTAGGAATGATTCCATTAAATAATATAGAAGAAGCATTAAAGATTATGAACGAAATAAAGGAAAATGAATATTTAGTAGGAATACAATTATTCACAAGACATTTAGGAAAATCTGTCGCAGATAATGAGTTTAGAAGTATTTTTGAAAAAGCATCAGAATTAGATATGCCAATATGGATACATCCTGTTTTTGATGAAAGAAAACCAGATAATAACATAGTATTTAGTTGGGAATATGAATTATCACAAGCAATGATGCAAATAGTTCAGGCAAATATTTTTAAAGATTTTCCTAATATAAAAATAATTATACATCATGCAGGAGCAATGATACCATTTTTTGCAGGTAGAGTAGATAATATATTACCAAAAGAACAAGCAGAAGATTTTAAAAAATTCTATGTAGATACAGCTATACTTGGAAATACAAAAGCACTAGAACTTGCATTGTCTTATTTCGGAGAGAATAAGGTTTTATATGGTACAGATGCACCACTTGGAATTATGCCTGCAGGAGCAACAAAAGAAATAGAAGATGCAATAAATGAACTTCAAGTAGATGAAGATGTAATAGAAAAAATCTATAATAAAAATATTATGAGTTTAATAAACAAGGAAGAATAATAAGTTCGACAAATTACAATAAGTAGAGCAGATGATTATATGTCATTTATTAAAGAATAGGAGAAAAATTTTATGGAAGAAAGAAGATTAGATTTAAGATTACCAAACGAAGAAAGAACAAATGAAGTGTGGTTACACATGATGTACCTGACAATACTGTGGTAGCAGGAAACCCTGCAAGAATTATAAAAGTATTGGAGTTTTGTAAGAAGTAGTATATTATACTACTGACAATATGTTAGAAGAAAGGATGGTTAATTTTGAATACTTTATATTTTGACTGCTCAAGTGGAATTAGTGGAAACATGGTACTTGGAGCTTTATTAGAAATCATAGGAGATGAAAATTACTTATCAGAGGAATTAAAAAAACTAAATATAAATGGATATAAACTACAAATATCCAAAAAAGTAAAAAATGGAATAACAGGAACTTATGTAGATGTCATTGTTGATGGAAAAGATGAATATGGACATATCCATCATTTAGAAGAAAACGAACACCATCACCATAATCATGAACATGGTCATGATCATGAGCACCATCATCACGAACATAGAAATTTAAAAGATGTAAATGAAATTATTGATAATAGTTCTTTAAAAGAAGATATAAAAGATTTAGCAAAAAGAATATTTTTAAGAGTAGCAAAAGCAGAATCCAAAGTACATAATAAATCTTTAGAAGAAGTGCATTTTCATGAAGTAGGAGCAATAGATTCTATTGTAGATATTGTTGGAACAGCTATTTTAATTAATAAAATAAATCCAGATAAAATTATTTCAAGTATTGTAAATGATGGATATGGATTTATAGAATGTGCTCATGGAACTATGTCAGTACCAGTACCTGCAACAAGTGAAATATTTGCAGAATCGGCTGTAAAATTTAGACAAATAGATGTAGATACAGAGCTTGTAACACCAACAGGTGCAGCAATAATTAGTGAACTTGCTGAAGAATTTATAAATTTACCTGCTATGGAAACTGAAAAAATAGGATGGGGAGCTGGATTTAAAGACTTGAAAATACCAAATATTTTAAAAGTATATTATGGAAAAATGGAAAAGCCAAATGAAGATTTTGTTGTAATGGAAACTAATGTTGATGATTGTAGTGGAGAAATATTAGGATATACACAAGAATTATTATTTAAAAATGGAGCATTAGATGTATTTTATACACCAATCTTTATGAAGAAAAATAGACCAGCTTATAGATTAACAGTAGCATGTAAAAGAGAAGATATATACAAATTACAAAATATTATCTTTAAAGAAACAACTACTATTGGCATTAGATATCGCTTTGAGTATAGAACAGAACTTGGTAGAGAAATTGCCCAAATAGACACCAAATATGGAAAAATAAAAGCAAAAAAAGTAATAAATAATGGAGAAACTTATATATATCCTGAATATGAAAGTATAAAGGAATTAGCTGAAAAAAATAATATTCCATTGAAAGAATTTTATAAATTAACTTAAGTTATTTAATTAAATAGGAGGTTACATTTATTAGAATATGGATATAAGGGAGATATTAGAAGGTTTAAAAAATAATAAAATAACTATTGAACAAGCAGAAAAAGAAATAAAAAATAATCAATACGAAGATTTAGAATATGCAAAAATAGATCATAATCGAAAGCAAAGAACAGGGGCAAGTGAAGTTATTTTTTGCCAAGGAAAGCCTAATGAATTTTTAACGAATATTTATACTAGCATATACAAAGAAAATGGAGAAGTTTTAGGAACAAGAGCAAGTTACGAACAATATGAGTTATTAAAAAAAGAAATTCCAAATATACAATATGACAATATATCTAAAATACTAAAAATAGAAAAAAGAAAAGAAAAAGTAGGGAATATTGCTATTTGTACAGGTGGAACGGCAGATATTCCAGTTGCTGAAGAAGCAGTACAAACAGCGGAATTTTTTGGAAGTAAGGTAGAAAGAATTTATGATGTAGGAGTAGCAGGCATTCATAGAATATTATCACAAAGAGAAAAACTAGAAAAAGCGAATTGTATTATCGCTGTTGCAGGAATGGAAGGAGCTTTAGCAACTGTTGTAGCAGGTTTATCCAAAGTACCAGTTATAGCAGTTCCAACTTCTATTGGATACGGAGCAAATTTTGGAGGAGTAGCAGCATTATTAAGTATGATAAATTCATGTAGCAATTCAGTAAGTGTAGTAAATATAGATAATGGTTATGGAGCAGGCTTTATTGCAAATCAAATTAATAAACTAATAGTTAAGCCATAGAAAAGGAGAAAATATGAATTATAGAAAGTTAGGTAGAACTAATATTGAAGTAAGTGAGATTGCATTAGGTTGTGAAGGGTTTTCAGGAAAAAGTGTAGAACAAACCAAAGAAATGCTTAAATATTCTTATAAAAATGGAATAAATTTTATAGATTTATATAGTTCAAATCCAGAATTAAGAAGTAATTTAGGGATAGCAATTAAAGAACTAGATATTAGAAAAAATTTTATTATAGAAGCACATATAGGTTCAACATGGAAAAATGGACAATATGAGAGAAGCAGAAATTTAGAAGCAAATAAAATAGCTTTTGAAGATTTATTAGTAAGGTTACAAACAGACTATATAGATGTGGGTATGATCCATTATATAGATAGTCAAGATGATTATGAAAGAGTATTTAATGGAGAAATAATAGAATATGTGAAAGAACTAAAAGCAGAAGGAAAAATAAAAGCAATAGGATTAAGTTCTCATAACCCATTGATTGCAAAACAAGCTGTCAAAACAGGATTAATAGATGTTGTGTTATTTTCAATTAATCCATGTTATGATATACAACCTGCATCAGAAGATTGTAATGACTTATGGGATGAAGGTAAATATAAAAATGTAGAGTTTAGAATAGATAAAGATAGAGAAGAATTTTATGAATTATGTGAAAAAGAAAATGTTGGAATTACAGTAATGAAATGTTATGGTGGAGGAGATTTACTAGATAAAGAACTATCTCCATTTAAAGTAGCACTAACTACAAATCAATGTATCCATTATTGTTTAACAAGACCTGGAGTAGTATCTGTAATGTTAGGTGTGAAAACAAATGAGGAAATAGATGAGGCTATACAATATGAAACTGCAAATATGAAGGAAAATGATTACGGAGAAATTTTATCAAAATTACCTAAAAATAATATGAAAGGAAAATGTGTTTATTGTGGTCATTGTGCTCCATGTACAGTAGGAATAGATATTGCAAGTGTAAATAAATATACAGCTTTAGTAAAAGCAGAAAAAGAAGTACCAGAAACAGTAAGAGAACATTATAAAGTATTAAAACATCATGCAGGAGAATGTATCAAATGTGGTAGATGTGAGAAAAATTGTCCGTTTTCTGTAAATATTATTCAAAAAATGGAAGAGGCAGTAGAAATATTTGGATATTAGGAGGAACTGAATTGTCAGAAATAGATGAGAAAGAAAAAGTATTAGAAAATTATCTAAAAGAATTAAAAAGTGTTGCAGTAGCATTTTCAGCAGGTGTAGATTCAACATTTTTACTAAAAAAGGCAAAACAAGTATTAGGAGATAATGTTATTGCTATTACAATTAAATCATGCTTTGTTCCTAAAAGAGAATTAAACGAAACAATAGACTTTTGCAAGAGAGAAAACATAAAGCATATTATAATCGAAAGTGATGTACTTAATGTAAAAGAGATTGCTGAAAACCCAAAAAATAGATGTTATTTTTGCAAAAAAGAGTTATTTAAAAAAATGATGCAAATAGCCAAAGAAAATGGAATGAACGAATTAGTAGAGGGTTCAAATATGAACGATATGGATGATTATAGACCGGGGGCACAGGCAATAGCAGAGCTAAAAATAAAAAGTCCATTAAAGTATGCTAGATTATATAAACAAGAAATAAGAAATCTTTCAAATAAATTAGAACTTCCTACATGGGATAAGCCATCTTTTGCATGTTTAGCTAGTAGATTTGTATATGGAGAAAATATAACAGAAGAAAAATTAAATATGGTAGATAAAGCTGAGCAATTACTTTTAGATATGGGATTAAAGCAAATGAGAGTTAGAATACATAATCATATGGCAAGAATTGAAGTTATGCCAAATTATATAGAATTAATTGCGAAAGAGGAAAATCGTGAAAAAATTTCTAAAGCATTTAAAGAATATGGCTTTTCTTATGTTGCATTAGATTTAGAGGGCTATAAAACTGGAAATATGAACAAGTTTAAATAGGGGGAATGAAAAATGCACATGGTGGATAGCATGGTAAGCCCAGCAGTTGGAGGGGCAATGTATGTAGCAAGTGGAATTGCAATTGCATATTCAATAAAAAAATTAAGAGAAGATGATGATTTTAAAAAGAAAATACCAATGATGGGGGTAATGGGAGCTTTTGTATTTGCTACTCAAATGGTAAATTTCACAATACCTGGAACTGGCTCATCAGGACATTTATGTGGAGGAGTATTATTATCTAGCATACTTGGACCTTATGCAGGATTTTTAAGTATGATAGGTGTTTTATTGATACAATGTTTATTTTTTGCAGATGGAGGTTTGCTTGCACTTGGAGCAAATGCATGGAATATGGCATTTTATGGATGTTTTATAGGAAGTCTAATATGGAAATTTATTATGAAAAATGGTATGTCAAAAAGAAAAATAGCGATTAGCTCAATATTAGGTTCAATTTTAACATTGCAAATGGGTGCATTTTCTGTAACAATTGAAACATTATTATCAGGAATTACAGAGTTGCCATTTTGGGCATTTTTAGTCGCTATGCAACCTATACATCTAGCAATAGGATTTGTAGAAGGGTTAATTACATTATCTGTTCTATGTTTTGTATATGAAGCTAGACCTGAACTTTTATGGAATAAAAAAGAAAAAATAAAAAAAGAAGCAAGATTATCATATAAAAAGACTTTAGCAATACTTGTAAGTTTACTAATTATTATTGGTGGAGGAATTTCATTACTTGCTTCAAGTAATCCAGATGGATTAGAATGGTCAATAGAACAAATTACAGGAAATACTGAATTAGAAACTAGAGAAAATAACATATATGAAACATCTGAAAAAATACAAGAAACAACTTCATTTTTGCCAGATTACACATTTAAAGATACTGAAATCCCAATAGGAACATCAATTTCAGGAATTGTAGGTTGTGGCATTACGGTAGCCTTTTTAATTGTTTTAGGATCTATTATAAAAATAAAAAGAAAAAAGGAAAAGATTATTAATGAATAAAATAGAAGATGCTATTTATCAAGTACACTATATAGATAATAATTCCAATAATAATAACATTTTAAATAAAATACATCCACTTGTAAAACTGATAATATCAGTAGTTTATATTTTATTTCTAACTTCTATTAACAAATATAATTTAACAATTACTCTTGCAATGAGTATATATTTAATAGTTGTCAGTATTATTGGAGATTTATCTATTAAAAATTGTATAAAAAGACTAAAAATTGTATTATTTCTCTTAATTATTATTGGAATAGCAAACCCTATTTTAGATAGGCAAGTAGTAGCTTACATAGGAATTATACCGATAACAACAGGTATGATTTCCGCACTAACATTAATATTAAAAGGAATATTTGCTATTATAAGTTCTTACTTTTTAATTGTAACTACTGGAGTAGAAAATATTTGTTATGCTTTAAAAAAGCTACATATTCCTAATATTTTAATTACTATCTTTATGCTTATTTATAGATATATAATTGTATTTTTAAAAGAAGTACAAAAAATATGGATTGCCTATTCATTAAGAGCTCCTAAACAAAAAGGAATCCATTTTAAAGCATGGGGAAGTATGATAGGCAGTTTAATGATAAGAAGTATAGATAAAGCAGAAGTTATTTATCAAGCAATGGAGCTTAGAGGTTTCTCTCCAGATAACTTCTTTATGAAAAATCAAAAAATAGACAGAACAAGTATTATATATTTTTTGGCTGGATTTTTATTGCTCTTGATAATAAGATTCATACCTATTTTTGATTTAATAGGAAATGTATTTGTACATTAGGAATGAAATTAAAAAATGATAGAATTGAAAAATGTTTCTTTTTCTTATAATTCTAATATTGAAGTGCTTTCAAATATAAACTTAAATATAAATAAAAACGAAAGTATAGGAATTATAGGAGCAAATGGTGTAGGAAAATCTACATTATTAAAATTATTAGTAGGGCTTGAATTGGGCTATACAGGAGAAATAATTATAAATTATGTGAAAGTTGAAAAGAAAAAACTATATGAAATAAGACAAAAAATTGGATATGTGTTTCAAGATAGCGATAGTCAATTATTTATGCCAACAATATATGAAGATGTAGCTTTTGCACCTAAAAACTATGGACTTTCTGAAGAAAAAGTACAAAATAGAACAATAGATGCTCTAAAAAATGTTGGAATAGAAGATTTAAAAGATAGACCAATTTATCATTTATCTGGAGGACAAAAGAAATTAGCATCTATTGCTACAGTTTTATCTATGAAACCTGAAATATTAATATTTGATGAACCTACTATTGCACTTGATCCTAGAAATAGAAGAAAATTTATAGAAGTATTAAATTCGTTATCAGGAACAAAAATAATAGCATCACATGATTTAGACTTAATTTATGATACTTGTGAAAAAACAATTTTAATATCAGATGGCAAAATCATAAAAAATGGATTAACAAAAGAAATATTAAATGATAAAGAATTGCTAGAGAATAATGGTTTAGAATTACCATTATCACTAATAAAAAGATAAAAATAAAATTAAGGAGGAAAAGAAAATGCCATATTTAGGAGAAGAAATTAAAAAATTGGGTTTTGGACTTATGAGATTACCACAGAAAGATGGAAAAATAGATGTGGAAGAAACAAAAATTATGGTGGATCACTTTATGGAAGCAGGATTTACATATTTTGATACAGCATGGGCATATACAGGTAGTGAGGATGCTATAAGACAGGCTCTAGTTGAAAGATACCCAAGAGAAAGTTTTCAGCTTGCTACTAAAAATGCAGCATGGATAGGTAGCAAAACAAGAGAGGATGCAATAGCACAATTTGAAACATCATTAAAACAAACAGGAGCAGGATATTTTGATTTTTATTTATTACATAATTTAGGAGAAGGAAGAACACATGTATTTGATGAATTTGATATGTGGTCATTTGTCAAGGAAAAGAAAGAGGAGGGAAAGATAAAACACATAGGATTTTCATTCCACTCAACACCAGAAGAATTAGAAAAAATATTAAAAGAACATCCAGAAATGGAATTTGTACAATTACAAATAAATTATGCTGATTGGGAAAATCCAGCAATACAATCTAAAGCATGTTATGAAGTAGCGAGAAAATATAACAAACCAGTAATTATAATGGAACCTGTAAAGGGAGGAATGTTAGCAAATCCACCAGAAACAGTTGCAAAAGTATTGAAAGAAGCAAATCCAAATATGTCAATGGCATCATGGGCAGTTAAGTTTGCTGCAAATTTGGATGGAGTTATAACAGTTTTATCAGGAATGAGCAGTAGAGAGCAAATGGATGATAATATATCATATATGAAAGACTTTACAAAATTATCAGAAGAAGATAAAAAAACAATAGATAAAGCACAAGAGGAATTGAATAAAATACCTTTAATACCATGTACTACTTGCAATTATTGTGCAAAAGTTTGCCCTAAAAACATTGGAATTTCAGGATCATTTACAGCAATGAATATATTAACACTTTATAATGATATGGCTTTTGCTAAACATCAAGAGGAATGGTTAGTAGGTGGGCATGGAAAAGCAAAAGCGTCAGAATGTATTAAATGTGGTGCTTGTGAAGGGGTTTGCCCACAACACATAAAAATTAGAGAAGAACTTGAAAAAGTTGCGAATAACATTAAATAAAAATATAAAGAAAGGATGATGAATATTATGGAAAAAGCAAAAGTTTATTATACGAGGAGAATAATAATGAAAAATAAAGTTATAATGGGAATTATAATTGTTATTTTATTAATTGTAGTAAGTATTGTTGTAGTAAATTTATTAGGAAAGAATGATAATGATAATTTACAAAAATATAGCAATACAAAAGTAGAAGAAACAAATATTGTAGCAGATGAAGAAGAAAACTCATTAGAAAACACTAATTCAAATGTAGAAGAAAATACAAGTTCAGATGTATCTACAGTATATATGACGAAGAATATATCACCAGAGGGACTAATGAAAGTATATCAGCAATTAGGCTTTACACCAATAGGCAATGTAGCAGTTAAACTTTCTACTGGAGAGCCACCTGCAAGTAATTATTTAAGACCAGAATTAATAAAAAATCTAGTTCAATCTGTAAATGGAACAATAGTTGAATGTAATACTGCGTATTCGGGGTCTCGTTCAAGTACAGCTATGCACAAGCAAGTAGCAGAAGAACATGGATTTACAGCTATAGCAAATGTAGATATTATGGATGAAGAAGGCTCAATGTCTTTGCCTGTGAAAAATGGAAAACATCTGTCAGAAAATTATGTAGGTACACATTTTAAAAATTATGATTCTTTTATAGTATTATCTCATTTTAAAGGACATAGCATGGCAGGATTTGGTGGTGCAATTAAAAATATTTCAATAGGAATTGGCTCAAGTGAAGGAAAGGCTTGGATACATTCAGGTGGAACAAGTAAAACCAGCCCATGGGGTGGTAAACAAGATGACTTTTTAGAATCAATGGGAGAAGCAGGACAGGCAGTTGTAAATTCACTTGATGGAAAAATTGTATATGTAAATGTACTTAATCGTTTATCAATAGATTGCGATTGCGATGGAAACCCAGCAGAACCCGATATTCATGATATTGGAATACTAGCATCGTTAGATCCAGTTGCAATAGATAAAGCATCAATAGATTTAGTTTTTGAGGCAGAGGGAAGCGACTCATTTAAGCAAAGAGTTAATTCAAGAAATGGATTACACACACTTGATTATGCAGAACAAATTGAGCTTGGAAATCAAAAGTATAGGTTGGTAAGTATAGATGACCAAAATAATTAGAAATCAATTAGTATATTTTTGGTATTACTTTGAAATACAATTTAATCAAATATTTATATATTGGGTTATTGGTATTGTTATAGGCTCTGTAATTTCAGTATTTGCAAAAGATAAAATACATAACTTATTTATGAAAATGAAAGACAAAAATTTTGGAATTATAGGTATTTTTATTGCTAGTTTATTAGGAACGCTATCACCGCTTTGTATGTATGGAACAATACCAATAGCAGCATCTTTTTCAAAAGGTGGAATGAAAGATGATTGGTTGGCTGCATTTATGATGAGTTCAATATTATTAAATCCACAATTACTAATATACAGTAGCGCATTAGGAAACACAGCTTTACTAATAAGATTAAATGTATGTATTTTAGGTGGCTTTTTTGCAGGTTTGTTAGTAAGAATTTTTTATAATAGAAAAGAAAAAACATTCTTTAATTTTGATAAATTTGAAGGAAAATCACATAACCATGATACAGATCCAAATATGTTTATGAGATTATTAAAAAATATAGGAAGAAATATAAAAGCTACAGGTTTATACTTTTTACTTGGAATTGTGATTACAGTATTATTTCAAATGTATATACCACAAGAAGGATTTGCAAATTTATTTAGCAACAAAGGATTTGGTGTATTAATGGCAGCAACAATAGGTGTTCCTATCTATGTATGTGGTGGAGGAACAATACCACTTTTACAAGAATGGTTACATTCTGGAATGAGTATGGGAGCAGGAACAGCATTTATGATTACTGGACCTGGAACAAAAGTAACAAATTTAGGAGCATTAAAAATTATATTAGGAATTAAAAACTTTATAATTTACCTAGCTTATATTATAGCTTTTGCTTGTGTTTCAGGTTGGTTGATAGATTTTATTGGATTAACAGTATAAAAGGGTAAGGCTCTTATTTTTAAGAGTTACTAGAAATAGTGGCTCTTTTAATGTAGTTATTTTTTTACTTATTAAGTTATTGCAAAGTATAAGTAACAAAAATAAACTCTTTTCATATAATATACAAAAAATGAAAGGAGTTTTTTTCATGGACTATGAAATAATGATGAATGGAAATGTAAAAATTGGTACATATGCTCCAGATTTTGAAGCCAATACAACTATGGGAAGAATATCACTTAATCAATATAAAGGAAAATGGGTAGTATTATTTTCACATCCTGGAGATTTTACCCCCGTGTGTACGACGGAGATTATAGCACTATCAAAAGCAAATCCGTATTTTGAAAGGCTAAATACAAGCTTAGTTGGCTTAAGCGTAGATAGCAATGCCTCACATTTAGCTTGGATTTATGATATCTACTTAAAAACAGGAATTAAGGTGCCATTTCCAATAATAGCAGATAGAAATGGGCAAATTGCTAGAAAATATGGGATGATTTCAAATGACGTAAGTACAACTGAAACGGTAAGAAATGTATTTATTATAGATGATAAAGGTATAGTAAGGCTTATATTAGTATATCCAATGAATGTAGGAAGAAGTATTCCAGAAATTTTAAGAGCATTAACAGCTTTACAAGTAGCAGACGCAAATAACGCTTCAATGCCTGCAAACTGGGTACCATGTGAGCCAGTAATTTTGCCATCACCTCAAACATTTGCAGAACTTCAAGCAAGAAATGCTCAAATAGAGAAAGATAGAAATGGAATGGCTTGGTACTTAAGTTTTAAAGAACCAAAGGATTGTAAAGTAATTCAAAATACAGAAAATAGGCAATTAAAAGCAAATAATTGTGCAGAAATATAATTATAAAAACAACCTCAAAAAACTTTTTTGAGGTTGTTTTGAAGTTAGTATTACAAATATAAAATTGTCTAGAGTAGCAATACTAGTAAAATTATTTGTAAAAAAATAAAAGTTCTTTAAAAAATAAAAATAAAAGTATATAATGTTATCATAAAAAAATATTTTAAGGAGGAATTTAAAGTATGTGTACAGCAATAACTTATTTTACAAATAATCATTACTTTGGAAGAAATTTAGATTTAGAATATTCATACAAAGAGACAATTACTATAACTCCTAGAAATTATGAATTAAAATTTAGACAAGTAGAAAGTATAAATAATCATTATGCAATTATAGGAATGGCATATGTTGCAAATAATTATCCACTTTATTATGATGCAATAAATGAAAAAGGACTGGGAATGGCTGGATTAAATTTTCCAGTAAATGCAGATTACAAAAATATAGAAGCTGAAAAAAGCAATATAGCACCTTTTGAATTTATACCATATATTTTATCACAATGTTCAACTATTGAAGAAACAAAAAAATTATTAGAAAATATAAATATTGCAAAAATTAATTTTAGCGATGAATTACCAGCATCACCATTACATTGGATAATTGCAGATAAAGAAAGGTCGATAACAGTTGAAAGCGTTAAAGATGGACTAAAGATATATGATAACCAGGTTGGAGTTCTTACTAATAATCCAACTTTTGACATTCAATTATTTAATTTAAATAATTATATGAGTTTATCAACAGAACAACCAATAAATAATTTTTCAAAAAAATTGAATCTAGAAACATATAGTCGTGGAATGGGTGCAATAGGACTACCAGGGGACCTATCATCTGCTTCAAGGTTTGTAAAAGCAACATTTACTAAATTAAATTCAAAATCCGGAGATTCAGAATCAGAAAGCATAAGTCAATTCTTCCACATACTAGAATCTGTATATCAACAAAGAGGCTGTGTTCATATGGGAGAAGAAAAATATGAAATAACTATTTATAGTTCTTGTTGTAATATGGATAAAGGAATATATTATTATACTACTTATGAAAACAGTCAAATTAGTGGAATTGATATGCATAAAGAAAATTTAGACACAAGTGAATTAATTAACTATAATTTGATTAAGGGTCAACAAATATTTATGCAAAACTAGAATAAAGATTTACTTTTATAAGATATGTAGATAGAAATAAAATATGCTTAAATAAAATTTTAGAATGAAAGGAGAAAAAAATGAAAGAAAGTAATATAAAGGTAGCAGATATAATTGAGGAGACTGCATTATATGGGCCACCACCAGAAAATGTATATAATAATACAAACACGATAAGTAGTACTGTTATAGAATCTGCATTGTATGGACCACCACCAGATACTACTACTACAATGGACAAAGTTAAAAAAGGAAGTAGTATAGCAATTGTAATTGTATTGTTTATTTTAGGAATTGTGGCATTAGTAAATAAAAAGTTACAGAAATCATCTAAGGCTATAATAATAGGAACTTTACTTATTGTAGGAGCAATATTATTATTGATTTTTAATTACTTTATATAAAACAAAATATAGAAAATTGTAAAAATAAGTTGATACAATATCAGCTTATTTTTTATTATAAATATATTGTTAAAATAACATATTTATGATAAATTATTATTAATGAGAGGAGTTTTTTTATGCAATTAAAAAATATAGAAAAGGAAGAGAATATTACTAAAATTTATTATGAATTAACATTTCCTATTGGATGGGAAGAATTAATTTGTATTTTAGATGCGTTTATAAAAAACGACTTTACTAAAAATGATGGAAAAATATATGAAGTATTAGTTGGATTTATACTAGAATCGGCTGGAATTGACAAAACAAATGAGCTTTTAAAATCAAATTATAATATAAATGAGTGTAATTTCGCAAAAGAAGAAAATAGCTGGATTAGTATTGCAGGATATTCTGATATTATAGAAAAAAACATAAAAATTACTTTATGGAACCAACTTGATAAATGTTTAATTGAAATAGAAGATGAAAGCTATATTGAAAAAGAAGGGGAACATATTTATGATAAATATGTTGATAAAGCTGAAATTACAGGATTTATATATTATGCCAAAAATGAGAATAGTAATAATTAAAGAGTTATTATAAAAAAATTTTTTCATATTAAAAGCCTAAATATTATATTTAAAAAATAATAAAATAGAAAAAAATAGACATAATAATATTGGAAAATGTTTAAAGGAGGCTTTTTTATGGAAAAGAATCAAAAAATTAATTGTACTGTAACTAGTTGCAAACATAATAATAATCAATATCAAGAATGCAAATTAGATCAAATTGTTGTAACACCTATTATTGGATGTGAAACAAAAGAACCAGATGAATCTATGTGTAGTAGTTACAAATATGAAACAAGAGACTAAAAAAGTATAGATTTTTTAAGAAAAAAAGAGGGTGTCCTAGAATAGGAACCCGAATGCAAAAATTCCAGTAAAAAATTGGACTTGTCAACAAAAAGTAGACACAAAAATTCTATTTAAACCCTAATTGAGTTTTATATTCAATTGGGGTTTTATAATGAGGTAAAAAATAGAACTATCTAAAAGACTTACAAAGAAAATGGGAAAAGGTTATTCACGTTCAAATTTGTTTAATATGAGAAATTCAATAGCATAATATAATATATTATATCTCCAGTTCATAAGGCGCATTCTTCGTTCCATCTCCACTTTTTATCTTGACATCAGATGATAGAAGGAAGACAGGGCGAAAACCAGCAGAGGGTTTTCTATAATCCTTAGGGCCACCCTTCGGCCCAACACCATTATATAAAAAGCTTAAGAAGTAACCACCTCTGTAATCGTACGAATTATCAGGTAAAACCGATCGATGTATGAACCACGTGCTGTACTCGCTCGAGGAAGTTTCGCGCGACGCCAGCCAAGTCCTTGAAGTTGCATTTAAACCTAATTTCTTTAATTGGCCAGTAGTTTCAAGTGCATCATCTTCATAATTATTATCTGCAACTTTAAATTGCCTATTATAACCTGTAAAATAATTATAACTGCTTTCAAATTCCATTTCTGTTACTGAATCACCTTGAAATTTTCCACCTTGTAATTTTGCTATACTTCCTAAACTTCTTGCATCTATTGCTATTTTATTTTCATCTGTTACATCTGCTTTATCTGCTTCTGACATATAATCTTTTGCTTTATTATTTAATATATTTACCAAATCATTATAGTCATTTTTTGCTTCATTAAAATCACTATCAGACCCTAATGTTACATTCCCTTCATTATCTGCTGATATTATTTGTAATCCGTGATCAGTATCATTATAAAATACTCTACATAATATATTATTATATGTTACATATGGACTTTTTCCATAATCAGTAGATGCATCTGGATTTATTAATAATACTTTTTTTGCTAATTTTTCTTCTGTTGGAGATATGGGTGTACCTTCTGATGTTATCTTTCCATTTTTTTCTATTGTATAAGTCTTTCTTTCTCCTTTAAATGTCCAAGGTCCAGTTCCTGTGAAAGTAGTATCTGTTACTTTATTTTCTCCAAATTCACTTATTAAACCTTGTCTTACATTATCTGTTGTAAGTGTTCCTGTTCCATAAATTAAAGCATCTGCTACCGCAAGTTTTAATTGTTCATCTTCTGACACATCTTTTGTAGTTTCACTTGCTTGTCCAGCGCTTCGTATAATTCCATTTTTTCCAATTAACATATTAATCGATATTCCTGCTAAAATTAAAAGCACGATTATGGTTACAACTAACGCAATAAGTGTAATACCATCAACATTTCTTTTAAAATTTTTCATAATAAAATTCTTCCTTTCTTTGTCTTTTGTAAAAGACATTTGCTCATTTCAAATTATCCTTTGTTTTTTTATTTTTACATTTATATTATAGCAGTTTACTATTTTTTTGCAACAGCATTTTTATAAATAATGAATATAGACCAAGTTATGCACTAAATTATAAAACCCCAATTGAATATAAAACTCAATTAGGGTTTAAATAGAATTTTGGCTTTTGGGTTCCTATTCTAGGATAACCTCTTTAATTTAGAAAGCTAAAAGCTTACTGAAATTTTGTGGACATGGTTTTAATTAAGTGATATGCTGAAATGCGGAAAAAGGTATCTCTACTAGCAATTCCAACATTCTTGGCTGGGACTTGCTTGATGACACGCTTGGCAAAATTTTCTTTAACAGTTTCTTCACCATGATTTAAAAGAACAAGATTTATATTGGTAAATTGCTGTAAAAATGTGATTAGTTCATCAGCTTTTGCGTGAGCAGAAAATTCAGTAGTATATTCTACACGAGCTTTCTTTTCAGCTATAAGTCCACCAACTTTAACAAAATCACCAATTTCGGCAGTCTTCAAACGATGGCCAAGTGTTCCTTCAGCAGTATAGCCAGTAAAGTGAATTAATGCGTTTTCGCGTTTGATAAAAGCTGGGATATAAAGCTGTGCTGGTCCATAAGAGCCCATTCCAGAAGTAGTTAAAATAATTTTTGAATGATTGTCTTCAATAATGGAATCTCGAATGCTAGCATCTACAAATTGCAAACCACTTGGAAGGAAATCAGTCATTTCATCTTTTATTCCCAAATCCTTTTTCAAGTAAAGCTCTGTATATCTATGAGCAAGCCTACCATCAAAGTAAGTGGGAATACTTGTACTGAGCTTACCAGTTTCTTGCAGGTTCTTCAAAAAGTACAAAATCTCTTGAGAACGCCCGAGAGAAAAAACGGGAACAACTATTGAAGCATTATTATTTATAGCTTCTAAGATATTAGTTTCAAAAGATTGAGCAATTTCATCAGAATCCATATAGCCATAGGTACATTCTTGCATAATGTTAATGGGTAGGTCTAGTACTTCTTGTGGAAGTGGGGGAACATCAAAAAAGATATTTTTGTTGTTATAATCCCCTGTGAACAAAAGATTGATATTTTCCTCGCCAGGATAAGAAATTTCTACTAATATAAGAGCTGCGCCAATGAGATGACCATTGTAGAAAAAGGTTACTTTGATATTTTCGGTTAATTCAACTGACTTACAAAATGGAATTGGTTGAACATTTTTTAATGCTTGGCCGACATTTGAATCACTGTAAAGTGTAGGAATATTTCTTCTCTTACAAGTATCCTTTAAAACTTTAAAACTGTCATAAAGTGACAAAGGAAGTAACATAGAAGTAGGCGGTGTGGTATAAATTTTACCTTCATAGCCGTTCTTATATAAGAGAGGAAGTCTTCCGATGTGATCTACATGGTTGTGAGTTACTAGAACAAAATCAATGTTATTAGCATTGAAAGGGAAAGTAAAATTTTCATCTCCTTTTTCGTCAGTGCCTTGAAACAGTCCGCAGTCTACAATAAACCGCGAAAAAGTACAATCCGGATATCTTACAATGCATAAGTGACAAGATCCGGTGACACCACTGCTCAAAGACTGGATGTCAACATAAAACCGACATTTTGAGCCCATAAAATTCCTCCTAAACGTTTCTCCCAAATATAGTCATATTTTGGTATTGCTTAACTACGTTTGGTGTATATATTTTAACATCATATAGCCTTTTTGTCAACAAAGAAAGAACTTTTTGTCAAATTTAATTAAATTTGTAAATTATAATATTGAGGTTATAAGGAAAAATCATTATTGTGAAAAAAACACTACTTAAAATCTAGCAATATGATATATTGACTTTTAAAATAATTAGCAATAAAATTATGACATAAAATAAAGAAGGAGTGATTTTTATGCCATTAGTAACAACGAAAGAAATGTTTGAAAAATCAATGAAAGAACATTTTGCTATTCGGAGCTTTTAATGTTAATAATATGGAAATTATACAAGGTATTGTAGATGCAGCAGGAAAAGAAAATTCACCAGTAATTTTGCAAGCATCTTCTAGTGCTATAAAATATGCAAGAATAGGATACTTAAATAAAATGGTCGAGGCAGCAATTCAAGAATATGATATTCCAGTTGCATTACATTTAGATCATGGACCAGATTTTGAAACATGTAAAATGTGTATTGATAATGGCTTCTCTTCAGTAATGATAGATGGTTCAAAATATGATTTTGAAGAAAATGTTGCATTAACAAAACAAGTAGTAGAGTATGCACATAGTAAGGGAGTAGTAGTAGAAGCAGAGCTTGGAAAACTTGCTGGAATTGAAGATGAGGTTAATGTATCTGCATCAGATGCAATGTACACAGATCCTGAGCAAGCAAGGGAGTTTGTAGAAAGAACGGGATGTGATTCATTGGCAATAGCAATTGGTACTAGTCATGGAGCTTATAAATTTAAAGGAGAGGCAAAACTAAGATTTGATATATTACAAAAAGTAAAAGAAAAATTACCTAATACTCCAATTGTACTACATGGTGCTTCTACAGTTATTCCTGAATTAGTAGAAATGTGTAATCAATATGGTGGAAATATACCTGGGGCAAAGGGAGTACCTGATGAAATGCTACATGAAGCAAGTTTAAAAGGTGTTTCTAAAATAAATGTTGATACTGATTTACGATTGGCAATGACAGCAGCTATTAGAAAAGTATTTTCTGAAGATCCATCTGCTTTTGATCCTAGAAAATATATGTTACCAGCAAGAGAATTAATTGAGAAAACTGTAGCACATAAAATTAGAGATGTGTTTGGTTCTAGTAATAAAGCATAAGAGGGTTCCTATTTTAGGACCCCCTCTTTAAATAGAATTATAAATGTTTTCCAAATTCTTTTTGAATACGTAATTGAGCATCTTTTTTGGCAATGTCTTCACGTTTATCATATAATTTTTTCCCTTTTCCAATTCCAAGTTCTAGTTTTACAAAATTACCAGAAAAATATAAGCTAATAGGTACAAGAGAGTAACCTTTTTGCTTTATTAAACCAATTAATTTATTAATTTCATGTTTATTTAATAAAAGTTTTCTATCTCTTAGAGGGTCTTTATTAAAAATATTTCCATGCTCATATGGGCTAATATGCATACCATAAATATATGCTTCGCCATTTTTTATATTAGCATAACTATCTTTTAAATTCACTTTACCATTACGTATAGATTTTATTTCAGTACCAGAAAGTACAATTCCAGTTTCTAAAGTATCTATAATTGTATAATTATGTTTTGCTACAGGATTGGTAGCGATTATTTTTCTTGACATATGTAACCCTTTCATTATTAAATAATTAATTAATATTATAACATGTGTGTCAAGAAAAGCACACATGTTATAATAATTTTTTTAGTTATTTGTCATCATCATCATCATGATAATAATTTGTTGTATTGTTTTGTTTTGCATAATACATTACTAAAGCAATAATTACAATAGCTACAATTGCAATAATTAACCATGTCCATACACTATCTGAAACATTAGCAAACATATTAGTAATACCTGCATCAGCAGATGTTCTAGTTGTTGTGTATCCACCATTAGTACCTGTCATTTGTCCTGCGTTTTGCCCTGCGTTTGAATTGGCATTTGAACCATTATCCATAGTGGTTCTAGTATTATTCTGATCTGTGCCATTGTTGTTATCCATTGCATTAACTCCGCTTCTTACTCCATCAACAACACCTTTTCCAGCATTTTCTATTACATTTTCAGCACCACCAACAAAATTACGAATTCCGTTTACAGTATTATTCATACCATTATTATTGTTGTTATTATTATTGTTATTGTTGTTATTTGCAGCAAATGTATAAGGAATAGTAAAAAGTGCAATAATAGATAATAAAAGTATGGAAATTAAAAATTTCTTTTTCATATTTGACAAACCTCCTTTTTGCAGAATTGAGTTTAATTGCTCAATATTATTATTAATTTTTTTATATTAAAATATTCTGATAAAAAGTGGAAGAGAAGAGCAACAAAAAAACTTTGATGCATAAATCAAAGTTTTATAAGATAAATGTATATAAATGATAATTATTTCAAACGAATTAAAATTGCTATAGAAAGCAAAATAAGAATAACACCAACTGTAATTAATATTATATTAATAATATTAGTAGTACCTAATCCATCTTCAGGAGCATTAGAAAGTGTACTTGGTTGTAATACTTCTGAGTCTATAGTTTCAGAACCATCATCAAGTGGTGCAATATCCGAACCATCACCAGAATTTTCACCATCTGGATTCTCTTCAGTTGGATTTTCTCCATCAGGATTTTCGGAATTAGGATCTTCAGTATCTGGAGTTTGATTCTCAGCAGGTGTTTCTGGATCATTATTAGTATCTTCATTTGCAGGAGGTGTAATACTAGGTAAATTTATGTCAATATCTGTAGCATATACATAACTACCTAAAATACCACATATAATAAAAAAAATAAAAGTTACTTTAAAAATGTTTTTTTTCATAAAAATTTTCCTCACTTTCTTTTTTCAAAGGACGGATAAATATGAAATTTTCAATTAATCCTCATAAAACAAATATAAATATTGTTTTTTTTCCATTTGTACGATATAATCATACACAATTAAAAGAAAAAAGTCCATACATTTTTTATAAAAAATTAAAATAAAAGGAAAAGAAAACATGTATTATACTTATATGATTAGATGCATAGATAATTCAATTTATACAGGGATTACCACTGATGTAAAACGTAGATGGAATGAGCATGTTACTCAAGGAGATAAATGTGCTAAATATACATTAAGGCATCGAGTAAAGAATATAGAAGCAGTGTGGGAAAGTAAAAACAGAATTTTAGCTTCCAAATTAGAATTTCAAATTAAAAATTTGGAAAAAAAGGATAAAGAAAAATTAATAAAAACAAAAAATCTTTCAATTTTTTTTGAAGATAAACTAGATTGCAATTCATATAATTACTTTGAAATAAAAGATTATTAAGTAAGGAAAAATTAATATAAAAAATAAGATGCCATGTAAATATTTTTAGACATGACATCTTATTTTTGAAAATTAAGCAAAATATGAGATTAGTTATTATTTTGGTAAAATACTGAAATATTTCCAAAGTTTGCAACACTAAAATTGTAAGACTTTAATAAATTTAATAAGTAATCATTATTTCCAATAATATAAACTGCATTCATATCAGAAATTTCTTCAGGAATTCCAAAAACATATGTAATTTCACTATTATTATAAGTAGTTTTTATATTATTTTCACTATATTCATAAGGTGAAACTTGATTATTTAACAGTATGTGAATATAGCTTTGAGATGTTAAATTGGGTTCAATGTAAATTGTTTCTTTTTGAAGGCTTCTTGCATATTCTACAGCATCTAAATAACTTGTTGCAAAAAAGTATTGATTCATATTATCTTCATTATAATGGTAAAAATAATAGTTGAAGAACAAAGCAAAATTTATAAGTAATATGATGCAAATAAGTACAATTAATAACTTGATTTTTTTACTGCAATATACAATTCCCATAGCTGAAAAATATACAATTGGTACAAAAATAGCATTAGCTTTATTGATATTTGGTTCTACAATTAGTAATTGACAAATAACAACACTGAAAAGCCAAAATAGAAAAATGTTACTTATATTAAATTCTTTTTTCTTGATAGAATGATACAATTTTGTAAATGAGTCTAATAAACCAATAATAAAAAATGGTATAGTAAAGTAATATATTGTACCAAAATAAGGTAAAGAATTATAAATTAGCAGATTTCCAAATACTCCAGGATTGTCATAACTTAAAATTGAAGTAAAAATATATAAATTGTTTGGAATATTATGCAAAGAAATTTCTGCTCCTCTATAATTTCTTAGGAGAGGAATTGTAATAAAACCTTTAAATTCATTTGTATATCCATTATTAATTAATATCATTAGCATAAGTGGAAGTGCTAATAAAAAAATAGGTATTCCTAAGACTATTAGTTTTCTAAAATTTAATTTTTTTATATATAAAAGATAAATGCAAATAAAAAATAATAAAATAGGAATTATAATATAAGAAAGTGCATAGGTATATAAACTTAATCCAAATAATATTCCACTTGCAATTAATATTTTATAAGAATTTTTATTAATCGCTTGTATTAATAAGCAAATTGAAATAGTTAAAAATCCTACTAATAAGTTGCAGTCAAGGCCCCACCTAGATTGCATAATAAAATAAGGAACAGTTGTTAACAAAAGTAGGAATGTTAAGCTTTTCGTTTTGCTTTTTTCGTTTTTTATTGTAAAAAAGCCACAAATAAAAATGATTAGTCTAAGTATAACAGCAGGCATTCTAACAGCTATTGGACTATAGCCAAATAATTTTATAAATGGGATTGCAAGATATGCATACATTGCGCTTTGACCGCCACCGTAGTTAGTTAGGTAAACAGGAAATTGGTTTAAATATCTATCAACTCCGTATTTTGAAATTGAAATAGCATCATATGCCATACCCGCTTCATCCACATGCATACCATATGGAACTGTACCTATTTTATAAATAGATGTAAAGACTGTTACAATAAAAAGAAATATTATTAAAAATTTGTAATTTTCATTTACAAATAATTTTAATTTTTTATAAAAGTTAGTTATAGTATTGCCTTGCAAATCCTTCTTTGAATATAGACCTAAAAAGATAAAGACTAAAGCAATAATAACCAATATCATATTAACAATAGTATAAAGCATAATATAACCTCCTAAGAGGATTATATCAATAAAGTAAAAAGAATGTAAATTATCTAGTTATAAATTTATAGTAAAATATGTTATTAATTGACTTTTTCTATAAGGAATGATATAAG
The DNA here is from genome assembly GCA_947623595.1 of uncultured Clostridia bacterium. Taxonomy (GTDB): domain Bacteria; phylum Bacillota; class Clostridia; order TANB77; family CAG-508; genus CAG-273. The sequence continues at coordinate 36,681 of CANQHC010000007.1, read as the reverse complement.
AAAGATACAATTACGAAAAATAGGCGATAAAATTTTTAAAAGGAGAGGATGTCATGATTAAGCAATTATACCAAAATATAGAAGGAGATTATGAAACAGCAATTTCTAGAATGCAAAATGATGAACGTATACAAAAATATTTGAAATTTTTTTTAGCAGATGAATCATATATGCAATTGAAAAATGCAATTGAAATGAATGACTGTGATTCTGCTTTTAGAGCAGCACATACATTAAAAGGCGTTTGCCAAAATATGGCGTTTAGTTCACTTAGTAAAGTTGTAGAAGAAATAACTGAAGAACTAAGGGCAAAGAATTTTGAAAAGGCAGTTGAAATCTTTCCTGAAGTCGTAGAAAAATACGAAATAGTAGTTAATGAAATAAAAAAAGTCATATAGGAAAGGAAATAGTTATGAAGAGAAATACATTATTAATTGCAGATGATGTACTAATAAATAGAGAATTATTAAAAGATATTTTTGAAGGTAAATTTAATATTTTAGAGGCAAGTAATGGAGAAGAGGCTATTCAAATATTAGATGAGAAAAAGGATGAAATTGTTTTATTATTTCTTGATTTAATTATGCCAAAAAAAGATGGGCTAGAGGTAATGAAACATATGGTACTTAATGGAATGATGGATACTATTCCAGTAATTATGATTACAGGAGAGGCAACTGTTGAAAGCGATGTAAAAGCATATGAGCTTGGAGCATCGGATATTATTTATAAACCATTTGAACCTGCTGTAGTAACACGTAGAACTCAAAATATTATAGAGCTATTTGAGCATAGAATTTCAATTGAAAATGAATTGGAAATTAGAACTCAAGAACTATATGAAAGCAAGAAAAAGCTAGAGCAAAGTAATGACTTCTTGATAAATGCACTAAGTTCTGTAGTCGAGTTTAGAAGCTTAGAATCTGGTGAACATATACAAAGAGTAAAAAAATTCACAAAAATCATATTAAGACATTGGAAAGTATTACATACAGAAGATCAATTAACAGATGAACAGATTGAATTAATGGTAAATGCATCTGCTCTTCATGATATTGGAAAAATAGCAATTCCAGATAGCATTTTACTAAAACCAGGAAAATTAACAGAAGAAGAATATGCAGAAATGAAAAAACATACTATCTATGGTTGCAAAATGCTTGAAAACTTTAAACAAGAAGAAAATGAATTTTATCGTTATTGTTATAATATATGCCGTTATCATCATGAAAGATATGATGGAAGGGGATATCCAGATGGATTAAAAGGAGATGCGATTCCTATTTGTGCACAAGTTGTATCAGTTGCAGATGTTTATGATGCACTTGTTAGTAAAAGAGTTTACAAAAATTCTTTCACCATTGAAGATGCTATTCGCATGATTCATGATGGAGAATGTGGAATTTTTTCACCTAAGCTATTAGAATGTTTTGATGATGCTAAAGAAGACTTAATAGAAGCAACAGAAAAAGAACAACAAACGATGAAGGAGTGAAGTGAATGAAAAATAGCCACAAAGATAAAAAAGAAAAAATAGATAAAACAATAAGAGCAAGGATTAAAAAAATAAAAAGAAGTAATCTTGTGATTATAATTTCACTTATTATTACAATACCTGCAATTTTATATGGATATAAGGCATTTACAGAAATGTTTACTGAAAGAATTATTAATAATTCTATTTTAAGTATGGAAGAATTATCTAAACATGATGAAATGGCAATAATGTCTGGGTTAGAACACAGATGGAGAGAAATAAAAGGTGTAGCAACAGAAGTTATGCAATCAAAATTAGACAGTATAAAAGATGTAACAGATCAATTAAACATAAAAGCACAAACCTTAGAAGGATTGTCAATTGTTTTAGTATCGTCAGATGGCAAAGCATATAGCAGTACTTATACAATAAAAGATGATAAAGAATTGCTAGAATTATGTAAAAATTCTAAAAGTGAAAAATTTGTATATAGAAGAGAAAATAATGACATTATTAATGGTGATAATAGAAGAGAATTACTATTATTAGGAGCTAAGATAGAGCCTTTTAAAGTTAATGATGTTACATTTGAATATGTTGCATGCTATTACGATATTTATTCACTATCAGATGAACTAAAAATTGATAGCTATAATGGATTAGGATATAGTAGTGTAATTGATATGGCTGGAAACTATTTAGTTTCAATATATGCTAATAGTAACCTTTTTGAAAGAGATAATTTCTTTAAGGTTATGGAAAGTGCAACAATAGAAGATACTACTTTACAAGAAATACGTGAAAAAATAGAAAGAAAAGAATCTTTTTCAGTGCGTTATGTATTAGATGGAAAAGAAAGAGTTATGTCTTGTACACCGATGGAATCCTTAAACTGGTATTTTGTAATGTCAGTACCAACAGAAGTATTTCAAAACAGAAGTAATAGACTTCTAACGATGATTGCTAGACTTATGGGATTTGTATTTTTTGTAGTTTTTGTTGTAATTGTGCTAATTTTTAGAAATCATTCTCAAAAGAAACTAGTAAAGTTTGAAGTAAAACATCGTGATGAATTAGAATCAGCACTGGCTATGGCAGAACAAGCAAGTAAAGCAAAAACGACGTTTTTAAATAATATGTCACATGACATTCGTACACCGATGAATGCAATCATTGGTTTTACATCACTTGCAATAAATCATATAGATAACAAAGAACGTGTAAAAGATTATTTAGAAAAAATTAATCAGTCATCAAATCATTTACTCTCTTTAATAAATGATGTGTTAGACATGAGCAGAATTGAGTCAGGAAGAGTAAATATTGAAGAAAAAGAAGAAAATCTTGCAGAAATACTTCATGGTATAAAAAATATTATACAAGCAGATATTCATGCAAAGCAAATGGAATTAGTTATTGATACTGTTGATGTTACAGATGAAAATATATATTGTGATAAATTAAGATTAAATCAAATTTTGATAAATTTAATATCAAATGCAATTAAATTTACACAACCGGGAGGAGTAATATCAGTACGTATCACTCAAAAAGAAGTAACTAAAAAAGGTTATGGAATTTATGAATTTAAAATAAAGGATACGGGAATTGGCATAGGAAAAGAATTTTTAGATGAAATTTTTGAACCATTTGCAAGAGAACGTAATACAACTGTTAGTGGAATTCAAGGAACAGGGCTTGGAATGGCTATTACAAAAAATATTGTTGACATGATGGGAGGAACTATAAGTGTAGAAAGTGAAGTTGGAAAAGGTAGTGAATTTACAGTTACTCTTGAATTCAAATTACAGGAAAGCCATAAAAATATAGAAATTGTCAAGGAATTACAGGGAGTAAGAGCATTAGTTGTTGATGATGACATGAATTCTTGCCAAAGCATATCTCATATGCTTAGACAACTTGGATTAAAACCTGATTGGACAATGTATGGAAAAGAAGCAGTAGAACGTAGCAAGGAAGCAATCCAGATGAAAGAAAAATATCAAGTATATCTTATTGATTGGTTAATGCCAGATATGAATGGTATTGAAACCACAAGAAGAATTAGAAAAGCAGTGGGAAAGAGTGCTCCAATAATTTTACTTTCTGCATATGATTGGGGAGAAATTGAACAAGAAGCAAAAGAAGCTGGTGTTACTGAATTTATTAGTAAACCTTTATTCCCATCTGATTTAGCAAGAATATTAACAAAGGTTTGTGGGTTAGAAAAAAATAATCAAAATCAAGTACAACAACAGGATGTAGATTTCTCAGGTAGAAGAATTTTACTTGTAGAAGATAATATGATGAACAGAGAAATTGCAACAGAATATCTTCAGGATTTTGGATTTTTAGTAGAATGTGCAGAAGATGGAAAAATAGCATGTGATATATTATCAAATTCACAACCAGGTTATTTTGATTTAGTTTTAATGGATATTCAGATGCCGATTATGGATGGATATGAAGCAACCAAAGTTATTAGAAAATTCAAAAACAAGAAGATAGCTAATATTCCTATTATTGCTATGACAGCAAATGCATTTGAAGAAGATAAGAATGCAGCTAAAGAGGCAGGAATGAATGGACATTTAGCTAAACCAATTGACATTCAAAAATTAATAGAAACTTTAAATGATATATTAAAGTAATTAAGGAGAACAAAAAAGAATAGATAAAACTACCTTATTATTTATAAAAAAGTAGTGTGGAGGCTAAAATGATTAAGAAACTAGCTAAGTGTATAGGAGAATTTAAAAAAGAAACCATATTAACACCTGTATATGTAGGAATAGAATGTGCATTTGATGTTATAATTCCATATTTAATGGCTTTTCTAATAGACAATGGAATAAATAAAGGTGATTCAAAAACAATTATTTATATAGGAATTTTATTAATTATATGTTCATTTATAGCAATATATACAGGTGTAAAATCTGGAGACTATGCTGCTAAGGCAACTGCAGGTTTCGCCAAGAATGTAAGAAAAAAGATTTATTATAATGTACAAGATTTTTCTTTTTCAAATATTGATAAATTTTCTACTTCTAGTATTGTAACAAGACATACTACAGATATAAATAATATTCAAATGGCATTTCAAATGATAATTAGGATGGCTGTAAGAGCACCACTTATAATTATATTCTCATTAATAATGGCATTCTTTATAAATATCAAACTTGCATTAATATTTTTATTAGCAGTTCCATTATTAGGTTTAGGACTATATCTTATTGCAACAAAAGCACATCCAATATTTGAACATGCAATTTCAATATATGATAAACTTAACAATACAGTTGAAGAAAATGTAAGAGGAGTTAGGGTAGTAAAATCATTTGTAACTGAAGATAAGGAAATAAATAAGTTCTATAAAACGTCAGATCTAATATATAACGAGTTTTCAAAAGCTGAAAAAATAGTTGCATTAAATAATCCATTGATGCAATTTACAGTAGCTACTATTATTGTACTTATTTCATGGTTTGGTGGAGTTGAAATTATTGGAAACAATTTAACAACTGGAGAATTTACAAGTTTAATATCTTATACCATGCAAATATTAATGTCTTTGATGATGCTTTCAATGGTACTTGTTACAATAATGATTTCAAGAGCATCTGGTGAAAGAATAGTAGAGCTCATGGACGAGAAAAGTAATTTAACTAATAAAGAAAATGCAGTAAAAGAAGTAAAAGATGGGTCCATTGTTTTTGAAGATGTCAATTTTAGTTATGTAAACGATAAAAATAAATTATGTTTAAAGGATATAAACCTAAATATAAAATCAGGAGAAACAGTTGGAATAATTGGTGGTACCGGTTCATCAAAATCAACCATAGTACAATTAATACCAAGATTATATGATGTAACAAGTGGATCTATAAAAGTTGGTGGAGTTGATGTTAGAGATTATGATATTAAATCATTAAGAAATCAGGTGGCAATGGTACTACAGAAAAATGAATTATTTTCGGGAACCATAAAGGAAAATCTTCGTTGGGGAAAAGAAGATGCTACAGATGAAGAAATGGAAAAAGCTTGTAAATTAGCACAAGCTGATGAGTTCATACAAACATTTCCAAACGGATATGATACATATATAGAACAAGGTGGAACAAATGTATCAGGAGGACAAAAACAAAGACTATGTATTGCAAGAGCATTACTAAAAAATCCTAAAATACTTATTTTGGATGATTCTACAAGTGCAGTAGATACTAAAACTGATAGCTTAATAAGAAAAGCATTTATTGAAGATATTCCTAATACTACTAAAATTATCATATCACAAAGAATTTCATCAGTAAAAGATGCTGATAAAATTATTGTATTAAATAATGGAATGATTGATGCAATAGGAACTCATGAAGAATTGCTCGCTTCAAATGAAATATATAAAGATGTATATGAGTCTCAAGCAAAAGGAGGCGAGGAGTAATTGGAAGATAAAAATAAAGGGAAAATAGACTTTAAAGTTTTAGCAAGAGTATTAAAATATATTACTAAAAGTTACAAATTTAGATTATTTTGGGTAATAGTTTGTCTTTTGCTAACCACAGCATCATCAGTTGCTGCAAATCTATATTTGCAAACTTTAATAGATGATTATATAGTACCACTTGTTGGAAATCAAAACTCTGTGTATATAGTGCTTATAAAGCCAATAGTAACAATGATTATAATTTATGCTATTGGTGTAATAGCAAGCTTTTTATCTACTAGATTGATGGTTAAAATATCAGAAGGAACATTAAAAGAAATTCGTGATGAAATGTTTATAAATATGCAGAAATTACCTATAAGATATTTTGATACACATTCTCATGGAGATATAATGAGTCGTTATACTAATGATACAGATACATTAAGCCAAATGATATCTCAAAGTATACCAGAAACATTTTCAGTAATTACAACCATAGTTGTAATATTTATTTCAATGATAATAACAAACATATATTTAACAATTGTAGTTTTAGCTTTCCTAGGGATAATATTATTGGTAACTAAATTCATGACATCAAGGAGTGGAAAGTATTTTATAAAGCAACAAGAAGCAGTTGGTAAGTTGAATGGATATATAGAGGAAATGATACATGGTCAAAAGGTAGTAAAGGTATTTTGCTATGAAGATAGAGCAAAAGAAAAGTTTGACAAATTAAATGAAGAGTTATCACAAAATGTATATAATGCAAATAAATTTGTTAATTCCATTGGACCCGTAAATGGAAATTTAGGAAATACATTATATGCAGTACTAGCATTAGTTGGTGGTTTACTTGCTGTTAATGGGATTGGAAATGTTACAGTTGGATTAATTGTAGCTTTCTTGCAATTAAGTAAAACATTTATAAGACCTATAAATCAAGTTTCTCGTCAATTAAATTCAATAGTTATGGCTATTGCAGGAGCAAAAAGAATATTTGAGTTTATGGATGAAGAGCCAGAAAAGGATGAAGGATATGTTTCTTTAGTAAATGTAAAAGAAGAAAATGGCAAACTTATTGAAGTAAATGAAAAAAACGGAAAATGGGCATGGAAATATCCACATTCAGATGGAAGAATTGAATATATTGAATTAAAAGGATATATTGAACTTTTAGATGTGGATTTTGCATATGAAGAAAATAAGACAGTATTACATAATATTAGTTTATATGCAAAACCTGGACAAAAGATCGCCTTTGTTGGTGCAACTGGAGCTGGAAAAACTACGATTACCAATTTACTTAACCGCTTCTATGATATTGAAGACGGAAAGATTAGATATGATGGTATAAATATAAACAAAATAAAAAAACATGATTTAAGATTATCACTAGGAATGGTTCTTCAGGACACTAATTTATTTACAGGAACAATAAAAGAAAATATAAGATATGGAAAAGAGGATGCAACAGATGAAGAAGTTATAGAAGCAGCAAAACTTGCAAATGCACATGACTTTATATCTAGACTTCCAAATGGATATGATACAAAACTTTCAGGAGATGGAGCAAATTTGTCACAAGGCCAAAGGCAACTTTTGGCAATCGCTAGATGTGCACTTTGTGATCCACCAGTAATGATACTTGATGAAGCAACTTCAAGCATTGATACTAGAACAGAAAAAATAGTACAAAATGGAATGGATAAATTAATGGAAGGAAGAACTGTGTTTGTAATTGCTCATAGACTTTCAACAGTAAGAAATGCAAAAGCTATAATGGTGTTAGATAAGGGAAAAATAATAGAAAGAGGAAATCATGAAGAATTGATTGCTCAAAAAGGACAATATTATAAATTATATACAGGTGCTTTTGAACTAGATTAGATGAATATCATGAAAAATCTATTTTTAGTAAATTGGTGGAGGAATATTAAATGGAAATTTTAAAAGATGAAAATAATAACTATATAAAAGATACTAGTCCTTATGAAAAATTTGAAAAAATAGACAATGATATACTATCATTTTATATGCAATACAATCAATTAAAAAACATGTATAGACAGGGATGGTTAAAAGTAAGAATAGGTTTGGAGCATAAAGATAAATGCGAATCAATAGCTGATCATTCATTTTCAGTAGCACTTCTTGCATTAACAATAATAGAAAATAATAAACTGAATTTAGATACATTAAAATGCATAAAGATGGGAATTATACATGAATTAGGAGAAATATATGCAGGAGATTATACCCCATATGATAATATAACTAAAGAGGAAAAACATATTAAAGAAAAAGAAGCAATAGTAAAAGTATTACAAACTTTAGATAAAGATAACGATTATTTAGAAATATGGGAAGAATATGAAAAAGCGCAAACGGATGAAGCAAAATTCATAAAAAATGTTGATCAACTTGAGTTTTTATTGCAAGCCTGTGCATATGGGTATGATGCACAATACTTTGAAAGATCTTTAAATAAAATAGTTGATCCATATTGTAAAGAAATTGCCATGTCTGCATTAAAAATAACAAAAGGAAACAAAAGTCCAGAAGTTATAGGTTAAAGTTGTAAACATAAAATTTAGATAACTAAAATTTCAATATAAAAATAAATTAAAAAGCAAGTGAATTTTATAATCACTTGCTAATTAAATGTAATGGGAGTATAATAGAAAAGCAAAACAAAAAGAAAGGAAGGATTCACTTTGCAAAAAATTGCAGATTTCATAATAAACAAAAGACATTTGATATTAATTTTATTCATTATTTTTACAGTAATTTCAGGTATATTATCATCAAAAGTAAAAATTAATCATGATATAGCTGAATATTTACCAGATACATCAGAAACTAGAATTGGTATGGATATTATGGAAGAAGAGTTTTCAGAAACTGAGACAAGTAATTTAAACTTAATGTTTGAAAACTTAGCAGAACAAGAAAAACTAGAGATAAAAGATAAATTAGAAACTATAGAAGGCATTGAAAGTGTAGATTATGATAATACAGAAAAATATAATAAAGAAAATCATACTTTATATGTTATTACAGTAGATGATAAATCCGATTCACAAAAGGCAAGTGATATATATAACCAAATAACAAATCAATATAAGGATTACACAATTTATACAAGTGGAAATGTATCAGAAACTAATAAAACAGTATTACCATTCTGGATTATTGTACTTGCAGTTGTTAGTGCTTTAGTTATTTTGCTTATAATGTGTGAATCTTATACAGAACCATTTTTATTTTTAACCTCAATACTTATGGCTGTAGTTTTAAATAAAGGGACAAATATTATATTTAAAAATGTATCAAATATTACAGATTCAATCACATCAATATTACAAATGGCATTATCAATGGATTATTCAATAATGTTGATGAATAGATATGATCAAGAAAAAAAGGTAGAAAAAAATAATATAAAAGCAATGAAAAATGCTTTATATAAAGCATTTCAGGCTATATCAAGTAGTTCTGTTACAACAATAGTTGGACTTTTAGCATTAGTTTTTATGAGCTTTAAAATAGGAAAAGATTTAGGATTTGTATTAGCAAAAGGTGTGTTATTTAGCTTAATTTGCATTTTCTTTGTACTTCCAGCTTTAATATTGATGTTTGATAAATGGATAGTAAAAACTAAAAAGAAGAGTCCAAATATTAGTTTAAAAAAATTAGGAAGTTATAGTTATAAAATAAGGTTTATTGCAGTTCCACTATTTCTTATAGTATTTATTACAAGTTTTATATTGAAAGGAAACTTAGGAATTGATTACACGGATTCAATATCGGATGAAATAAATAAAGTATTTGTAGAAAATAATCAGATGGCTATTATATATAATAATAAAGATGAAGAAAAAATTTCAAAGTATTTGGATCAACTTGAAAACGAAGAAAAAGTAGATGAATTATTGGCTTATGGCAACACAATTAATGAAAAGTTAACTTATGATAAATTAAACAATAAATTAGATGATTTAGGTTCAGATGTTAGTGTGGATGACTATTTATTGAAAATATTATATTATGATTATTACAATCCAAATAGAGATAATACGATGACATTTAATGATTTTATCAGTTTTATTGAAGAAGAAGCTTATAAAAATGAAAAAACAAATAAAAAAATAGATGACAAAACGAAAAAAGATATTACAAGGTTGAAAAATTTTGTTACTGTAAATTCAATGAATAAAAAAAGAACAGCAAATGATATAGCCAATATATTAGAAATAGATAAAAGTAAATTAGATGATATTTTTATTTACTATTTTTCAAAAAATAATAATGTACAAATTAGTTTAAATGAATTTATTAACTTTATGAACAAAGACGTTTTAACAAATAAAAAATATGCAAGTAAGATTAATAATGAAAGTAAAAATAAATTAAACACATTATCAAAATTTACAAGTAAACAAACAATACAAAAGAAAATGACAAGTAAGCAAATGGCTAATCTTTTTGGAATCGATAACAATACAATGAATGACTTATATAAATATTATATTTCTGTAAATAAGATTGACATAAAATTGACCATTTCAGAGTTTTCAAATTTTGTATTGAATGATGTATTAGAAGATAAAAATTATGTAAACAGCTTTAATGAAGAAACAGTTCAAAATATAAAGCTATTATCAAAGTTTAGCAATCTAAATACAATTAATAAACAAATGAATAGTGAAGAATTATCAAACTTATTTGGAATGGAGCAGAAAAAGATTAATCAAATTTTACTTCTAAAATATAATAAGAAGAATAGTTTAAGTAAACTAAGTATAACAGAGTTTATAAATAACACAATTAACATAAAAAATAAAACTAATTATTTAGTTGGAGTAGATATAAGCAAATTAGAAAGTATATCAGTATTTTCTCAAAACAAAAATAATATTAATACAACTAAAATGAATAAAATTGGTTTAAGCAAAGTATTTGCTACATTAGGAAATGGCTTTGTGGATAAGGTATATACATTATCAGGACTATCAAGTGACAAAACTATGACTCCACAAGAATTTGTAAAATTAGTTTTAAATATTAATAAAGCAAATAGTGAAGTACAGAATGTTATAGATAGTAATAGTCTAAATAATTTACGATTATTAGAAATGGTAATTGATGATAGTATATCTAGTAATAAAGTTAAATATACAGCCGAACAATTGTCAAAAATATTAAATATAAACATAGAGCAAATGAATATGTTATATAATTTGATTGATTATTGGGCTGGAAATACAAGTAAATGGACTGCTACACCTAATGAATTTGTAAAAATAATATTGAACAATAAAGAAATGGGAGATATAAAAAGTAATATAGATGAAAATACAATAAAAAAGTTAGAACTATTATCTAATATTATGTCTGCTACTATAAATAAAAAAGCTTTTACATACAAAGAGCTTGCTGATATGATAAATATGGATAGTAATAATATCAAAAATATATATACTTTATACATTTCAGATAAAAATAATACAACTATAACTCCTCAAGAATTTGTTGAATTTGTACTTAAACATCAAAACGATAGTACACTTAAAAACAAGATATCAAATGCTACTATTAAAAACTTGAATTTAGTTAAGAAGGTTATGAATGGAGTTGTAACTAACAAAAAATATAATAGTAGTGAACTATCTTCATTATTAGGTATAGGGAAAGACAATATAAATTTACTTTATGGTTTATATAATTTTAAATATATAAACAAAAATCCAAGTTTATCATTAAAGGAAATTGTTAATTTTTTACTTAATGATGTAGTTACAAATAAAGAGTATTCAAGTAATTTTGACAAAGAAAAAGTAACAAAGTTAAATACTGTAAATAGTATTATGAAAGCTACTCAAAACAACACCAAATACAATGCAGATGAGATTTTTGCAATTTTAAGTAATTTGAGTAATGATGTTGAAAAAAATACAGTAGAAATGCTTTATACATATTATGGCAGTGATAAACAATATAATAATAAATGGGAAATGACTGTAGAAGAATTCGTAAATTTTTTAAATAATGATATTCTACAAGATGAACGATTTTCAGATTTTATAGAAGCTGACATGAGAAAAGATATAACTGAAGCAAAAACAACAATAGAAGATGCAAGAGAATTATTAATAGGTGATAATTATTCAAGAGTAGTAATAAATACATCCTTTTCTTCAGAAGCGGAAGACACATTTGAATTTATAAAAAATGTGCAAAATAACCTAGAAAAAGAAGTTGATGATTTTTATATAATAGGAGATTCTCCTATGGCTTATGAAATAAGTCAAACTTTTGATAATGAATTGAACCTAATTACAATAATAACAATGATTGCAATATTTATAGTAGTAGCAATTACATTCAAATCAATTATTATACCTATAATATTAGTACTGACAATACAGACAGCAGTTTATTTAACAATGGGAATATTATCAATTATAGGAGAAAATGTATATTTTATTGCAATACTTATTGTTCAGAGTATACTTATGGGAGCAACTATTGATTATGCTATTCTTTATACATCTTATTATTTGGAACACAGGAAAAGTGAAGGAATAAAAGAGTCAATAATAGATTCGTATAATAAGTCAATACATACTATATTAACTTCAAGTTCAATACTTATTATAGTAACTCTAATTATTGCAAATTTTGCATCAGCTATAGCAGCAAAAATATGCAAAACAATTTCAGAAGGTACCATATGTTCTACAATTTTAATTCTAACATTATTGCCAGCAGTGCTTGCATTTTGCGATAAAATAATAGTTAAAAATAAAAGAAATTAATCTTAAAAGCAAATAGTTTGATAGCTATTTGCTTTTATAGTATAATAATCTCGAAAAGAAAAAAATAAGATAATACAAGTAAATTTTAGAATTATATAAAATTAGCTAAAAATAGAAAATTAGCTATAGAAAAGAGGCAAAATGAGTTTTTTAAATATAAAAATGCCAAAAATAAAGTTTAAAAAGTTGAAAATAGACAATAATATATTGGATGAATTGCAATATATAGACTATGAAAAATTAGAAAGAAAAAACGTAAAGAATAGAAATACACCATATGAAGATGTAACACATTATAAAACAGTAAAAGAATTTTTCTTGAAATCTATTAAGCAATATTCACAAAAGCCATGCATATTGGAAAAACCAAAACATAAAGAACCATATAAAGTAATTACATATGAGCAGTTTGGAGAAGATGTTCTAGCATTAGGAACAGCTTTAATAAATATACTAAAACTTAAAGATAAGAGAATAATTATAATAGGAGAAACACAATATGAATGGTATGTTTCATATATGGCTATGTTATGTGGGGTAGGAATAGCAATTCCTACAGATAAAGAATTACCTTTAAATGAGATAGAAAATATTGTACTTCGTTCTAATGCTTCAGCAATTATTTATTCTAAAAAACTTGAAAATACAATGAAAAAAATAAAAGATGAAAATTTAGGTATAGAGTATTTCATTCAAATGAAATCATATGATGAAATAGAAAAAAATGATGTTGGATTAAATTATTTAATTGAAGAAGGAAAAAAAATAATAAAAAACGGTGATGATTCTTTTGAAAAAATAGAGATAGATCCAGAAGAATTTAAAATATTATTTTTTACTTCTGGTACCACATCAAATTCAAAAGGAGTTATGCTAAATAATAGAAATTTAGCAGAGAATATTAATGCAGTATCTGCATATGTAAAAATATATCCTGTTGATAGATTATTTTCAATTTTGCCATTACATCACTGCTATGAATCAACAATTGGTTTTCTACTACCAATAGCTACAGGTGCTTCTATAGCTATATGTGAAGGATTAAAATATATTGTGCCAAACATACAAGAGGCTAAGCCTACAGGAATGTTAGCAGTTCCACTTTTAGTTGAAAGTCTATATAAAAAAATAAATGAGAAAATAGTAAAAAGCAAGAAAGAAAAATTAATTAGTACTTTAATTTCTATTACAAATGCTACAAAAAGAGCTGGAATTGATGTGAAGAAAAAAGTATTTAAGGAGATATATGAAAATCTAGGTGGAAATTTAAGAATTATCGTATCAGCAGCAGCTCCAATAGATAAAAAAGTTGGACAATGGTTACAAGATATAGGAATTACTTTTTTACAAGGTTATGGATTAACTGAAACTGCACCAATATCAGCCCTAACACCTGAATATAATCCCTGTGTTGGATCAGTAGGAAAAGCAATTGTACAGGCAGATATTAAGGTAGAAAATCCAAATGAAAATGGAGAAGGAGAAATTTTAATAAAATCACCAACTTTAATGATTGGTTATTATCAAGACGAAGTAGAAACAAAAAAAGCAATTGATGAGGATGGATATTTCCATTCAGGTGATATAGGTTATATAGATGAAAATGGTTACATTTTTATAACTGGAAGAAGTAAAAATGTTATAGTTACACAAAATGGTAAAAATATTTATCCAGAAGAAATTGAGATGCTATTAGATAAGCAAGATGAAATAAAAGAAGTAATGGTTTATGGTAAGAAACCACAAGAAGATAGTAAAAAGGAGAAAGAAGAGCTTATTATAACAGCCAGAGTAATACCGGACTATACAAAAATAGAAGAGTTGTATGGAAAAATTTCAAAAGATGAAATATATGAAATTATATGGAAGAAAGTAAAAGAAGTTAATAAAAAATTAACATCATATAAAGCTGTAAAAAATCTTGAAATCAAAGAAGGAGAATTTGAAAAAACGTCAACGATGAAAATAAAAAGATATAAAGAACTAAGTGACTCCAAAAATTAGTTGAATGTGCAATAATTTAAGTTATTTGTATCTAAGAAAAGGAGGAAAATCAATTATGAAAGCACTAATAACAGGTGCATCTTCTGGAATTGGAAGAGATATGGCAAGAGAGCTTGACAAAATGGGATATGGCCTAGTACTTGTTGCTAGAGATGAAGCAAGGCTACATGAAGTAAAAGAAAGCTTAAAAGGTAAGAATATAGAAATCATTCCAATGGATTTAGCAAGTGAAGAAAATTGTAAAAAATTACATTCCATGGCTAAAGATATAGATACATTAATTAATAATGCAGGTTTTGGCGTATTTGGTAATTTTACACAAACGGATTTAGAAAAAGAGCTAGATCTTATAAAAACTAATATAACAGCAGTTCATATTTTAAGTAAATTATATCTAAAAGATATGATGAAAAAGAATAGTGGACATATTTTAAATGTGGCATCAATAGCAGGATTTATGCCAGGTCCTTTAATGGATAGTTATTATGCATCAAAAGCTTATGTTGTAAGACTTTCAGAAGGAATAAGAGCAGAAATAAAAAGAGCAAAAGCTAATGTAAAAATAAGTCTACTTTGTCCAGGTCCAGTTGATACAAATTTCAATAATGTAGCAGGTGTTAAATTTAATTTATATTCTTTAAGTAGTCAAAAGGTTGCAAAATATGCAATAAAGAAAATGCTAAAAAATAAGTTTATGATAGTTCCAGGAATCGGAATAAAAATATTAAGAGTGCTTGCAAAAATATCTCCAAATAATATAACATCAAGATTTGTATATATGATGCAAGAAAGAAAGGTTAAGTAATAGTTGTAGGAGCAATGAAAATGAATATTGAAGAAGAAATATTTAAAAGAAGTAAAGTGGATTTTGAAAAAGTAAAAAAATATGGATTCATAGAAAAAAATAATATATACATGTATTCTAAAAACATAATGAATGATGCTTTTAGAGTAGATGTTGAAATAGATTATAATGGAATATTAAAGGCTAAAGTAATTGATTTAGCCTTTAATGATGAATACACAAATTTTCGTATAGAAGATAGTACAGGATCTTTTGTAGGACAAATAAGAAATGAATTTATAGAAGTATTAAAACAAATAAAAGATAAATGTTTTATAGGAAAAGCATTTATATTCGAACAATCAAATAGAATAACGAATTTAATTAAGGAAAAGTATGGAAATGATCCTGAATTTGAATGGGAAAAATTCCCGGGGACTGCTATTTTTAGGAATCAGGATAGCGAAAAATGGTATGGAATTATAATGAATGTAGATAAAAGCAAATTAGATGAAAAGTCTAAAGGAGAAGTTGAAATAATAGATATTAAACTTGAGCCGGATGAAATTATAAAATTATTAGAAAATAAAGGCTTTTATCCAGCATATCATATGAATAAAAAATCATGGATTACAATTATACTAGATGATACAATAGCTGATGAAGAAATAATGAATTTAATTGATAAAAGTTATGGTTATACAATAAAAACTAAAAATAAGAGTAATAATGAATGGATAATTCCTGCAAATCCAAAATATTTTGATGTTGAAAATGCTCTGTTACAAAGAAATATATTGAATTGGAAGCAAAGTACGGATATTAGAGTAAATGATACAGTATATCTTTATATGGCCAAGCCATATTCATCTATAATGTATAAATTCAAGGTTATAGATGTAAACATACCATATAAATATGAAAATAGAAATTTAAAAATACAAAAAGTAATGAAAATAGAATTGCTGACGAAATATGAACCAAATCAATATTCTTTAAATAAATTAAAAGAATATGGTATAAATTCAGTAAGGGGACCAAGATACATGCCTTTAAGCTTAAGTCAATACATAAATAAAGAGTAGAAAAAGTAGTATTAATTTTTGCTGTGAAAATATTGTGCCAATACATAAATATGTTATAATTTAATTAATTATAAGTTTGAGAAAAGTTATGAGAGTATGTGAAGAAAAGTGAGGAAAATATGAAAAGTAAGGTTTTAAATAAGCAAATATCAATGGAACAAATAATACAAGTAGCAGATTATCTGGAAAATTATAAAGAGGGTTATGACAAAAAATTTGAAATTGAAGAAACAAGAAACAAAAACCTTCCTTATGAGGAAAAACAATGGGAATATCAAAATGGTTCTACTTCAATAAATTATACAATAGATTTTCAAAATGGAAAAAATATTAAAGAGAATAACTACAGCTGGTTTGTAAGTAATCTTAATGATACTCGTAATATAAAAAGTTTAACAATAGATTTACATATAAGTTTTTATACCAAAGAATTAGACAGTAAAACAAACGATAAATATAATAAAATAAATACTTCATTATACTTTAAAGAGAATTATGTTGATATAGATGTAACTACTACTAGCCAAGAAAATGAGGCTCATAATATTTATTCAGAGATAATGAATATTCTAGAAAACAATGAAGATAGATATAATAAAACAATGAAAAATAGAAAGATTAGAACACAATGTTTTACAATATCAGTAGGAATAATATTGTCTTATATTTTATATGTGATATTAAGAATAAATATGGATAAATTGCCAGCTATATTATTGCAATATATAAATAATAAATATATTTTAATATTTGGACAATGGTTTGTATCTATTTTGTTAGGAAATATTTTCTCATATTGGTATATAATAGCAATTTATAGGCCATTACTTCCAAGTACAAAATATGCAGGATACGATTATTCAGCTAATAGAAGTAAATATAAAGATGATGTTGATGATTATACAGAACATTCAGAAGTTCATTTTGGACAATATTGTGATGCAGAAAAAAGAAGAAAGAAGATAGAAAAAATATATAAGATAACAAGTAAAATTATATTAGTTCAAATACTAATTAGTATTGTATTATTATTGATTTTAAAATAAAAAGAGATATGCTAATTAGTTGCTAAAATTTATAATAAAGGGAAGATATAAACATGTTACATAAAATGAAATTAAATAAAACACCATTTGAAGAAATAAAAAATGCTACAAAAACAGTGGAATTTAGACTATACGATGAAAAAAGAAAGCAAATAAAAGTAGGAGATCAAATAGAGTTTTCAAAATTACCAGATTTACAGGAAAAGTTGATAGTTAATGTTATTGAATTATATAGAGAAGATACTTTTGAAGAACTATTTAAAAAATTATATACTAATCAAGAAGAAATAAATAAAAAGCTTAATTCAATATACCAATATTATTCTCATGAAGAAGAAGAGCAGTACGGTGTGCTAGGAATAAAAATAGCATTAGTAAAATGAAAAACTTTTAAAGATGGAGGTATCTCAGGAAGTGGTGCTACCATCTTTTTGATTAATAGAACAAATTAGTATAAAAAATAATTTTAAAAATTTTGTAACAAAATACAATCTCATACGTCTTATATGCAAAGGAGGATAAAAGTTATGCAGAATATTGAAGAAATATACGAAGAATATTTTGAAACAGTAAACAAATACTTATTCTGTTTAACTCATAATAATGATATTTCTGAAGAACTCACACAAGAAACTTTTTATAGGGCGGTAAAAAAAATAAATACATATAAAGGCAAATGTAAAATGTCGGTGTGGTTGTGCCAAATTGCTAAAAATCTTTGGTATGATCAGTGTAGAAAAAATAAAAAGTTAGTTAATACGAAAGAAGCGGACTTATTAAAAGTACAAGCATTAAATACATTAGAAGAACAAGTTATTTTAAATGATGAAAAAATTTCACTATATAAAAAGATGCAGGGCTTAGATGAGAAAACAAGGGAAGTAATGTATTTAAGAATAACAGGAGAACTTAGCTTTAAAGAAATAGGAATTATTTTGAATAAAACAGAAAACTGGGCTAGAGTAACATTTTATCGAGGAAAAAATCAATTAAAGGAGGTTGATTGATATGAAAGAGAAAAGAGATTGTAAAATTGTTCAAGATTTATTGCCTAATTACATTGAAAAACTTACAAATGAAGAAACAAATAAGTATATTGAAGAGCATTTAAAAGATTGCATTGAATGTAAAAAAGTATTAGAAAATATGCAAAAAGAATTAGATGTAAAAAATAGCAAAAGAGATGAAAGAGAAGTAAAGTACATCAAAAAGTTTAGTAATAAAATGAAAATATTAAAACTTATCTTATTAGTTTTGATAATAATATATGTTATTATAGTAGGAAGAAGAACTTTTATAATGTTTTCACTTTCAGAAAAAGCCAAAGAAAATCAGTTGTCTAATAATTATTATGCTAAATTATATTCATATATAGGTGATACACTAACAATAACAGAAAGCTATAATAAGGGAGAAGATTATTTAACTACGATGACAAGGGTTGTAAATGGTAATCAAATTCAAAAAATGACTTACTACAAGAAAGGAACTGAGCAACTATGTTTAATAGAATCTGACGGAAAGAAATATATACAAAATTTTGAAACAATAGTAGGTGGGCATGTATTTCCTGTAACTTATGTGTCAGACGGATTTTTAGCAAATATGCAATATGCATTTATTATAGGAGTTGATTCTACTTATTGCAATGGAAGAGAATGTTATGTCAT
This sequence comes from uncultured Clostridia bacterium, assembly GCA_947623595.1. GTDB lineage: Bacteria > Bacillota > Clostridia > TANB77 > CAG-508 > CAG-273. The sequence continues at coordinate 17,362 of CANQHC010000007.1, read as the reverse complement.
TAAAGGAAATGGCTATGAAAGATATATAGATAAAGAAACGGGACTAGCAATTAGAGAAATAGAAAAATCAAATAAAGATATGACTAGAAAAATTGATATGGTAGTTGATTACGATTATAAATTTGATATTGTATCAGACGGTGATATTGTAAAGCCAGATACAACAGGAGGTATTGTTAATAATAAATAATTATAAAGGGGTTATAATTGTGGGAGATAGAAAACAAATTGAAAATGTATCAGATGAAGAATTGATAGAACTTTTTAATAAAGCTAGTTCGATTCAAGAAAAATTACAATATTTTTCAAAAATAAAAGATGTTCAATGTCAAATAAAATTATTATATAATATACCAGAGAATGAAAAATATAAATTTATTGGAAAATTAAGAACATCAGAAAGCATAGCAAATGCATTGAATGGTTTAAGTGATGAAAAAACAAAAAGAAAAACTTTTAATTTTGTTGCAAAACAATTTAAAGGAAATAGTATAGGATTATTGGAAATATTAACTCAAATTGATTTTGATGTAGAAATTCCATCTAATATGCTAACTTTTCAATTAAACAATATTAATGCATTGAATTTAGATTTTTTAATAAATTTTCAAAGGCACTTAAAGAATTATAACCAAATGAAATTTAAAATAAATGAAGACGATGACTCCCGTTATATTGAATATTCATTTAGTGAAATTGCTGCAATTATAGCTAAAATTGAGGAATTAACAGCAGATATACCTAAAGAAATGGACGAAGCAAATAAATTTTTTGTAATATATTCAAGAATAACAGGAATGGTAACATACGACAACAGTTGTATAGAACAAGAAGATAAAGCACGAAATAAATTTAAAAAAAATATTTTAAGAAATAACGCTTTTAATGAGTATGAAGAAGAAATGAATAAGATAAGAAAAAATTCTGCTGGTCTATATGGAGGTTTAGTAGATGGAAAAGCAATTTGTGCAGGATATGCGCTAATACTTCACGAAACTCTAAAATATGTTGGAATAAAATCACAATATGTCGTTGGTTATGGAAAGAAAGATGGACATGCGTGGAATCAAGTTCAAATAGATGGTAAATGGTATAATGCTGATCCAACTTGGGATGCATCTTCTTCACAATATTATAGAACGTATAAATATATGTTATTAAATGATGCAGATTTTGATATATCACATGGAGAATTTTCAGAGAAAAGATCAAAAAATTATCGTAAATGTACAAGCAGATTTGATTATAGTAAAATAAAAGGGCTTTCTCCTTACCAAATTATAGATGTGGAAAGGACAATATAGGATATGAGTGAAAAAATAAACGATAAAAATTTATCAAGAATTATAAAAGTAAAAATGTGTGCTAATGAATTGAATAATATAGAAGATATTGAAGATATTTCTATTCAAGATATAAATCTTATGCAACACAAACTAAATATAGATTTGACAGAAATAGTAAAATTAAGAAACTTAAAAAGTATATCTTTGAAATTCTTTGAAATAACAGATGGAGTTATCGAAACTATAAATCAATTAGAGTTCATCGAAGCAATAGAATTTTCGATGTGTATATTTAAGAATAAAAGCACATTATCAAATAAGCTAAGATCTATCACAATACATAATTGTCAAGATTTTAATATTAGTATGATAAATTCTAATATTTCATTAGAAAAATTGCAGATAATTCATTCTGGAATAATAGATATTAACAATTTGAAAACATTTCAAAACTTAAAGTTTTTAAAAATAGCTCATTGTAATGCAATTAGTATTCCAAACATTGATAAGCTAGAACATTTGGAACAGTTGTATTTAAACCATATAGAAATTCCATATAATATAGATATATCAAAGATGCACAATTTAAAACTTATATCATTAAGTGGCTCTAAAGTACCAGATAAAGAAAAATATATTGAACAATTATATGAGCAAAACAGAAAAATAATAATAGAATTTGAAGAAAATGATTTGCCAATAGAATAGGAGGCAGTATGGAAAGTTTAAAAAAATTAGAAATGGAAAATAAAGATTATGAATATAAATATGATTATTCTTTTGGAACTACTAATTTGTATAATATAAATATTCAAGAAGAAAATGAAAAAAAATTTGATACTTTACTAAATGGTATTTTATCTAATAATATAGACAAAAAAGTAGACGAAACTTAGTTAAGTTTCGTCTCTAATTTTTCAAAATAGGTATATAAAATCTATCAGAATAAATTTTATATACTTTTGTACACTCTCATGGTGTACTTAGTTATTACTATAGCCTTAAAAATAACGATGCTTTCTAGGTACGACAGCATACACTGCACAATAAGCCATATTTGTTTAAAATTTAACATTCTTTGTAATATTCACTTACAATATATGCTTTTAAGTATATATTTTGGGTGTAATTTATGTATTTTACAAATGAATATTAAAATTTAAACGATGGCGGTTCCCCTTACTAACAAAATTATTTTTAGCTATTTTGTGTAATAACTATATTTTAACTATCTATATTATACAACTTTTTTTGAATCGTGTCAAAAAAGCAAATACTTGAGATAGTGTCAATTTTTATATTAAAATTGACATAAAAATGTTAAAAAGATATAATCAGTACATAGATAAGAAAGAAGAAAAAATAAATGGACAAATATCAAGAATTTAGGTAAAGAATTAGTAAAGATATTATTACTGCTGCAAGAACAAGTGGAAAGTTAAGAACATCTAAACTTGTAGAAGGTACTACTACAATGGAAAAGCAAATAGAAGAAAGTATTACGGAGAATGAAAGACTAATAGATTTAGGAAAAAGAAGATTAGATGCAGAAGGTTTTAAAGTTGAAGACATTAGTAGAGAATAAACACAATGTAAAAGAGGTGATATTTACGGACAATAAAATGATTGCTTCTAATAGTGATATAGTGTTTTATAAAAAAGATAACGGAGATACTAATATTGAGCTATTGATAAATGGCGAGACTTTATGAGTATCTCAAAAGACTATGGCTGAAATATTTGATATAGATAGAAGTGTAATAACAAAACATTAAAAAAATATTTTTAATGAGGGTGAATTAGATAAAAATCAAGTATGTGCAAAATTTGCACATACTGCAAATGACGGGAAGAAATATAATACAGAATTTTATAATTTAGATGTTATAATATCTGCTGGATATAGAGTTAATTCTAAAAAAGCAACAGAATTTAGAATATGGGCAACAAAAATATTAAATTCATATATGACAAAAGAATTTGCTTTAGATGATGAAAGATTTCGATTTCTAAAAGGTGGAAAAGTAAATCAAAAATATTTTGATGAATTATTAGAAAGAATAAAAGTAATACGTGCAAGTGAAAGAATGGCATATCAAAAAATAACAGATATTTTTATAAGTACATCAATTGATTATGATAAGACTTCAGAAGAAGCATATACATTTTTCAAAATTGTACAAAATAAGTTACACTATGCAATAACAGGACACACTGCTGCTGAACTTATTTTTGAAAAGGTAGATGCAAGTAAAACTAATATGGGACTTATAACTTGGAAAGAGGCTCCAGATGGAATGATATATATAAATAATGAGATTTACTCTTTTTTTCTGTTTTATATAAAAATGATTGACATCAAAAATGACTTTGAGTATAATAAATTATAAAATATAGAAGAGATTAGTAAAATTAAAGTTGTTAACATTGTTAACATATATATTGTAAATAAAAATAGGAATAGTGAGAAAAATATAAAGTGTATGGTTTGTATTAATAAGTTTATTTCATATTTTTGTTTTGAGGTTAATTTTTTTAATTAAAGAAAAAGGGAGAAAAAATGAAAATGAAAGAACAAAGGAAAGTAAAAGAAATAAGGCATAAAAATGATAAAGTAAGTAAAGAATTTAGAAAGAAAAGTGGTATAACTTTAATAGCCATAGTTGTAACAATAATAATACTGTTAATACTTGCAGGAATATCAATTTCAGTGATAATAGGTGACGAGGGAATTTTGCCCCAAACCAAATATGCAAAAAAAGTAACAGAAAAGAATCATGCAATAGAATTAGCAAAACTAGATGTATTACATGAAAAGACAAGTAACAAAGGAAAAATAACAGAAGAACAATTCAAAAAAATACTTGCAAAATATTTTAATTATGATCCAAACTCACAATTGCCAAAGGAGTTGTCGGAATTAATATTAACAACAAAAGATGGAAAATATAATGATATAAAAGCATCAGAAATATTTAGTGGAACATTTTCTAAAAATACAAACTCAAATGCAGTAGGAAATATAAAAGAAGCAAAGAAATTACTAGATGATAATACTGAAATTATCTCAGATGATAATGTAAAAGTAACAATTCCAGCAGGATTTACAATTCCAGAGGATTCACCCACTAATGCAAAAGAAGGTATAATAATAACAGATAGTATAAATGAATCTACAGGGGAAAGTAACGGAAATGAATTTGTATGGATACCAGTAAATTCTGATTTGAAGGTAGTAGGAACAGATAAGCCCATGGCAAAAGAATCTACAAATGAAGAATATAAGGGCACAAATGGAAAAACAAATTATGAAGGAGTTTTCTATGATTTTACAGAAACGGAATCAACTGAAATGTCATCAGATTATGGACAAGGAACAAATTTATGGAGGGAGCCAGATGCTTTACCTCATTATGACTGCGATGAAAATCATTTGGGTCATATAAGAAACATATTAAAAGAAGAAGAAGGCAGATATGCAAGTAAAGAAACTTTTAAAGCTACAATGCAAGAAGATTATAATGAAATGATAAATAGTGTAAAAAAATATGGGGGATTTTTTGTAGCTAGATACGAAATGGGAATAGAAAATGGTAAGGCCATTTCGAAGGCAGGAATAGCAACGAATAACCAAAATTGGGATGATTCCTCACAACAATGGTTTGGATTATATGCCTGTGCAAAAACATTTACCAACACAAAGAATTCAGTAAAGTCCAGTATGATATGGGGAAGCCAATATGATGCAATGTTAAACTATGCATTAACAGGAAATGATAAAGATAAAGTAACGGCAGAAGGCAATGGCCATATGGGAAGTAGTGCAATAGAAACAGGAAAAACAAAGAATGATAAAATACTAAATATTTTTGATTTAGGAGGAAACTATGGAGAGTGGACGTTAGAGGCTTACTGGGATAATGAGCGTACTTATAGAGGAGGCAGTTTTAATAATAATTATTCACCTAACTCTCGAATGTATTGTACTTCGGATTTTTCTGATGGTTTCATTTCTACTAGACTTACACTTTATATACAATAAATTTGTACACTATAATAGCATACCAAAGCTAAAACAAAGCCGAGTAGGATGCTACTCGGCTATAAGATAATGAAATTATACAATGAAAAAATGTCTCATTTCTTATGGGACATTTTTACTTAAAATTCACACCCTTATAAAAACAAGGTATTCTAAAAGCCTTGTTTTTTCAAGTAAAAAATGATATTATTAAATAGTAAAAAATTGTATTTAGTATTGTTTAATATCATTTAATAGTGCGATAGAAATTTGTGACCTAAATTCGTCCTGTGTAAAAAAAGTTACTATTAACCAACCAAAATAGTCCATTGGGGACGAATTTGAGGACGAATTATTGGCTGACAGTTGTCTTTTTATAATAGTAAAAAGGTCACAAGAAAGGAAAAATATGTTTAAAATTCATTCAGAATATAAACCTACTGGCGACCAGCCAGAAGCAATAGAATACTTATCAAATGGCATTAAAGAGGGCAAGAAATTCCAGACACTTCTAGGAGTTACAGGTTCACGGAAAAACATTCACAATGGCAAATATAATAGAAAAAGTGCAAAAACCAACTCTTGTTTTAGCACATAACAAGACACTAGCTCGGACAATTATATAGTGAGTTCAAGGAGTTCTTCCCAGAGAACGCAGTTGAGTATTTTGTTTCATATTATGACTATTATCAGCCAGAAGCATATATTCCACAATCAGATACCTATATAGAAAAAGATTCTTCAGTAAATGATGAAATAGATAAATTGCGCCATTCAGCAACTGCAAGTCTTTTTGAAACAAGAGATGTTATAATTGTAGCATCTGTTTCATGTATTTATGGATTAGGTGACCCTATTGATTATGAAAACATGGCGGTTTCATTAAGGCCAAATATGAAAATAGAAAGAAATTCAATGCTAAAAAAACTGGTTAATATGCAATATACTAGAAGTGAATTAGAATTTAAGAGAGGAACTTTTAGAGCAAAAGGAGATATAGTAGAAATATATCCATCAGACAAAGGCGAAACCGCAATTAGAGTAGAATTTTGGGGAGATGAAGTAGAAAAAATTTCAGAAATAAATCCTTTAACAGGAAAAACAACGGGAATTAGACAACATGTTATGATATTTCCTAACTCTCACTATGCAACTACTCATGAAAAAATGGAAAGAGCAATTGTAAATATTCAAAAAGAGATGGAAGAGAGAGTAAAATATTTTAAAGAAAATAATAAATTAATAGAGGCTCAAAGAATAGAAGAAAGAACAAATTTTGACATTGAAATGATGAGAGAAACTGGTTTTTGCCAAGGAATTGAAAATTATTCTAGGCATATCAGTGGAAGAGAGCCTGGAAGTAGCCCATATACATTATTTGATTATTTTCCAAATGATTTTCTATTGCTAATTGATGAATCACATGCTACTGTACCACAGGTAAGAGCTATGTATAATGGAGATAGAGCAAGAAAAGAATCTTTGGTAAAATATGGATTTCGTTTACCATCTGCTTTTGATAATAGGCCACTTAAGTTTGAAGAATTTGAAAAAAGAATTAATCAATGTATATTTGTAAGTGCTACTCCAGCAGAGTATGAAAAAGAACATAGTAGAGAAAACGTAGTAGAACAGATTATACGTCCAACAGGATTGCTAGATCCTAAAATAGAAGTAAAGCCTGTTACTAATCAAATTGATGATTTAATAGAACAAATTCATGAAAGAATAGATAGAAAGGAAAGAATATTAGTAACTACTTTAACTAAAAAAATGGCGGAAGATTTAACTACATATTTATCAGGAATTGACATTAAAGTTAGATATATGCATTCAGATATAAAGGCTTTGGAAAGAATGGAAATTATTAGAGATTTACGATTAGGAGAATTTGACGTTTTAGTAGGAATTAATTTGCTAAGAGAAGGTTTAGATATTCCTGAAGTTTCACTTGTAGCTATTTTAGATGCTGACAAAGAAGGTTTTTTGCGTTCAGAGCGTTCATTAATTCAAACCATAGGAAGGGCTGCAAGAAATACGGATGGAAAAGTTATAATGTATGCAGATGAATTAACTGAAAGTATGGAAAAAGCAATTAGTGAAACAAATCGTAGAAGAAAAATTCAACAAGAATACAATGAAAAAAATGGAATTACTCCACAAACAATCAAAAAGGATATTCGAGACACTATTAAAGCAAGTTTTGTTGAAGAAATACAAGAAGAATATGATTTAGATAAAGAAACAGATTTAAAAGATATTATAGCTAAATTGACTGATGAAATGCTAAGTTATGCAACTCAAATGGAATTTGAAAAAGCAGCAGAAATAAGAGATAAAATAAAAGAATTAGAAAAGCTTAACTAATATTAAGAAATGAATTTATAAGAAATATTGTAATTTTAAAAAATAATGATTATAATATCAAATAAGATGATAGAAGAAAGGAAAAAATATGATATACAGTATAGCAACTTATTTTATATATTTTATTATTATAGCTATATGTGGTTGGTTCATAGAAATAACACTTCAATTAATAGAAAAGCATAAGTTTGCAGATAGAGGATTTTTAATAGGTCCGTATTGTCCGATTTATGGTGTAGGAGGGGTATTAATTACTTTAGGATTGACACGGAATGAAAAATCATCCAATAGGGTTATTTTGTGTAACAATTGTTGTATGTGCGATTTTAGAGTATTTTACTAGTTATATAATGGAAAAACTTTTTCATGCAAGATGGTGGGATTACTCAAATATGAAATTTAACATTAATGGTAGAATTTGCTTAGAAACAATTATTCCATTTGGAATTGCTGGTTTATTAATTATTTATATAATTAATCCTTTTATCTTTTCACAATTGAGCCAAATTCCAGAGAATATATTGATAATTATTAGTATTGTTATCGCAACTATATTTATAGTAGATTGTGGTATTTCATTAAAAATAATTTTAAATGTAAGTTCTACTACTAAAAAATTTGATCAAGAAAATCCAAAAGATAATACAGAAGAAATATCTCAAAAAGTAAGGCAATTTTTGAGAGACAAATCGTTCTTAAATAGAAGGCTGATAGATGCATTTCCAAAGTTGACAGCTATTATAAAAGCAAACAGTGAAAAAATAAAACAAAGAACAGAGGAAATAAAGGAAGACTTCAATGAGAAAGCAAGTGAGGTAAAGGCTGAAATAAACGAGAAAACAGAGAAAGTAAAAGATGGAATTCAAAAAACATCAAAAACAGTAAAAACTAATATAAAAATTGCTAAAAGAAAAGTAAAGCGAATGAAAAATAATAAGAAAGGAAAGAAACCTAAAGATGGGATTGTTACATAGCGAAGAAAATGAAAATGAAGAGTTGGCAAAAGAAATGTTAACTCTAGGATTAGATATTGAACAAATTTGCCAAATTACAAAACTTAGTAAAGAAGAAGTTGAAAAGCTAGCTGAAGAAATTTAAGCTAGCTTCTTTATTGCATTTCGCGCAAGTTCATCACAACGATTATTATATTCATTATCACTATGACCTTTTACTTTATGAAATGTAACATCATGTACTTTAGTTAAATTAATTAATTCCTGCCAGAGTTCTTTATTTTTAACATCTTCCTTATTAGAATTTTTCCAATTATTTCGTATCCATCCGGAAATCCAATTTTGCAAAAATGCATTCACAACATAAGCACTATCACTATATAATTGCACTTTACAAGGTCTTTTTAGAAGTTTCAAAGCTTCAATAACGGCTGTTAATTCCATTATATTATTGGTAGTATTTTTTTCTCCGCCGGAAATTTCTTTTTTATTACTACCTAACATTAGAATTGCACCAAATCCACCAGGACCAGGATTACCACTACAAGCACCATCTGTATATATAATTACTTCATCCATTAAATAAATTCTCCTTTACTCATTGTAAAATATTTTTTTTTATGATATTATATCATAAAAGTAAACAAGTCAATAAATAAATAATGAAGTATAATATGGAAAGGAGGAATTACCAATGAGCAGAGTACTTGGAATTATTGCAGAATATAACCCTTTTCACAATGGCCATTTATATCACATAAGAGAATCACTAGGACAATCTGGAGCAGAATATGTAGTATGTGTTATTTCAGGTAATTTCGTGCAAAGAGGTAATACTTCTATTATTAATAAATGGGTAAAAACTAAAATGGCTATTGCAAATGGAGCTGATTTAGTAATAGAACTTCCTGCGATTTACAGTACATCTAGTGCAGAAAACTTTGCTGAGGGGGCTATTAAATTATTAGATTCTTTAGGTGTTGTAGATTCAATTTCATTTGGAATGGAGGCTAAAGATTTAGCAACATTAAATAACATTGCAAATGTACTATATCAGGAGCCAAAAGAATATGTAACAATGTTAAGCCATGAATTAGGAAAAGGATTGTCTTTCCCAAAAGCAAGAGAAAATGCTTTAATGGTATACTTAAATGACATTAAAAGATATGCAAATGTTTTAGCAGGAGCAAATAATATTTTAGGAATTGAATATTTAAAAACTTTAAAAAAATTGAAAAGCCCTTTAATACCAATAGGAATAAGAAGAGAAAAAGTTTTTTATAACGATGAAATTATTGTTGATGACTTTGCAAGTGCTACAGCTATTAGGAAAATGATAGTTACAAAACAATTTGATGATATTAGGAAAGTAGTTCCACCTTCATCATACCTTTTATTAGGGCAAGAGTTAAAAAAAGGTCATTATGTGTTAGATCTATCTAAATTCCAAAAAGAAATTATTTATATACTAAGAAAAATGACAGTTGAAGAAATAAAAAATTTACCAGATGTGTCTGAAGGTTTAGAAAATGTAATAAAAGAAGCAGCAGATTCTTGTAATAATATTATTGATTTAGTAAATATGATAAAATCAAAGAGATATACACAAACTAGAATACAAAGAATCTTAACATATGCATTATTGGGAATTGATCAAAAAGCGATGGAAACTTCTAGAAAAATAATTCCATATACAAGAATATTGGGGTATAGCAGAAAAGGAAAACAATTAATTTCAGAGATCGTAAGCCATAATCCAAAAATAAACATGATAACATCAACAAAGCAATTTTTAGAGAATACAAAAAATAAAACTTTAAAAGATATGCTTTTATTGGATATATATGCAACAAATGTATATACTTTAGGATATGAAAGAGATTCATGGGCAAATTTAGATTTTACAAATAAAATTGTAACCATAGATGACATAAAGGAGTAAAACAAATGGTTATTGGTATAACAGGAAGTTCCGGTGCTGGTAAAAGTACGGTATGTGAAATTTTAGAAAGTGATTATAATGCAAAAATTATTACAGCAGATAAGATAGCAAAAGAATTGTCTAAAAAAGGAACTAGTTATTTATCAGAAATAGTAGATAAATTTGGAATTGAAATTTTATTGGAGTCCGGAGAATTAAATAGAAAGAAATTAGCAAATATTATTTATCATGACTCCGAAAAAAGAAATATCTTAAATAGTTGTACTTTTAAATATATTTATAAAGAAATAGAAGAAGAAATAAAAAAATCTAATCAAAAATTAATTGCGATTGATGCACCATTATTATTTGAAGCAAAATTAGAAAAAATTTGTGATGTAACAATTGCTGTTGTTTCTGAAGATAGAGAAATTCAAATATTAAGAATAATAAAAAGAGATGGAATAGATAGAGAACATGCTATTGCAAGATTAAATGCACAATATTCAAATGATATTTATATAAAGAAATGTGATAAGATGATTGTTAATAATGAAAAAATAGAAGACATGAAAAAGCAAATAGCAAAAATAATTTTAGAAATTTAAAGAAGAAAGTTGGAAAAAATGAAATTTTAAATGACTTTGTCAAGTAAAGTGTGTAAATACTTAGCCTGTAGAAATAATTTTAACAGGTTAAGTATTTTTGTGTTTTGCGCCAACTTTTTTTCATATTAATAAGAATGTAGTAATATTGTTACGCCTCTATTACACTTACATAACATTTTTGTAACAATATTGAATTGAATATAGAATTAACATATAATTAAATTGATAAAAGTAATGATACACAAGAAAAACACTTTTTAAGAGAGGAGCAAGTTTTATGGAAACTTTTGCAGATTATATTTTATCTGAAAAAGATTGGATAAAGAAAATGGAAATCATGTATTATTTAAAACAAAAAACTGGCATTTTCTTTGATAAGTCTGTAATTTTTAAAACTTTTATTGCAAAATTGTTTTTGAATAATACGGATTTAGGTTTGGATGAAAACACAATTTTAACAGCTTGCTTACTTTGTAATTGTAAAAAAAGTGATAAACCCCAGGATTTAACTAGAATAAAATCTTATGCGAAAGAAGGAGCAGAGTATTTAAGCAAACTTGGTTTTTCGGATAGATTTTGTAAAATTTGTGAAGAAGTTAATCGTTATAGTCAAAGTTATCCAAGGGAAAAAGAAAGTGATATACTAGAGTTGGTAGATCAATTTGGAGGAATGTTGTTAGATAGACCAGAAAGAATAGCTTTTAAAGTTGATGAATCACTTGTTTTACTAGAATATAGAAATTTAAAAGACAAAGATAATTATTATATGGATCAATTTAAACAATTTATAAATCAAATGCAGGAGGTAATTTTATGAGAAATAGGGGTGTTATTGATACAATTAGCACTGATTTTAACAGAATGTCTAATTCTAATTTATTGAATTGTATAAAATTAGCTAATAGAGAATATGAAATGATAGAAGAAGCAATAAAAGAACACAATAAAAAAGAAGCAATTTCAAAAAATAGTGAAGATACCCCTATTGTTAATGTGCAAGATATTAAAGATGCTATGCAGGCAGAACGTAGGCCTTTTATAGAATTTGACGAAACATCTATAGATGGTAAAGATATTTCCTCAAAAACTATTCCAAAAGGTAAAAATAATCCAGAGGTAGATGAACCAACAAAATAAAATTGATACAAAAGAAAATAAGTAAAAGATTGGTTTTATCCCAATCTTTTTTTCGGTCAAATACAAAAAATATTAAATGAGAGGAAATGAAAAAATGAAAGAAATGTTCGCAGATTTACATGTTCATATTGGAAGGAGTGAAAAAGGGAAACCAATAAAAATTACAGCTGCTAGAAGTTTAAATTTTGCTAATATTGCAAAAGAATGTTGTGATAGAAAGGGAATTCAAATTGTAGGAATTATAGATTGTGCTTCACCATACGTTATTGAAGATATTGAAGATTTTTTAAAAACAGGAGAAGCATACGAAATTGAAGATGGGGGAATTATATACAAAGATAAAGTTTGTATAATCTTAGGTAGTGAAATAGAAACATCAGAAATTAATGATGAAGGAAAAACAGGAAGTGCACATAATTTATGCTATTTTCCACATTTAGCAGATATAAAGGGATTTTCAAACGAGATGAGCAAATATATAAAAAACATCACTTTAAGTTCACAAAGAGCTTGCATTTCTGCTTATCAATTAGTAGATATTGTTGAAAAATATAATGGAATTTTAATTCCGGCACATGCTTTTACTCCACATAAAAGTTTCTATGGAAATTGTACAAGTCGTCTCGAAAGAATATTTAAAGAAAAGTTTAATAAAATTTTTGCTATTGAACTAGGGCTAAGTTCTGATACAGAATTAGCAGATCAAATATCGGAATTAGAAACAAAAACTTTTGTTACAAACTCAGATGCTCATTCTCTTCCCAAAATAGCTAGGGAATATAATAAAATTTTGTTAGAAGATATTTCATATAAAGAATTAGTAAAAGCTTTAAAGAATGAAGATGGTAGAAAAATTTTAACTAATTATGGATTAGATCCAAAACTTGGTAAATATCACAGAACATATTGTGAAAAATGTGATAAACCAATTGAAGGTCAACCTCCAATTACAGAATGTCCAATATGCCATGGAGATAATATAACAATGGGAGTAATGGATAGAATTGTTACTATTAGAGATAAAGAAGAGGGAAAAAGCCCTGAAGGTAGGCCACCTTATATTTATCAAGTTCCATTAACTTTTATTCCAGGGTTAGGCTCAAAAACAATTGATAAATTATTAAATACTTTTGAAACAGAAATGAATATTTTACATAAATTATCAGAAGATGATATAGAAGCAGTTGTTGGCGAAAAAGTTGCAAAAACAATTGTATCAGCAAGAGAAGGACAAGTAAAAATTCAATCTGGAGGAGGTGGTGTTTACGGTAAATTAACTGTAGGGTAAGTTCTAAATCTCATTTTATTGCATAGATATTATGTATAAATATGCAGGAGGAATAAAATGAGAATATTACCCAAGAAAAAATCAAAAATTACTAATTTAGCTATTAGCCATATAAAAGATAATCTAAAATCATATATTATAGTATCATTAATTTTTTTAATAGGAATCATCTTAGGAGTACTTTTTGTGAATAATATGAATGAAAAACAAATTAATGAAGTTGAAACATACTTAACTGATTTTACTAATCTATTAAAAAATGGAAACAAAATAGATAGTCTACAATTATTACAAAAATCAATAAAAAATAATTTTGTGTTTACATTTCTTATGTGGTTTGTAGGTTCTACAGTTATTGGCATTCCGATTGTTCTAGGAATTATAGCATTTAGGGGGTTTTGCCTAGGATATACTATTTCAGCTAGTACAGCAGTATGGGGTGTGGGAAAAGGAATTTTATTTTTTATTACAAGTATGTTGCTACAAAATTTGATATTTATTCCATGTATGCTATCATTAGCAGTAAGTGGAATAAAGCTATATCGTTCAATTATGAAAGATAAGAGAAAAGAAAATATTAAGTTTGAAATATTTAGGCATACCGTATTTTCAGTTATTATTTTATTATTACTGTTATTATCAGCATTTATAGAAACTTATATATCTACAAACTTACTAGCTATTTATATACCATATTTATAAAGGTATACATAAAAAAATGAGGAAAAAAAATTAATTTTTTAGAAAAATCTATTTACAATATTAAATTATTTTGATATAACATATATGTGGTTTATGTAAATTAAAAGTGCTTTTAGCACATTAAATTTATAATAAAGGGTAGGGGAGCTTAAAATGGAAAAACAAATAAAATCTTTTTTAGAATTTCTTCAAAATGAAAAAAAATTATCAGATAATACTTTGCAATCATATAGAAGAGATATTTTACAATTTGAAGAGTATGTAGAAAATAACAAAATAAATTATGCTAAAATAACTCAAGAAGATATGAAAAAATATTTAGATTACTTACAAGAAATAGGAAAAAAGACTTCAACTATTTCTAGAAATTTAGCATCTTTAAGATCTTTTTATCAATTTCTAATTAGAATCAGAAAAGTAAAACATGACCCAACAGATGATATACAATCACCAAAAGTAGAAAAAAGAACACCTAGCGTACTTACATCTCAGGAAGTAGAATTGCTCTTAGAACAACCAAAAGATGTAGACTTAAAAGGAACTAGAGATAAAGCAATGTTAGAATTTGCTTATGCAACAGGAATGAGAGTTACAGAAATTATCTCTTTAGATATAGATGATGTAAACTTAGAAGAAGGATTTGTTGTTTGTAGACAAGGTTCTAAGCAAAGAACAATTCCACTTGGAACATTATCACTAAAAGCATTAAAAGAATATGTTGATGAAGCAAGACCAGTATTAATAAAAAATGATAGTGAAAAAGCTTTATTTGTAAACGTAAATGGAAAAAGGTTAACTAGACAAGGCTTTTGGAAAATAGTAAAATATTATAAAGAACAAGCTCACATTACAAAAGATATAACTCCACATGTATTAAGACATTCTTTTGCAACACATCTATTACAAAATGGTGCAGATTTAAAAGCAATTCAAACAATGCTTGGTCACTCAGATATTTCATCAACACAGGTATATATGCAATTTCAAGACTCAGGCTTAAAAGACATATATCAAAAAGCTCATCCAAGAGCATAAAATTTTTATAAAAATAAAATCCTTTAAATTTTTATTTAAGGGATTTTTTTTATATAAAATTAAAAGTTTGTAATTTAATTAAAAATATTATTAGATATAAGAAGAAAATTAAATTTTTTTATGGCATATATGAAAATTTTTGGTATAAAATAAGGATAATTCTTTTAGTAATTTTATTTTGATTTACGTAAACTTTAAGTTGTAATATTTATATAAAACCACTTGACAGTTTACAATAATCAATATAAAATAATAAGGTAAGTAAATATATTCTAGTATAAATTTTAGATATTTATTGATATATATTTCGTACATTGAAAATTAAATAAGAAAGAGGTGTATAAGATTATGGATATCGTAATCAATATCGCCGTTTTTCTAATTTCAGCAGTAATTTTTACTTTCGTTGGAATGTTTATCAGGAAAAAAATTGCTGAGTCTAAAATGGAAAGTGCAGAAGCAGAAGCTAAGAAAATACTTGAAATGGCAAACATAGAAGCAGAAAATAAGAAAAAAGAAGAAATATTTAAAGCTAAAGAAGAAATTATGAATGCCAGAAAGGATTTAGACCAAGAGGTTAGAGAAAGAAGAGGCGAAGTACAAAATCAAGAAAGAAGATTAATTCAAAAAGAAGAGAATTTAGAAAGAAAGCAAGAAACAGTAGAGAAAAAAGAAAAAGACTTAGAAGATAAGTACAAGGAATTAGATGAAAAGAAACAGGAAGTTGAAAATGTTTTGAATGAACAAATTGCTGTATTACAAAAAATATCTGGCTTATCAAAAGATGATGCAAAAAAACTTTTACTTTCTGAAATGGAAAAACAATTAACAGTAGAAAAAGCAACCTTATTAAGAGAGATGGAATCAAAATTAAAAGAAGAATCTGATAAAACCGCTAAAGAAGTAATTGGTTATGCAATTCAAAAATGTGCAGCAGATCATACTTCCGAAACAACCGTATCTATTGTAGCTCTTCCAAACGATGATATGAAAGGTAGAATTATAGGTAGAGAGGGTAGAAATATAAAAACACTTGAAACTTTAACAGGTATTGATTTGATCATTGATGATACACCTGAAGCTGTTGTTATTTCAGGATTTGACCCATTAAGAAGAGAAGTGGCAAGAATGGCTCTTCAAAAATTAATTGATGATGGAAGAATACATCCAGCAAAAATTGAAGAAATGGTAGAAAAATCAAAAGAAGAATTAGCTCAAACAATAAAAGAAGAAGGAGAGAGAGCTGTATTAGAAACTGGTGTCATTGGTTTACATCCAGATTTAGTAAAACTAATTGGAAAATTAAAATACAGAACAAGTTATGGTCAAAATGTTTTAAATCATTCTATTGAAGTATCAAATTTAGCAAGAATTATGGCAGAAGAATTAGGGCTAGACCCAAAACTTGCAAGGCGTGCAGGCTTGTTACATGATATAGGTAAAGCCTTAGACCATGACATGGAAGGAACTCATGTTGAGCTTGGTGTTGATATTTTAAAGAAATATAAAGAAAATGAAAACGTAATTAATGCTGTACAAGCCCACCATGGAGATGTAGAACCAAAAACAATAGAAGCTGTACTTGTACAAGCTGCAGATGCTATTTCAGCATCAAGGCCAGGTGCAAGAAGAGAAACTTTAGAAGCATATATAAAGAGATTAGAACAACTTGAAAATATAGCAGATTCATTTGAAGGTGTAGATAAATCATTTGCTATCCAAGCAGGTAGAGAAATTAGAATTATTGTAAAACCAGAGAAAATTAATGATGATCAAATGGCTTTAATGGCTAGAGATATTGCTAAAAAAGTTGAGGAAGAAATGGAATATCCTGGTCAAATAAAAGTAAATGTAGTTAGAGAAACAAGAGTAATCGATTATGCTAAATAACTTTATATAGGTGTAATTATTGAAATATTGTACATGAAAAAATACAAAAAAGGTGTAACTTTTTATATTAGTTACATCTTTTTTTAGTGTGCCCAGCATGGGCAACAACTTGTGGGTGAAAGTCCCATACAGTGCCTGATAGTGGCGAACTGTT
>CANQHC010000006.1 GCA_947623595.1 uncultured Clostridia bacterium | reverse complement strand
TGATACAAGTAACAAATATACAAGATTTAAAAACAGCAGTAAACAAAAATGGAGAAATGGTTATTGCTATGAATAATAACGATATAGTAATTATGAAAATGGAAGAATATAGAGAAAAAATATTAAAAGAAGATATAGAAGAACATCTATTAAAGGCAGAAGATGATATAAGAAATGGCAGAGTAAAAGATGCTAGAGAAGTTTTTAAAGAATGGAAAAAAAAATATGGAATATAGCATAAAATTAGCAGACCAATTTTTAGATGAGTTTGAAGAAATATGCGACTATATCTCTAATAAATTAAAAAATATAGATGCCTCAAATAGATTAAAAGAAAAAGTAATATATAATGTTCTTTTATTAGAAAATTCTCCTAAAATGTGTACTGAAATAGAAAAAACAGATAGAACAGAAAGAAAATATAAAAGAATGGTTGTAAATAACTATGTTATTTTATATACCATAGATGAGCCAAAAAAAATAGTATATGTTGCACATATATACTATGCTGGAAGAAACTATTTAAATGGTGGTTTATTATAGAAAATAAAAAAATCTCGTTTTGAATTTAGAAATAAGTTCAAGGCGATTTTTGGTACTATAAAAGTATAATAGTTAATTACTATTTTAAGTAATTGATTATTATACTTTTTTCTATTATTATGATTGAAGTGATTGGATAACGAGATAAAGTTCTCGACATAAAAAGTGTTATCCATCATTCGCATAATATATTCGTTTAAGCAAGTTGAGATTGAAATAATTCTCGCGTAACGAACCAAAATAAGGATATGTAGAAGAGTTGAAATCAATCATAATTAAAAAAATTGAAAGGAAGATGCAAATGAAATATGGAGTTGGAATTGATGTTTCAAAAGGAAAAAGCACAGTTGCAATATTATCAGTAGAAGGAGAAATAATTGAAGAACCATTTGAAATTATGCATGATAATAAAGGCTTAACCAGATAAGTATAAAAGAATTTATTATCAAATACAAGCAATTTATTGCAAAAAATGAAGAATGAAAATTTATGCCAAAAGCAAGGCTTGAACTCAAAAGAAAAGCGGAATAACGTTAATTGCCTTAGTAGTTACAATGAGTAATAAAACACAAAAAGCAGTGAGAAAAGAGGTGAGAAATTGGAGATTACAGCTAAGAACAGACAAAACTATGAAAGATATGGCAAACAAATATAATAGCAAAATACAAGGGTGGATAAATTATTATTCACATTACTACAAAACAGAAGTAATAAATACATTAAACTACATAGATATATGTTTAGTTAAATGGGTTAAAAGTAAATATAAGAAGAAAAATTCATGGAAAAAGGCAAGAAACTGGTTAAAAGGAATAGCAAAAAGGGAACCAACATTATTTGCATATTGGAAGATGAAAACGGCAATGTAATTGGGAGCTGTATGAAGCGAGAGTTTCACGTACAGTTCTGAAAGAAGCCCGAGGGGAAGTTCCTCAGGCTTACTTACTTGAGAGGACGAAATATCAATTAATGATATTTCTCCTACTCGATTATTAAATTTAGTTACATAAGCGTCTTTTCCATACTGTTCCCTCATGAAACATTTCGCAAAAAAATAGCAAGAAATTTTCTTGCTATTTTTTCCAGTAAATAATATACTACATCAGACCAGACAAGGTCTATTATAATTCTGTCAATTCATAAATATTAATCACATAAATTTCGGAAGAGACTAACTTTCATTGATATATTTCATTTGACAATATTAGAAAACTGTGCTAAGTCGAAGATAAGCTTTATCATTCGGACCCGAATACCCAATAATCGTCGCGCCATCACGAGCATAATTGATCAAAACCGTACAGAACGCGCTATAGGACGACAACATTGAAGAAGTCCAATATGCGTCACCTAGCCCGTAAGAGCTATAATTATCTCCTGACATACCTATTTTGTTACAACACATATAACCAAATGCTGACCATTCTGACTTTGATGGTACAAACCAGTCCTTTCCATATTTTGTTAGTTCTCCGTTATCTTGCACTATTTTCCATATATCATTATTATCTTTGCCGTCATCTTCATCTTTATTCCACTTATCTATCCAATATTCCGTATTTGTTTTTCCTTGTACAAAATCATTCTCTGTTCCTTCTACTTTCTTATCATTTGGTAATGAACCTTCCTTGCTTTTATACCATGTATAACTTGTACCTTTGTTTATATCTTCCAATGCCATCACATAAAATCTTTCCGTACCATTATTATCTGCCACTTTTATCATTTCTTTTTTATATTCTCCAAATCCACTTCCTTGTTGTTCTTCTAATACGTATTTTTTATATGTTACATCTTCTCTTTCTTCTGATGGATACTTAAAAACAGCATAATCGAAATCATACCATTTTTTTAATCCGTCAGAACCTTTTTCTAAGTCTGCATAGATTATTCCTTCCGCTCCATTTTCTGGATTTCCATCTAAATCAGCATAATATCCTACATAGCCCTCTGGATCATTCGCTTCTTGTCCATCTTCTGAACTTGAACCTCCTGTTGTTATCTTTCCATTTGATGATATTTCATAACTTTTTCTTTCTCCTTTAAAAGTCCAAGGTCCAGTTCCTGTAAAAGTAGTATCTGTTACTTTTTCTGTTCCAAATTCATTTTTAAATGCTTTTGTTAAATTATCTGCTGAAAGTGTACCCGTTCCATTAATTAGAGCATCTGCAACTGCCAATTTTACCTGTTCATCTTCTGACACATCTTTTGTAGTTTCACTTGCTTGTCCAGCGCTTCGTATAATTCCATTTTTCCCAATTAACATATTAATCGATATTCCTGCTAAAATTAAAA
This sequence comes from uncultured Clostridia bacterium, assembly GCA_947623595.1. GTDB lineage: Bacteria > Bacillota > Clostridia > TANB77 > CAG-508 > CAG-273. Next base: position 62,530 of record CANQHC010000006.1, on the reverse strand, counting down.
GCACGATTATGGTTATTACTAATGCAATAAGTGTAATACCATCAACATTTCTTTTTAAATTTTTCATCATCAAACCCTTTCTTTGTCCTTTGTAAAAGACATATATATTTTTTTAAATATTAAAAACAAATATTAATAACAAAAAGATTATTTTGCTTATGCATTTTTGACAGAACAAAAATGCAATTGTGTTTTATATATCACATTTCAGTTAAAATGTCAAAATAAAAAATTCGTGTAAAAAATACTTGCTTTTTAAGGAATTTTAAGATATTATTATTTTAAAAGAAAATGAAGGAGAAAAACAATGATAGTAGATAATGATGGAAATATATTTCAAGATAGAAGAAAAAAAGTAGACAATAGGAGAAAGAAAAGTGTAAATAATGATGGAAGGAGAAGTGCTGAGGAAGAAAGAAGAAAAGAACCTCCACAGTTCCCAACAGAAACAGGAAAGAGAAGAGACAAACAGTACTAAATCTATTTATATTAAAAATTGCGAATAAAAAGTAAATTACTATAAAAAACCTTACTTGAAAATTTCAAGTAAGGTTTTTACTCTCAAGGGAAATCAAAATTGTTATAAGACTTTTTTATATCAATTTTGATTATTAAGATTAAGAAAAATAGTCAATGTATTAATTAGCAGCATCCGCCTCTGCCATTACCACCACAGCAACAGCAAATTAGAATAACTAAAACTATGATCCAAATGCAGTCATCACCAAAACCACATCCACAATTTCTATTTTCTGGCATATATTATCCCTCCTTTCAATTAATGTAAAAAAATGTTAGCAACCGCATCCATTGTTACAACCGCAGTTATTATTACCACAGCAGAAAAGTAACAAGAAAAGGATGATAAACCATAAAAGTTCTCCGTTATTACCACAACATCCCATTTTTTATACCTCCTATGCATTGTTTTTGCTTCTTTTGTATGGTATATAGTATTCTAGTTTTAAAAAAAGTGTTACATGTTAATTGATAATATACTTTCATACAAAATAGAAACTTGCGTAATGATTTTAGATACAACAATTATCAAGTAGTACTACAATAAAAAAACTGTAAAAAACTATACAAAAAATAAATAAATAATGATATAATTTGAAAAAAAGAAAAGAACAATTAATATGGAGGAATATAAATGGGAAGTATTGTATTATTAGATGACAACACTATTAACAAAATAGCAGCTGGTGAGGTAATAGAAAGGCCAGCTTCAGTAGTAAAAGAGTTAATGGAAAATTCAATTGATGCAGGAGCAACCTCAATAAAAGTAGAAATAAAAAATGGTGGTATTTCCTATATTCGTATTACAGATAATGGAAAAGGAATAGCAGCAGATGATATGGAAATTGCATTTGAAAGGCATGCTACTTCTAAAATAAGAAAAGCAGAAGATATAGAAAAAATTACATCCATGGGGTTTAGAGGTGAAGCATTGGCTAGTATTGCAGCAATTAGTAAAATAGAAATGATTTCTAAAACAGCCGATAATGAAATAGGTCATAAAATAGAACTAGAAGGAGGCAAAATTATAAACAAAGAAGAAACAGGCTGTTCAAAAGGAACTACAATCACCATACAAGATTTATTTTTTAATACTCCAGTTAGATATAAATTCTTAAAAAAAGATTTTACTGAAGCAGGGTATATTGAAGATGCAGTTACTAGAATTGCATTAGTACACCCTGAGATTGCTATACAATTGATAAATACAGGAAAAACAATAATACAGACTCCAGGAAATAATGATTTTAAAGCTGTGATATATAGCATTTATGGAAAAGATATAGCAGAAAATATTTTAGAGGTTAATTATGAATTCGAGGACATAAAAGTTATTGGAATAATAGGAAAACCTGTCATAGCACGTTCAAATCGTTCAAACCAATTGTTTTTTGTTAATAAAAGATATATAAAAGATAAGACCTTGACAAGTGCAGCAGAACAAGGATATAAAGGTTTAATTACTATTGGAAAATATGGATTTTTAGTATTGAATATTGAAATAAGTCCACAAAAAGTAGATGTAAATGTTCATCCGGCAAAATTAGAGGTTAGGTTTGAAGAAGAAAATAAAGTATTTAAAGCAGTGTATCATTCTATAAAAGATACTTTATTAAAAGGTGATTTAATAGCAGATACTGAAAAAGTAAAGGATGACTTTAAAGACAGCATGCAAAAATATGAAATGCAAAAAAATAACAAATATGGGGCAACTTTACCTGTAAACAGTCAACCTGTAGAAGAAGGAAAAAAAATAGGAAATTTATTTAATAAAATAAATAAAGATAAAAAAGAAGAGTATTATCCGGAAGAGAAGGATGATGGAAATTTAATAGCACAATTATATGCCAATAAATTTAATCTTTCTGAAAATAAAGAATCACCTTATGAATTACCTGTTTCAGGTGGTGTTAATGAAGAAGAAAACTCTGTGATGAAAAAGCCATCATTTTTAACCAATCTTAAAGATGATGAAGAAAAATCAAATATAGACTTAAAAAACGAAGAAGTTTTGAAACAAGAAGCAATTGATAAATTGCAAAACAAAAAAATTGATGAGAACAAAGAAATCTTCGAAAAAGAAAACAACATAGAACAAGATCAAACTGATGATAGCCAAAAAACAGATACAGAAAATGATCAAACAAAAATAATAAATGCAAAAGAAGTATCAGAAAAATTAAAAGAAGATATAAATGAATTAGACAAATTAAAAATGGATTTTAATACTGAAAATTTTGATGAAATGTACATAAAAACGTTTGGAACATTACCATCAGAAGCTAAAAAGGCTGCACAAGAGGAAGAAAAAAGTAAAACTATTCAATTGGAAGAATTAAAATCTGTAGAAAATATATCAATTTTTCCAAAAAATACAAAGCAAGTACCATATTATAAATTTATAGGAATTGCATTTTCAACTTATATTATTTTGGAACTAGGCAATGATTTATATATTTTAGACCAACATGCAGCACATGAAAGAATAATGTATGAAAAAGTAAAGAAAAATTATTATAGTGATGAAACAAAAGACTCACAATTAATGTTATTGCCAGACATAATCAATTTATCACATAAAGAAATGGATATAGCTAAAGAAAATATGGACATGTTCAGAAAAGCAGGCTTTACTCTAGAGGAGTTTGGAGAAAATACTATTAAATTAAGTGGTGTACCTAATATTTGTATAGATTTAGACACAAAAGAACTATTTTTAGAAACATTAGATGAAATAAATACTGTTGCAAGAACAGCAAAACAGGAAAAAGAAGAAAAATTTATAGCAACAGTAGCATGTAAAGCAGCAGTAAAAGCAAATATGGCACTTACCAAAGAAGAAGTCGACAACCTAATGAAACAATTATTAGTGTTACCAAATCCATTTACTTGTCCACATGGAAGGCCAACTGCAATAAAAATGAGTAAAAATGATATAGAAAAGAAGTTCTCAAGAAGGTAGTAGTTAAAACATAAAAAGGAGAAAAATAATGAAGTTATTTATTTATGCTTGTATTTTAGTATTAAATGTAGTTACAATGTTACTTACATACAAATTCTTAGGTAGTGAATTAGAAAAGAAAGATAAAATAATTGCGATAGCAGTTGGGTTTGCACTTCTTTACGTAATGGTGACAGGAGTTTATTGGATAAGCACTAGTGGTATTGAACTAGGAGAAATTGCAGGTACAGCACAGAATTTAATTACTTTTGCATTTGTACCTGTAAATGGATTATTGATTTTACCATTTTTAGCAATTTCATATCGTCAATTAAAACAGGGAAATTTAAAAAAAGAAACATTTAAAAAACGTTGTATCATATTAGGTGTGTTGTTAGTTATTTTACTATTAATAGAATATTTTTATTTTAAAGATATTCAAAATGGAATTTTAAGTATGATACAAGCAAGAAGCTAAAAGCTTGTAACAATAATTTTTATCTACCTTAAGAAAGGAATGAAATAATATGGAACATAAGCCGAAGGTAATTGTGATATGTGGTCCAACAGCATCTGGAAAAACCGGTTTGTCCATAGAATTGGCAAAAAAAATGCAAGGAGAAATTATTTCTTGTGATTCTATGCAAATATATAAAGATATGAATATTGGAACTGCGAAGCCAACAAAAGAAGAAATGCAAGGGATAAAACATTATTTATTAGATTTTATAGAACCAAATCAAAGGTATAGTGTGGCAGAATTTCAAAAGCAGGCCTTAGATGCAATAAAAACAATTTTAAATAGTGGAAAAGTACCGATTGTTGTAGGAGGAACAGGTTTATATGTAGATAGCTTGACACAAAATATTTGTTATCCTACAATAGAAATTGACCTAAAATATAGAAAAATGTTAGAAACAAGAGCTGAAAAAGAAGGTTTAGATAAACTTTATGAAGAAGCACAAAAAGTTGATATGGAAGCAATGAAAACAATTAGTGCCAATGACAAAAAAAGAATTATGAGAGTTCTTGAAATTTATCATCAAACAGGGAAAACTAAAACACAATTAGAAGTCGAATCTAAGAAAAATCCGCCACCATATAATTACATAGTTTTTGCTATTAATATGGATAGGCAAAAGCTTTATGAACGTATAAACCAGAGAGTCGATAAAATGATAGAGCAAGGGCTTATAGAAGAGGTAAAAGAACTTCTACAAAAATACGAAGAATTTCCAACAGCAATGCAAGGGCTTGGGTATAAAGAAGTTGTTACATATTTAAGTGGTGAATGTACAAAAGAAGAAATGATAGAAAAACTAAAAATGGAAACAAGGAGATATGCCAAAAGGCAACTTACTTGGTTTCGAAAAGATAAAACGATAAAATGGATAGATGGTTTAGCACCTATTCAAGAAAATATACAATTTATTTTGGAGGAATACAGTGGAAAATAAAAAGAAAGTAGTAGCGCAAAGAAAAAATAAAGCTCAGCAAGTTAAATTGAAAAATTTAACAAATTTCAAACCTTTTTTTATAATATTTTTTTTGTTGCTTTTACTAGTTATTTTCTGCATCTACAAAGTGGTTATATTTATCCAAAATCCTACAGATATTTTTAGTGTAGAACAAGGCAAAATTTATCAAGAGGAAAGAGCAATTGGATATATAATGAGAGAAGAAACTCTTGTAAAAGGTTCTAATTATAAAAATGGTATGGAACAAATTAAATCAGAAGGTGAAAGAGTAGCCAAAAAAGAAGCAATTTTTCGATATTATACAAACGGAGAAAATAATTTAATAAAGAAAATTCAAGATCTAGATAAAAAAATAGATGAAGCTATGTCAGATGAAGAGCAACTTCCTAATAGCGATATAAAAGCACTGGAAAAACAAATAGAAACACAAATCAACTCTTTATATCAAGAAAATAATTTGCAAAATATAAAAGAAATTAAACAAGAAATATCAAGTAATATTACTAAAAAAGCAAAAATTGCAGGAGAACTAAGTCCATCAGGATCATATTTAAAAAAACTAATAAATGAAAGAAGCAAATATGAAAATGAGTTAAATGAAGGAGCAGAATATTTAAAAGCACCAATTAGTGGGGTAGTTTCTTACAAGGTAGATGGATATGAAGAAATTCTTGCACCAACAGATTTTAGCAAAATAAATACAGAGTTTTTAGAAGGTTTGAATTTAAAAACTGGTCAAGTAATTGTAGACAGCAAAGAAGAAGCAAAAATTATTAATAATTTTGAATGTTATATTGCTTGTAGCTTGAACTCTACGCAGGCAGAGCAAGCTGAAGTTGGAGATACGGTAAAGCTTAGATTGCCAAATGATACAGAAGTTACTAGTGAGATTGTATATCGTTCCCAAGAAGAAGATAATGTTTTACTAGTTTTTCAAATAGATAAGCAAGTTCAAAATTTAACAAGTTATCGAAAAATATCATTTGATATTATTTGGTGGAGTGACAGTGGAAAAAAGGTACCAAATGATGCAATTGGAACAGAAGTAATAGGAGAAAAAACATTAAATTATGTTATTAGAATAAGAGCTGACTATCAAGATAAAATTTGGATAAAAGTGTTAAGAAATAACGATAAATATTCTATAGTAGAAAATTATACAAGACAAGAAATAGAAGAATTGGGCTTTTCTGCTGAAGAAAGTAAAAAAATCAAAACTTTAACATTATATGACGAAATACTAAAAAAACCGACATAGAAATATTACAAAAACATTACAACAATGTTAAATTATAATTACAAACAAAAAAAGTATTGACAATAAGATTAAAAAGTTAGATACTAAATACAAATAAAACGAAAGACAAATATTTATTAGGAGGTTGTGTGAAAATGGCAGGAGCTATTATGGAAAAAGTTTGGGGACTATTTGGAATGGATACTGCAGAAAATAGAGAAGAAGATGATGAATTCGATGGAGGATACGAAGTCGATGAAATAGAAAATGAAGATGAAGAGCAAGATGAAAGAAGAGGTTGGGGAAGAAGAAACAATAGTAAAGTGGTAAATATGCCACAAGTACAACAAGTTAGAATGGTAATTTCTCAGCCAACAACATTTGAACAAGCTGCAAATATATGCGATTTACTAAAACAAAAAAGATCAGTTATTGTAAATCTTGAATATGTTAATAAAGATGTTGCAAGAAGAATTATTGATGTTGTTTCTGGAGCAGTTCATGCACTTGATGGACATATGCAAAAAATTTCTAATTCTATTGTATTAATTGCACCATTTAATTATGACATTGAAAATGAAATTGCAAGAGATGAAATAAAAAATAAATTATCTGTTTCATGGTTAAGAAATGGAAACTAAACGAATTACTTCTATGAAAGTAATTTGTTTTGTGAATTCGTAATATAGGAGGAAAAGTTATGCTTACACCTTTGGATATAGAAAATAAGAAATTTTCAAAACAAATGATGAACGGCTATAGTGTAGAAGAAGTTGATGATTTTTTAGATGAGCTAACTAAAGACTATGAAAAGTTATACAAAGAGGTTGCAGATTCTAGAACAAAATTAGGTGAATTAGAAGATAGTTTAGGTAGGTATAAGAATATAGAAGGCACTTTACAAAATACATTGGTTATGGCACAATCAGCAGCAGAAGATGTAAGAAGTTTAGCAAAGCAACAAGCAGAGCAAATAATTACAGAAGCCCAGGCAGATGCTAAAAAGGCAATAGCCGAATTAGAACAAGAATTATTACTTAAGAAAAAAGAAATGGAAGATTTACAAAAACAATTTGATGTTTATAAAGCTAAAATGGAATCACTTTTAATATCTCAGTTAGAATTATTAAAAGATGTTAATAAAGAATAATATAAAATAAGTTCTTATAATATATGAGAACTTATTATTTTTTTATCCAGAAGTATTTACAATTAATTTAAGTTGCTATATAATAACCATGTATATTACAGAAATATTAACATTGTTACAGACAAGTTAAGATAATATTACATTTGCGTAAAAGATATTGACATATTAGCAGAAATCTATAAAATAGATGTATATCATATAGAGGGACTATGAGAGTAATTAGTGGAACCGCAAGAGGAACAAAATTGAATTCGATTGATAATATTTCAACTAGACCAACCTTAGATAGAGTAAAAGAGTCTTTGTTTAATATTATACAATCAAAAATAGCAAATGCTACCATATTAGATTTATTTTCAGGTAGTGGTGCTATTGCAATAGAATTTTTAAGCAGAGGAGCACAAAAGGCATATCTTTGTGAGAAAAATTATTCTGCTATAAAAATGATATATGAAAATTTAGAAAAAACGAAGTTAGAAAAAGATGCGGTTATTATAGGAAAAGATTATAAAAAGGCATTAGAAATTTTGGCAAATCAAAATATCAAGTTTGATTTTGTGTATATTGATCCTCCGTATGCTGCTGATATTGCAGTTAACTCAGTAAGTAGAATTTTGTCACTAAATTTACTAAAAGAAGAAGGAAACCTAATCATAGAAACCGATGATGAGAAACGAGAATTACTCGAATTAAGAGAATTGGACATAGATGTTTATGATATAAGAAAGTACGGTAGAGTAAGTCTTATATTCTTAGCAGATAAAAGTAACTATAAAAAATAGTGCTTTGTAGGTGGAAAGGGGTAAAACAATGGAAATATTCACCTTATTAGAAACATTAGAAGATATGTTAGAAAAAAGCAGAAGTGTGCCTTTTTCAGGTAAATGTGTAGTTGACAAAGAAGAAATATTAGATATTATTAAAGAAATTAGATTAAAATTACCAGAAGAATTAAAACAAGCAAAATGGGTAAAAGAAGAAAGACAAAGAATTTTAGTTGAAGCTCAAAATGAAGCTGATGAAATAATCAAAGAAGCAGAAAATAGAATTATTTCAATGATAGATGAACATGAAATTACAAGAAAAGCATATGAAAAGAAAGTAGAAATTATAGAAACAGCTAATGAAATGTCACGAGAAATTTCCAAAGGAACAAAAGATTATGCAGATGGTGTTTTAAGTGGAATAGAAACTGCATTACAAGATGCACTTAAAATTATACAAGAAAATAGAAGAGAATTACAATAATGTTTTCGGGAAGTCAGTGGTCGGAGGTCAAAAAAATGGGATTTCCGAAACCACTGACTTTTAATTTGCGCATAAAAATACCACATAAGTGATTGTGAGGAGGAATTATTTTGGCAAAAAGAAGTAAGAAGAAAAAGAATAAAATAGATATAAATGTAGCAGTAGTTGTTTTAGTACTGCTTAGTATTTTGCTTATGATTTTGATATATACAAAGTCAGGAAGTCTTGGAGAAGCACTTAGCCCAATGTTAGGTGGACTTATGGGATTTATAAAATATGTTATACCTATAGGTATGCTTTTAATTGCTATATATATGACCCATAATGACAAGGAATATCTTACACACAAATTGATGCAATATGTTTTTTTTCTTGTTTGTATTGCAGCCTTGTTAAGCATTTTTCAAATTAGCAAGGGAAATATTTCTATAGAACAAGAATTCTCTGAAATATTAGATCTATCATATGATGCAGGTACAAGAGATCAAGGTGGAGGAGTTATAGGAGGACTTATTGCAGTACCACTTATTCATATGCTAGGGTCAACTGGAGCTGCAATTTGTACTGTAGGTGTTTCATTTATTCTTTTGGTATTTATTTTTGGAATTAGACCAGCTGAAATGATAAGTGATTTCTTAGATACATTAGAAGAGCGAAGAGAAGAAGAGAGAGAAGAAGTAAGACCAAGAGAAGAAAGAAGACGTAAACAACATGTTGAAGAAACTAATAAAAGAGCTATGCCAATAGAAACAGAGAGAAGAGAAACAAAACGTGAGAAACGTTTAAGAGAGAAAGAAGAGGCAGAAAAATTGGCATCTCAATTTGCTAACCAACTAACTATTGATTTAGATGATGATGAAAATGATGCACAAAAATATAAACATGATGATGATGAATTAGAAATTCCATTCTTTGGCAAGAAAAAAACTTCGAAAATGCAAACAATAGATTTAATGGCTGATGAAGCACCTGTAAAAGTTGAACCAAAGAGAGAAGTAGAACCAGAAAAAGAGATGACAGTAAAAGAAGAAAAAGAGCAATTTTCTCCAAATGTATTAGAAGCAAACTTATTCAAACAGGAAGAACAAAAAAAGGAAGATAAAACCAAAGAAGTTTTACAACTAGAACATACTATAACAATTGAAGATGAAAATTATGAATTTCCACCAGTACAATTATTAAGTGAACCAGAAAAAAGAGCAAATAAAGGCAGTAAAAAGAATGTAGCAGATACGGCTACTCAATTACAAAAAACGTTATATAGCTTTGGTGTTTCAGCAAAGGTAGAGAATGTATCTGTTGGTCCAGCAATTACAAGATATGAATTAAAACCAGCAGAAGGAGTTCGCGTTAGTAAAATAGCAAATTTATCAGATGATATTGCTTTAAATTTAGCAGCAGAAAGCATTCGTATAGAGGCTCCAATTCCTGGAAAGCAAGCTGTTGGAATTGAAATACCTAACAAAGAAAATGAAATGGTACATTTTAGAGAAATTATTGAATCTAGTAATTTTCAAGAGCATAAATCTAAGTTGGCATTTGGTCTAGGAAAAGATGTTGCTGGAGAACCTATTGTAACAGACATCGCAAAAATGCCACACGTATTAATTGCAGGTGCTACTGGTTCTGGTAAGAGTGTATGTATAAATACATTAATTTCTAGTATTATTTATAAGGCAAAGCCTAGTGAAGTAAAATTATTGATGGTAGACCCTAAAGTAGTTGAACTTTCAGTATATAACGGAATACCACATTTATTAATACCAGTTGTTACAGATCCAAAAAAGGCGGCTGGAGCTTTAGCATGGGCAGTGCAAGAGATGGAAAATCGTTATCAATTATTTGCAGGTAAAGGTGTGAGAGATTTAAAAGGTTATAATGAAACCGCAAAACAAGAGGAATCTGGAGTTTTACCTCAAATTGTTATTATTATAGATGAGCTTGCAGATTTAATGATGGTTGCTTCAAAAGATGTAGAAGATTCAATATGCCGTTTAGCTCAAAAAGCAAGAGCAGCAGGAATGCATTTAGTTATTGCAACACAAAGACCATCAGTTGATGTTATTACTGGTATTATTAAAGCAAATATCCCATCTAGAATTTCTTTTGCTGTATCTTCTCAAATAGATTCTAGAACAATTCTAGATATGACAGGTGCAGAAAAATTATTGGGAAAGGGTGATATGCTATTTTATCCAGCAGGCGCACCAAAGCCTACAAGAATACAAGGAGCATTTGTTTCAGATAAAGAAGTTGAAAAAATTGTAGATTTTATTAAGGCAAATGGTGAAGTAAAATATAATGAAGACATAATGGAACAAATAGAAAATTCTAACAAAACAGAAAAAGAGCTAGAAGCCGAACAATCAGTAGATGACGATGGAACAGATCCATTTTTAAATGAAGCAATTGATGTAGTTATAGAAACAAGGCAAGCATCAACATCATTTATTCAAAGAAGATTTAAAGTTGGTTATGCAAGAGCGGGTAGAATTATAGATCAAATGGAAGAAAGAGGTATTATTTCAGGATATCAGGGAAGTAAGCCAAGAGAAGTATTAATGTCAAAAGAAAGATGGCAGGAATTAAAAATGATGCCAACAGAGCCAAAAGAAGAATAAAATACATATTGGAAAATTAAAAAAACGAATGAAAAGGTAATTTTATGGAAAAGAAAGAAAAGAAAATGCATAAAATTCATTTAAAAGATTATACAAATCAATTAGAAAAGATTTTAGAAAAAAAGAATTTTTCTTTACAAACTAAAAATCTTCTTTTAAGTATGTTTTATAAAATTGAAAATGCATATCCAGATTATCATAAAACAAAAGAAGATGTTTATGACAAAGGCGATTTCCTAGAACGTTTACTTAGCATTATTGAAGATAAATGTTCTGAAATAGAAATAGGAAATACTTACTTAATAGAAGATGAAGAACCCAAAAAAGCAAAGAAAACAGAAAAGAATGAACAAGGTTATATTATAGATAAACAGAATAAGAAAATTACAATATTAGGAAACGAATTTACAGCATTAAATGCTATTTTAGAAATGGATGAAGAATCAATATGTTTACCAGAAGAAGAAACGGTATTACAAGAAGCTATAGATTATTTTTTGAATTTAGGTCAAAGAATGAATGAGGCAGAAATTATTAGAGATTTTAATGGATGGTCATGGGATATAATTCTTAAAGATATTAAAAATATAAGATTAAATTTAGCTTTTCAAAATTTTATTTATTTATTAGGTTATAACTTTATTGTACAATGGATAGAAAATGATAGTAATTTAGCTGATTATTTATCATTAGCACATGAAAAATTAAAGGAAGAGTTTGGTCAAGAAAAAGCAGATAGGCTTATAAGGTTATTATGTAGAATATCAATAGAAATGGTAACAGAACAAAATGAAGAACAACGAGATAAATGGGAAAACTTAAAAAAGGAAACTAATAAAGAACTTGAAAAATTAAATGATAAGAAGAATTTCTTAGAAGAAGTTACAGAAGAAAAGAAAAAAATAACAAAAAAAATACAAAAAATAGATAAAATAGTAAATAATACAGATGCATTAGCAAAAGAATATGAGCAAAGAAATGCAAAATTACCTAACAAAGAAAAAATTTTTAGTATTAGGCATCTAGTGAACAAACTAGAAATAGAAAGACAAGAATATGTTGATGAAATGAAAAAATATAACATATTAATTGATCCAAAAGGTTATATAGACAGAAAAGATAAAATAAGTAAAAATGCTGAATTTTTAAATGAATTAAATTTAGTAGGGAAAAAACAAGAAAACGCTAATGTATTAATAGAACTTTGTTTGCTATTTTTATCATGTTTTCAGATAAAAATAGCAAAGGCTCAAACTAGACAGGAAATAATGTCATATTTTCATATATTAAGATATTATCATTTACTAATTTTTAATCAAGAAGGAATTGTTCTAAAAGAAATTGAAAAATTAAAACAACCTTTTAACAAAACTATAGAGCTATTATTAGTAAAAGCTAAAAAGATGTATGTGATTGATGAGGTTACTGATAACGAAGAAATAAACTTAAAAATTCTCAGCAGTATATTCGAAAGTAAAATGATAGACTTAAATCATTTAATTATTGAAACCAAAGTTGAAGATGGAAAATTGATAGTAGAATGTTATGATACAAATATATTAGAAAATTCTTTTGAAGTACAAAGTAATCAAACAGTAAAATTAAAGAAAAAAACAAAGCTTTTTATATAAAGTAAATTAGCAAATAAATATTTATGGAAGGATGGAAATTTGTATGAAAATTACGTTTTTGGGTGCAACGAAAACTGTAACGGGTTCAAACTTTTTAGTAGAAGGTGCTGGAAAAAAATTCTTAGTAGATTGTGGAATGTATCAAGGTAGTAGCAAAGAAGAAAATAAAAATCATGAACCATTTCCATATGATGTAAAAGAAATTGATTTTATGCTATTAACACATGCACACATTGACCATTCTGGAAGAATTCCCAGAATGTATGTAGAAGGTTACAGAAACCCTGTTATTACAACTAAAGCAACTAGAGATTTATGTTCTATAATGCTACCAGATAGTGGACATATTCAAGAACAAGAAATTGGATGGAGAAATAGAAAAAGAATGAGGGAAGGAAAAGATCCACTTCCTCCACTTTACACAGCAGAAGATGCTATTAGAACAATGGAAATTTTTAAACCAGTAAATTATGATGAAATTGTGGAAGTAACTCCTAATATTCATGTTCGTTTTAATGATGCAGGTCATATGTTAGGTTCTGCAATCATTGAAATTTGGGTAGAAGAAGATGGAAAACAAACAAAAGCTGTATTTACTGGAGATCTTGGAAATAATGATATTCCATTACTTTCTTCTCCAACTATGATAGATAACACGGATTATTTAGTAATGGAATCTACATATGGATCAAGGTTACATATGAGAAATGACGACAAAGCAAGTTTATTTTTAAATATTGTTGCTGAAACTTTAGATAAAGGTGGAACAGTTGTAATACCATCATTTGCAGTAGGTAGAACTCAAGAGATTTTATATGAATTAAATGGAATAAAAGAAAAAAAGGATGATGAACAATTTCAAAAAAATTACGAGAAATTAATGAAAGCTCCTGTTTATGTAGATAGTCCTTTAGCAATATCAGCTACAGAAATATTTAGAGAAAATGCTAATCTTTTTGATGAAGAAACACAGGCATTAATTCAAAGTGGAGACAATCCACTTGAATTTCCAGGATTACAATTTACTAGAACAGCAGATGAGTCTAAAGCATTAAATGAGAAAAATGAGTCAGCAATTATAATTTCAGCGAGTGGAATGTGCGAAGTAGGAAGAATAAAACATCACCTAAAACATCACTTATGGGATCCAAACAGTACTATATTATTTGTAGGTTATCAAGCAGCAGGTACCCTTGGCAGAAGATTAGTAGAGGGTGAAAAAATGGTAAAAATTTTTGGGGAAGAAATTGCTGTAGCTGCAAGAATTGAGTACATAGAAGGATATTCTGGTCATGCTGATCAAGAATGGCTGTTAAACTTCATATATTCATTTATTACTAAACCAAAGCATATTTTCCTAGTACATGGAGAACCTGAAAGTCAAGAAGTGTTAAAGGAAAAGATTATTGAAAATGTAAACATTCCTGTTACTATACCAGAATATGGTCAAACATATACATTAGATGATCAGTTAAAGGTAGAACAAACTGTAGAGCCAGTTGCAACTGGAATTTTAGCAAGAAGAGATGTATTAGAAAAAATGAGAATTCTAAAAGAAGAATTAGAAGATATGGAAACAATTATAAAAGAAGAATATTTGACGAAAGAAGCTACAGATAATAGTATTAGTTTATTAAAACTAAGGCTAAATGAAATAGAAGATCAAATTGTAAAAATTGTAGAAAAACACTAGATAAAAAATGGGAATAATGTATAAAATATGTTGGATTTTTAGGCTAACATATTTTAGAAAAATATAAATTACTAAGAGAATAAATGTGCATAAAGGCACATAAAAAGAGGGAGAACATATGAAAAATAAATATAATAATGACGCAATTATTGGCGGAAAAAATATTACAGCAAGTTATACAAAAACAGGAGAATTATTAAGAGTAATTTATCCAATGCCTGACTTTAGAAGTTGGATAGACGAATTTTTAACAGGTGTAAAAATAAATGACTCAGGTATGATTTATTTACATCAAGACATTAATAACCAATATAATCAATATTATACAGAAAATACCAATATCTTACATACAGAAATTTTTAATACTTATTTTAAATTATGGATAAAACAAACTGATTTTGTATTATTAAAAAATAGTGTTTTGGTAAAAAAATATCAATTTGAAAATAGAAATAATATAGATCTAAATGTTAATTTTCTAGTACATGCAAAATTATTATCAAATTTTAATAACATGGTGGGGTCTCAAATAAAAAATAATGCTTTAGTACAATATTGCCATGATTATGAATTATATACATTTTCTAAAACTAATCTTTTAAGTTATCAATTAAATGATACTAGAGAAAATATAACTAGTGGAGAAATTTTTGACAAAGACTATATAGGAATGTCATGTGATTCTAGTATAAGTTATGATATAGGAACTATAAAACCAGGAGAAAAGAAAGAACTTGTACTTTATTTATACTTTAGAAAAAAGGAAGAAAAAATTACAGAAGAAGAATTAAACAAGCAAATTAATCAAATAAAAAAATTAGATATAGAAAAAGAGGAACAAGTAGTAGAAAAATATTGGAAAAAGTTTGTTAAAGATCACTTAGGAATGACACTTTTACCTGAAACTACAGAATTTAATAAAAAGCTAAATCGAATTTATCAAAGAAGCATCTTATTATTTCCACTTTTAATCAATGAAGATACTGGAGGAGTAGTAGCTGCAGTTGAAATAGATGAACAAATGACGAAATGTGGAAGGTATAGTTATTGCTGGCCAAGAGATGCAGTATTTGTTACAAAAGCTTTAGACTGTATAAAAATGACCAAGGAAACAGAAAAATTCTACAAAATTTTTTGTAAGGAAACACAAAGTAAAAATGGAATGTGGGAGCAAAGATTTTATACAGACTGTAGATTAGCTCCATGTTGGGGATATCAAATAGATGAAACAGCAAGTGTAATTCATGGAGTTTATGAGCATTATAAAGTAGTAAAACAAGAAAAATTTTTGAAAGATACATATAAAATGTGTGAAAACGCAGCAAAATTTTTATGCATATATATGGACAACATATTAGGAAAAAGGGATCAATCAGATGTTGTAAAAAAAGAAATTGAAGAAACTTATCATACTCAAGATAGAACAAAATTACCCAAAAGCTATGATTTATGGGAAATGCACGAAGGTGTACATTTATATTCTCTTTCAGCTATTTATTCAGCATTTCAAGCAATGAAAGAAATAAATGCTATTTTAAAACCTGGTTATGAACAAAACAATAGGTTAAAAGTTGAGTCAATGAATAAATTAGAAGCTAAAATGGTAAATTATCAAGAAGAAATAAAGAAATATATTAACGACAATCTATATGATGAAAGTACAAAATCATTTTTAAGAAATCTAAATGATAAACAAACAGATATTAGTCAATTAGGAATTGTTGTGCCATTTAATATATTTTCACCAAAAGAGAAAAAAGTGCAAAATACAGTAGAAAAGATAAATTTAACTTTAAGAACATATACAGGTGGCTATTTGAGATTTGAAGATGATCATTATTGTGGAGGAAAAAGTCCTTGGCCAATTTCAACATTATGGATGGCAATGTATTATAAAAAGGCAGGAGAAAAACGTAAAGCAAAGGAATGTCTAGAATTTGTTGTAAACACTGCAAATGAACATGGATTTTTAGCTGAACAAGTAGACAATCAAACAATGGCACCAAGCTGGGTAAATGCTTTAGGTTGGGCACATGCAATGTTTATAGCATATTTAAGTTAAAATAAGAAAGCAAAGAGAAGGAGATAAAATGCCAAAAACAAAAACAATATTTGTATGTAGTAGTTGTGGATACGAATCTACAAAATGGCTTGGAAAATGTCCAGGGTGTAATGAGTGGAATAGTTTTTATGAAGAAAAAATGCAGGCAAAAACAAATACTTCTACTGGTGAGAAAAAAATAGTTACCCCAAAAGCATTAAATGATGTTATAGGAAAAGATGCTGTACGCACACATACTGGTATTGGAGAACTTGACAGGGTACTAGGCGGAGGTTTAGTAAAAGGTTCACTAGTTTTAGTTGGTGGAGAGCCAGGAATAGGAAAGTCAACTTTAATTTTACAAATTTGTGATAAGATGCAAGGAGATGGAAAAGTTTTATATGTTTCAGGAGAAGAATCTGCAGAACAAATAAAGATTAGAGCTGATAGACTAGGAATACATAATAATAATATTTTATTTTTAGGAGAAACAGATATAGAGTTAATAGAAAATGCTATTTTAGAAATGAAACCCAAATTAGTTATTATTGATTCAATTCAAACAATGTATTCTGACGAAATTTCTTCTGCGGCAGGAACTGTAAGTCAAGTTAGAGAGATAACATCAAGAATCATGCGTGTATGTAAAGGAAATGAGATTACTACAATTATTATTGGGCATGTTACAAAAGATGGAAATATAGCAGGTCCAAGAGTATTGGAGCATATGGTAGATACAGTTCTTTATATAGAAGGAGAAAGATATTTTTCATATAGAATTTTGAGAGGAGTAAAAAATCGTTTTGGATCTACAAATGAAGTTGGAATGTTTGAGATGCAAAGTGAAGGAATGGTCGAAATTACCAATCCATCGTCAGTATTAATTTCTGAAAGAGAAGATAATCCTTCAGGTTCTATCATAGTTGCAAGCATGGAAGGAACAAGACCGTTATTAATTGAACTTCAAGCATTAACTACTCCAAGTGTATTTGGGCTTCCAAGAAGAACTGCAAATGGTATTGATTATAATAGGCTTACTTTATTAGTAGCTGTATTAGAGAAAAAAGCAAGTTTAGCACTTGGCGCACAAGATATTTATTTGAATGTAGTAAGTGGAATACATATTAATGAACCAGCGGTCGATTTGGGAATGGTTTTGGCTGTTGCTTCAAGCTTTAAAAATATTAGCATAGATACAACTACTGTTGTTATTGGAGAAGTAGGGTTAACAGGAGAAGTAAGAGCTGTTAATTTAATAGATAAGAGATTAAAAGAAGCTGAAAAATTAGGATTTAAAACTTGTATTATACCAGAAAGTAATAAAAAACTCTTGAAAGAAAAGTATAGGTTAGATATAATAGGGGTTAGAAATGTAAATGAAGCAATGAAAGCAGCTAAACTAAAATAAGTTTTTATGAATGATATTTATTAAACCTAGTAAAATAATTGTGAGGGGGCAAATATGTTAGCAAAAAAGGATGATACAATTACAGAAGTATTAAAGTTGATTGCACCAGGAACTCCTATTCGCGACGGTTTAGAAAACATTTTAAAGGCAAAAACAGGAGCATTAATTGCAATTGGAGATACAAAAGATGTATTAGATTTAGTAGATGGCGGTTTTCAACTTGATATTGATTATACCTCTTCAAGGCTATATGAACTAGCTAAAATGGATGGAGCAATTGTCTTAAGTGAGGATTTAAAAAAGATATTATATGCAAATGCACAATTAATACCATCTTCAGAAATTACAACTTCAGAAACTGGTACTAGGCACCGTACAGCAGAGCGTACTGCTAAACAAACAGGAGCATTAGTAATAAGTATTTCACAAAGAAGAGGTGTTATTACTATCTTTAAAGGAAATAATCGATATGTTTTAGAGGATACAGCAAAAGTTATTTCAAAGGCAAATCAAGCACTACAAACAGTAGAAAAATATAAAAAGGTATTTGATGATAAGTTGAATTTATTGAATGAATATGAATTTAATGATATTGTTACTTTAGAAAATGTTATTCATGTTATTCAACGTGCAGAAATGGTAATGAAAGTAGTAGAAGAAGTGCAAAAAGCAATTTATGAATTAGGTGAAGAAGGAAGGCTTCTTCAAATGCAATTAGAAGAATTGATTGGAGATCTAGAAAAAGAAGAACTATTAACCATCAAAGATTACATAGCACCAAGTAAAAGAAAATCAGCTGAAAAAGTTTTAAATGAAATTCAAGCATTAGAAAGAGAAGATTTGATGACTTTAGATAAAATTGCAAAATTATTAGGATATGAAGATTTCGAAAATTATGATGAAATTGGAGTATATACAAGAGGATATCGTGTACTAAGTAAAATACCTAGAATGCCTAATAATATTGTAGAAAATTTAGTAAAATCGTTTAAATCTTTCCAACATATTTTAATTGCAGATATACAGCAATTAGATGATGTTGATGGAATTGGCGAGGTAAGAGCTAGAACTATCAGGCAATCTTTAAAACGTATGCAGGAACAATTTGTATTTGACAATTTAATGTTGTAAATGTATAATGATATTTGAAAATTAAAAAAATCTATTGTGAAAAAAATTAGGAGGAAACATGAAAATATTTAAAAAATTAATATTAATTTTAGCAATTATTTTAGTAATAGTAGGAATTGCGTATGTAAGTTATGGTTTTTATTTAAAATATACAACTAACATTCCAAATCCAGTAGCAACAATGGAAATAGAAAAATATGGAACAGTTAAAATAGAGCTTTACCCAGATAAAGCTCCAAATACAGTAGCAAATTTCATCACATTAGCAAATCGTGGTTTTTATAATGGGCTTACCTTTCACAGAACCATTCCAGACTTTATGATTCAAGGTGGAGATGTTAATGGAGATGGTACTGGTTCTCCTAAATTAAGCAATATTCAAGATAATGTTGCTGAAGATAAAGAATACAGCATTCCAGGAGAATTTATTGCAAATAAGTATACAAATAATAATTTAAAACATACTAAAGGTGTTATTTCTATGGCTAGAACAGATTATGGTTCTTATAGTTCTACACTATCTACTTATGGATATAATTCAGCAGGTTCACAATTCTTTATTATGACTGCTGATAACACTTCATTAGATGGATTATATTCAGCATTTGGACAAGTTATAGAAGGAATGGATGTTGTAGAAAAAGTAGCAAACACAGAAGTTCATTATAGAGAAGATGAATTAAAAGAAGGAGAAGAGGCACCAAAAGATAAAGATGGTAACACAATTGCATCTGATAGACCAAAAGAACCACCAGTAATAAAGAGCATAACAGTAGAAACATATGGAATAGATTATGGAATTCCACAAACAAATGATGTGTTTGATTATCAAAATTGGATTATGCAACAATATGGAGCTACAGTACAATAGAAATTAAGTAAGGAGGGAAACTTATGGCAAAAAATAATAAAAGAGATATTGGAAAAATTGCAACTAAAATTATGGCTGCTATATTAGCTGCCATGATGGTACTTTCTGTTGCAACTACATTAATTTTCTATCTAGTTTCTGCATAACATTTTAAACAAAAGAAGGTAATTTGAAAATAATTAAACTTCCATACAGAAATATGTGTTAGCAAAGAAGAAAGGAATGGAATTTAATATGTTTGAAAATTTTAAATTGAGTATTAATGAAATAGGCTTATCTTTTGCCAATTATATGATAGAGTTATCAAAAAATCCATTTAAGTTGATAACTCTATTATTGGACATAATAATTGTAATATATATTTTTTACAAATTTATTATGTATGCTAAAAGTTCAAGGGCTTGGCAATTATTAAAGGGAATTGTTCTTATTTTAGTAATAATGGCTTTAAGTGAAATTTTGCAATTAAGAATTCTAAATTTTATTTTAACATTTTTTATGCCATATGGTGTAATTGCCTTAGTTGTAATTTTTCAACCAGAATTAAGGCGAATGCTTGAACAATTAGGAACAAATAAATTAACTAAATATTTTGGATTAGATAAAGACTTAGAATCTAAAACAAAGGAGAATATTTATAAAATAGTTATTGCAGCAACAGAACTTGCTAAAACAAAAACAGGTGGTTTAATTGTCTTAGAAAGAGATATTCAAATTAATGATATTATAGATACTGGAGTTAAGCTAGATGCAGAAGTGTCACCTCAACTAATTGTAAATTTATTTACTCCTAAAACCCCATTACATGATGGAGCTGTCATTATTTCAAAAAATAAAATTGCAGCAGCAGCTTGCATTTTACCTTTAGCAGATGATAAAGATATAGCAAAAGAAATTGGAACAAGGCATCGTGCTGGAATTGGAATATCAAAAGAATCAGACGCCATTGCTGTAATTATTTCAGAAGAAACAGGTAAAATATCAGTGGCAAAAGATGGAACTTTAATAGCTGATTTAAAAGAAGAAACATTAAAAAATATTTTAATGAGACATATTGTACTTAAACGTTTTGGAAGTGACAAACAAAAAGAAGTAGTTAAAACTAAACTAAAGAAGAAGGAAAAGAAAAGCAAAGATAAAGTTACAAAAAGTGATGAGCAAAATTCAGAAAAAATAGAAAAATAAAATATTTTAAAGATAATTTCAAAAAAATAGAAAAATAAAATATTTTAAAGATAATTTCAAAAAATAGAAAATATTCGGAAATAATATATAAAAAACAGTAAAATATAATATTTTTTTGTACAATTGATTTTATACTTAAGGGGAAAATCTAATAAACTTAAAAAGCTTTTCAATTGTATTATAATCTATTATATTTTACTGTTTTTAATTCCTATATAGTATTTTAATAAAAACATAGTTTTAAATAATTTTTAATGCATAAAATGGAAAACTGCTTCTGCAAATCCACCATTGCTAGCTGAATTATGAGTTGTATAAGTTGCAACCTTTTTTACACAATCATAAGCATTAGCAATTGCAACTCCAACACCAGAATTTTTAAGCAGATCAATATCATTTAAGTTATCTCCAATTGATAAAATATCACTAGTGTCAACATTCAAATAATTCTTTAAAATATTTAAAGCATACCCTTTACCAATGCTCTGAGGGGCAATTGACAAATATTCATATTCTTTTTTTATAACATTGTCTTTGTATTTGCCTTTTTTTGAGCAATGATTTATGGATAAATTAGTTTTTTCTTTCAATTCTTTTTCAACTTCCTCTAAACCTTCTTCAGAAGATAAAATCACGTTAAAAATAGGTAAATTTTCATTTTCTTTTAAATATTGAATAAAGTTTTTTACAATATAAAAAGAAAAATCTTTTTTGTTCTGATTTGTTAAAATAAGATTGAAATTAGAATCATATTTTCCAAAAATAGAACCTTTAGATTGAAAGAAAATAAGGTAATTATATAAATCTAAGTATTTTAAATTTTCAGTAATTATAAAATTATTGCCATATGCATGCAAGTGAAGATCATATTTTACAGCAATGTTATAACAAAATATAACTTCATCTGTGGTTAACTGATGATGAAAAATTTCCTTTTTATTTTTTAAATCTATAATTTGTGTGCCATTACCGAAAATTCCATAATGTGCATCACATTGTTCACAAATTTCTTTAGATATAGCATAATTTTTTCCAGTGCAAATTGCAAAAGGTATCTGTTTTTGTTTCATTGTTTCAATTGCTCTTAAATTACTTTCTGGAATAGAATTATCTTTTGCAAGGAAAGTGCCATCTAAGTCACTAGCTATTAATTTTATTGCCATAGATTTTTCACCTCTTTCATTATTATGAATAAAAATAAAAAAATTGTCAAGAAAAATAATGATGGAAGTGGCAAAATATAGTATTGACTAATTAGTAAAAAGATATATAATAAAATATATTTATCCTTTTTATATGCTTGAAAGATAATAGAAAGATTTTAGAATACTTTTTTATTGTATAGGAAAGGAGAAAAATTATTAAAAAATAAAATAAGCTTAAAATAATTTTTTTGATAATTTAAGTAAAAAAATGCGAAATATTAAATTAACCATAGAATATGACGGAAAAGATTTTGGAGGATGGCAAAAACAAAAAAATCATCTTAATATACAAGGAGAAATTGAAAAAGCAATTCAGACAATAACAGGAGAAGAGGTTGAACTTATTGGCTCTGGAAGAACTGATGCAGGAGTTCATGCATTAGCACAAGTTGCTAACTTTAAACTAAACTCAAGTTTCCCGATTGAAAAGATGGCAATAGCAATAAACTCACAATTAAAAAAATCAATACGTATAAAAAATGCAGAAGAGGTGCCAGAACAATTTCATAGCCGTTACCACTGCCACAAGAAGACTTATGAATATATAATAGATAATTCTAGTCAGGGGTCAGCAATTTATAGAAATTTAAGCTATCATGTATCACAACCATTAAACGTAGAAGCAATGAAAGAGTCGGCTACATATTTAATAGGAGAACATGATTTTAGTAGCTTTAAGTCAAGTGGAACAAGCAGTAAAAGTAGTGTTAGAACAATTTATGAAGCTGAAATACTAAAACAAAATGAAAGGATAGTTATTAGGCTAACAGGAAATGGCTTTTTATACAATATGGTACGCATAATTTCAGGAACTTTATTAGAAATCGGAAAAGGTGATAAACAGCCTGAAGAAATGCGTGAAATTATATTAGCAAAAGATAGAAAAAAAGCAGGGAAAACATTGCCACCATATGCACTTTTTTTAGTACAAGTTGAATATGATAATAATAAATTTTAGTATATATTATTTAACTGATATCACAGTTTAGTTTTACTATTCATAAAATATAAGAAAAGAACATTTATGGTTGAAAAATAAATTCATTTTGCTAAAAATTGAATTTTTTATAAACCGAATTATACTCTAAGAAAGGAATGATAGTAAAATGAATGCACTATTGATATTTTTTGCTCTTCCCGTTGCTACTGTTATATTAGCAATTGTACTACAAAAGATTTTAAAAAATCCTTTGCTAGTTTCTGCTACTTTTTTTGCAATTTATTTAATTGTTACTTTTTCTGCTTTTGATTCTAGTTTTTTAGTATATGCTATTTTATATACAATACTTGCATATGTAACTGCTGTATTAACCAAAGTTGTTTGCAGGTTAATAAGAACCTTTACATATAATAATAGTACAATAAACAATTCAAAAATATTTACAAACACTAGACCTATTGCAATAGATGAAGCAAGCTCATATATTGGCAACAATATAAATAATGATGCAAATTTATATGATATAAATAGCTTAACTAATACATCGAACTTAATGAATAATAGAACGATGACTAGAGGTTGCAATAAAAGAATTACATACAGAAATTAATAACATGTTTTTAATGAAAAAAATTGTCCTAAAAATAGGGCAATTTTTTCAATATTACGATTATGTTACAATAAGGTTAAGTTTATGTTACAGACACACAATATATTGTTTTTAGACGAAAAATGTTGTACAATTAATTCAATGATGATATTTTGTAAAAATATAAGGAGGAATATAGAAATGGCAAAAAATCCAATGCAAAAAAAAGCACAGACTTCATTCCTTTTAGGAATGTTGATAACTTTAGTAATTACAGGAGCTATAATTGCAATTTTGTTTTTAAAATTAAAAGATACTAGGGAAGAGGTTACAGCACTTCAAGAGGCTAGGGTGAAAGTATGTGCAGTAAATAAAGATATAAAATCAGGTCAAGTTATTACAGATGATATGATAACAGTTCTTGAAATAAATAAAGATACACTTCCAAGCAACTCTTTCGGAAGTGATGTTGGTAATATAAGTACATATAGGTTAGAAGATTCTAGAGGAAATACAGTTACTACTAATGAAGATGGGCAACTATGTTTACCTCAATTAAATGAAGCAGGAGAAATAGTAACTGATGCATCTGGAAATCCAAGACAAAGAATAATAGATACTCCAGATGGAGAAAACTATTATTATCAAGATAGTGGTGAAAAGGTAGAACTTGTTACATCACCAATAGTTGCTAAAATTGCTTTAAGCAAGAATACTGTATTAACAAGCTCAGCTGTTTCAAGAAGTGATGAAAAGACACAAAATGATATCAGAAAAGTAGAATATAATATGATTCTTTTACCAACTCAATTAGAAAGTGAAACATATATTGATGTTCGTTTAAGATTACCAAATGGAAAAGATTTAATCGTAACATCACATAAGCAAATAGAAATCCCTGAAATAGATGGAGTAGAATCATTAAATACAATGAGATTAAACTTATCAGAAACAGAAATTTTAACATTAAGCTGTGCAATTATTGAGTCATACAAAATACCAGGTTCTTATTTATATGCAATAGAATATATTGAACCAGGAATGCAAGAAGCAGCTATTCCAACATATTTACCAGATGATGAAACTATAAACTTAATTCACAGAGATCCAAACTGTGTTGAAACTGCAAAACAAGCAATTTTTGCTAGAAATGATAATTCAGATCTTAAAGGTGCAGTAAGAAATCCAGTTAACAGTGAATTAAATGCTAATAGTGAAGATGCAGCAGATAATGCTGTTGATAAGGTACAAGAAGAAATTGATAAAATGCAAGAAGAAAGACAGATTTATTTAGAATCATTAGGAGGATAAAATTTAGGAGGTATAAGATGAAGACAGTAGGATTTATAGGGGCATACGATAAAACTGATTTAATTCTATATATTGCTAAAATTTTTCAGACTATGGGAAACAGAGTATTAGTTATAGATACAACATCTTTACAAAAATCAAAATATATAGTACCTACTATTTTCCCAACAAAGTCCTATGTCACAGAATTTGAAGGAATTGATATTACAGTAGGACTTTACAACTATCTTTCCATAAAAAGATATTTGGGAATGCCTGACCATGCAGCATTTGATTATGATTATATATTTTTAGACATTGATTCTCCAGAAGCCTTAGAAGACTTTGGCGTAAAATCAGCAACTAAGAATTATTTTGTTACAGGATTTGATATATATTCTTTAAAAAGAGGATTGGAGATTATAGCAGGAGTTACGGAACCTATGCCACTTACAAAAGTCTTCTTTTCTAAAGATATTACAAAAGAAGAAGATGAATATTTTGATTTTATTTCATTAGGAATTAAGGCAATATGGAATGAAGAAAAAATTTATTTTCCATTTGAACAAGGTGATGAAACCGTAATTATGGAAAATCAGAGAGTTTCTAAAATTAAATTTAAAAAATTAACACAATTATACAAAGAAAGTCTTATATATATGGCTGAAGATATAATTAATGACGAAAAACAAAATTCTAGTATAAAAAAAGCATTTAAACAAATAGAAAAAGGAGTTTAAATTAATGGCAATTATAACTTTTTATAGTAATGAAAAAAAAGAAACAGGACAAACTTTATCCTTAGCTGCAATTGCTTCATTTATGGCAATTGAACATAATTATAAAATTTTAATTGTATCTACAAATTTTAATGATATAAGCTTGGAAAACTGTTTTTGGGAATATAGTAAAATAAGATCAATAGGTGTTTTTAATCAAGGAAATGCTTCTGTAGGTTTAGATTCTGGAATAGAGGGATTAATAAAAGTTTTAAATAGCAATAGAACAAGTAATGAAATCGTAAAAAATTATTCTAGAACAATATTAAAAGATAGATTAGATGTATTTTTATCTCCAGCAACAGAAGATTATGAGGAATATGTAGAAATGACACCATATTATAAAACTATTTTACAATCTGCTAATAGATATTATGATTTGATTTTTGTGGATTTAAGCAAAAAAATCCCAGAAAAAGATGCAGATGATATTAAACAAATTTCAGATATAGTAATGTTAAATTTAACACAAAGATTGAAAACTATAAATGAATTTGCAGAATTAAGAGAAAAAGATGATTTCTATAAAATGAAAAAAGTAATGCTTGCAATTGGCAGATATGATAGATTTTCTAAATATAATAACAAAAATGTTTCTAGATATTTAAAAGAAAAAAAATTAATTTCAGTTGTTCCATATAATACATTATTTTTTGAAGCATGTTCAGAAGGAAAAATTATTGACTTTTTACTAAGCTCAAAAAAAATTACAGATGAAACAGATCGTAACAGTATGTTTTTAAAAGACTTAAAAGAAGATACAAATGCAATTAATTTTAAGCTACAAGAATTACAAATGAAATTTTAGTCTGAAAGGAAGGAACTAAAAATGGTTAACCTAATATTAATCATACTCGTACTTGTGGTAGCCGCTTTTTTAGTCTTAAGATTTATTAAAAAAAGACAAAATGAAAAAGTTGAAGAAACCATAGAAGTTGATGATAAAACATATACATTAGATACTATGAAAGCATTTGTAAAGAAAAGATTGGATGAAATCACAAAAATCAACTTATATGATATAGGGCTTTCTGAAGAAGAGTTAAAAAGAAGAAAACAAAAGAAATATGAATTAAAGAAGGCTTTAAAAGGCTGTACATATGGTGATGTTAATGATAAGAAGTATGTTAAAGAATTAATTTATGATCTTTTATACCGCGAATATGGAGTTGATGAAACTAACGTATCTAAAGCTATTCCATTTGATATTCCATCTCTTTTAACAGCACAGGACAAATTTGATATTATAATTTATATGTATAAAAACGAGTTCGGATATGAGGCAATGTCAGAGATTATAAATAAATATAAATTAGATGATCTAAAATATGTAGCAGGAGAGGCTAAGCCATGTTATGTAATAACTCCAGAAGAAATAGATGAAATCTATGAAAAGGAGAATTTTATACTTACTTTTACAGATAAACTAAATGTAGTAGTACAAAGAATATATCAACATTATAAAGGATATAGTAGCATAGATGAAATTAGGGATATGAACATAGATGGTATTTCAGGTGGTGTATCAGGGCTTCCAGAATCTTTCTTAAGTCAGGTTGCACAAACTGATGGTGATTATTTAGATCAAATAGCAGACCATAAAGTTCCACGTGCTTGTGATAGTATTTGGATCATGTTCCATGGTAAATCTATTCGTTTAGCATTTTTATCTTTCGGAACAGAAGCAGAATTAAAAAGAGTTTGCCAAAATATTTATAAATATAATAATCCAGGACAATTATCAGATACAAACGGATTTAAAATCAATGAAATGAAAGATGGTTCTCGTGTCGTTGTTGTAAGACCAAGTATGTCTGAAACATGGGCCTTCTTCGTAAGAAAATTCGACGTAAAACGTGCTACACTTGAACAGATTATTAGATTTCCTGGTAAAGAAGAAGCAATTGATTTACTAAAATATTTAGTAAAAGGTGCAAGAATTATTTCTCTAACAGGAGAGCAAGGATGCCGGAAAAACCACAATGCTTATGGCAATGATTGAAAACATATATGAAACTATGAACCTTCGTATTACAGAAACTGCATTCGAGCTTCACTTAAGAAAAATTTATCCAACTAGAAATATATTATCAATGAGAGAAACAGAAACAGTTTCTGGACAAGACTGTTTGGACGTTCAGAAAAAGACTGACGGTTCTGTTAATATCATCGGTGAGGTTGCTACTGACCCGGTTGCTTCTTGGATGATTCAATCAGCTCAGGTTGCATCAAAATTCACATTATTCACTCACCACGCTAAAACTTTCCCAGACTTAGTAACAGCGCTTCGTAACTCTATGTTAAGAGCAGGTGTATTTAAAGATGAGAGAACTGCTGAAGAGCAGGTTGTTCAAGTATTAAACTTTGATATTCACCTAGTAAAAGACTTTAGAGGTAGAAGATACATAGAAAGAGTAACAGAATGTATTCCAGTAGAAGATAGAAATGAATATACATTTGATCATAGAAAAGAAAAAACATTAGAAGGTAAATTTGATAAATTTGCAGATAATGCTACAATATTCTTTACAAAAACAACTAATAGAGAATTATTTAAGTACAGAAATGTATTAGAATATCATGATGGAAATTATGTATTAACAAATCCTATATCAGATAATAATATCAAAGAAATGAGAAACAACATGGATGATAGCGATATACAAGGGTTTAATGATTTCTTAGAAAGAAATTGGGGTATTAAGCCACCAAAAGAGATAGATTATGAGGAAGAAAGTGTTTTAACAAATGCTAGCTTAAAAAGTGAACAGACCAAAAAAAGAGGAAAAAAATCTAAAAACGATGCAGAAGTATAAAATCGAAATTTAATTGTGATTTTGAATCTATTTTTGATAGATTTATGACTAAGAAAGGAAAAAGTAATGATGCAAACAAGAGAAGAAACGGGGTGGTCTAAGAGATGAACACAGAGATGTTTAAATATTTATTTATTGCAGTTGGTGGATTATTTGCTATCATTGTAGTTGCATTCTTAATTGTTAGTAAAAAAAGCAAATCTTCTGAAATAAAACAAATACAACAATTAAGGGAAGGAACACAAGAAAAATCCTTTTCAACAGAAGTAATACACCAAAAATTGTATGTTTTATATCTTAGAATACCTTTCTTAAAAAGATATATATTGAAATTACGAAGAAGATTGGCAATTATAAATGTAGATGATGAATATTTAACTAGAAAACAAGCCGCAAAAATATTAACTAAAACATTAATAATTGTTATTCCATTAGCAATAATTATTGTTGCAATAACACATGAAAATACTTTACTTATGTCCATGTTGCTTATTTTTGAACTCTTTATGGTAGATACTTTTATCGATGGTATGGTCGATAAACTTGATAACAAATTATTAAGAGAACAAATAGACTTTTTCTCAGAAATAAGACATGCTTATCATGAATTTAATATGGTTGAAGAAGCAATTTATCAGGTAGCACAAGATGACGATAAGCCAGAGATGTCAAGGCAAGCAGAAAAAATTTATGAAGTGCTTATTTCGGATGACCCAGAATCAGAACTTGAAAAATACTATGATATAGCACCAAATAGCTATTTAAAAGAATTTGCAGGAGTTTCATACTTAACAAAAGAATTTGGTGATCGTAAAATAGATAATTCTTCTCTATATTTAAAAAACTTAAATAATATTACACAAGAAATGCAACTAGAAATTTTAAAAAGAGATAAACTTGACTATACATTCCAAAGTTTATCAGTAATTGCTATAGTACCAATGCTAGCAATTGAGCCTATTAAAAATTGGGCAGTTTCACAATTCGCTTTTACAGCAGATTTTTATAATGGCAGGAATGGTATGCTAGTACAAATCTTATTATTAGTAGCCACATTTATTTGTTACATATTAACAAGAAAACTAAAAGATAATGGATCTACTGCCATGAATACAAAAAATACAGAAAATCCATGGCAAGCAAAACTATATAAAATTCCATTTATTAAAAAAATAGTAGACTTATTTATACCAAAGCAAGGTACAAAAGAATATATGCAGTTAACTAAAAAAATGAAGGATGCTGCATCAAAAGATAAGATGGAATGGATTTTTATAAATAGGCTGTTACTATGTATTCTTATTTTTGTAGTATCAATTTTCTTATTTTCACAATTACATCAAATTACGATTAACAATGTTTATACAGACCCGACAGTCGACCATGATATAATAGGGCAAATGTCGGAAAAGGATGCGAAATCTGCCGAAGAATTGACAAAATCAGATAATGAATATATAAAATACTTTAAAGGTGATACAAAAGTTACACAAGAAGACATTGAAAAAGAAATGAAAAAAGGAAGAATTAACAAAGACTATATGAACAGTAGGGATGAAGAAATAGAAACAGCGGCAGAAAGAATTTTAGGTAAAATACAAATTATAAATACAGAGGAAATGTCTTGGGTTGAAGTTTTACTTGGTTTAGTTTTTGCAGTTGTAGCATATATGGCTCCAATTTGGATGTTAACTTTCCAAGCAAAGATGCGTCAACTGGAAATGGAAGACGAGGTAATGCAGTTTAACACTATAATATTAATGCTTATGAAAATTGAAAGGGTTAACGTAGAAATAATACTAGAGTGGTTAGAGCGTTATGCAAATATTTTCAAAGAACCAATTAGCAAGTGTGTTAATAACTATGAAAGTGGAGCTTGGGAGGCATTGGAGCAATTAAAAGAAGATGTTTCATATCAACAATTTATTAGGATAGTAGAAAGTTTACAAGCAGCTGTTGAAAAAATTCCAATAGCAGATGCTTTTGATGAATTAGATACAGAAAGAGAATATCACCAAGCAAAAAGGAAAGAATCTAATGAAAGATTAATTGCTAGAAAAGGTAGAATAGGTAAAACAATAGGTTTTGCACCAATGGTTATACTTTTTGTAGGATATTTAATTGTTCCATTGGTATTCATAGGATTATTAAGTATGACATCATCTTTCGACAGTATGTCAGCAATGGGATAAAAAAGAAAGGAATAAAAAATGGAAAATGCGTCAAGAGCTTTAATGATGGCAGCTTCTGTATTATTAGCAGTATTAATTATTGGAGCATTAGTATTTATGTTTAATAATTTATCAAATCTAAAACAAACAGAAGCTGACTCAGAAGCAGCTGAAAAATTAGCAGAATATAATAAACAAATGGAAACTTTTAACCGAGATTTATATGGTAGTGAGATACTATCTTTGGCTAATTTAGTAATAGACTATAATATTAGGCAAGCAGAACAAAAAGGTTATACACCAGTAACATTTGAAGTAACTGTTAATAATTCTGATGATACAGATGCAATGATACCAAATAAAAAATATAATCAGTATGAAATATTGGAGGCATTTAATGCTTTATCAGATGCAGTAGATGCATATGATGATATTAACTCAGACGACAATGATACTGTAATAAAAATTGGTGAGGGACATAAGGCAATTACTAAAACTGCAAGACAAATCAATAGTATGACAACTACACAATTAAAGGAATTATTAAGGGAATATGGGCCAACATATTCAGATTTCCCAAAAAAATCAGAAAGTTTTGAATCAACGATTGAGTCAGCTTATAATGATGCAGTAGAAGTTTGGTTAGATGAAAAAGAACAGCAAATTAGAGAACTAGCTAATCAAGAGTCAAAATTAAGAACAGAATTACAAACTTTTAAAAATACTAAATTTGAGATTACAAATATAAAGTATAATCAATATAATGGAAGAATTGAAAGAATGATTTATAAACAAAAAGAAGTATAAAAATAAAGGAAATATAAAATAAAAGAAATATAAAACAAAAGAAATATAAAACAAAAGAAATATAGAAATAAAAGAAATATAAAACAAAAGAAATATAAAATAAAAGAAATATAGAAATAAAAATAAAAGAATGTAAAGGTTAGGAATATAAAAGTAAAAAGTACTTATTTGATAAAATAGTAAATATAAGCATTAAGAGGTAAAGGAGGGAACAATAAATGGAAAATGCTTCACGATCTTTAATTATGGCAGCAAGTGTACTATTAGGAGTTTTACTACTATCATTAATTGTTTATATGTTTACCTCTTTTTCTAATTTTAGTTCAGATATGTATAATAGGATAGAAGATGCAAAATTAGACCAATTTAATGCTCAATTTTTAAAATATTATGGAAGTAATACAAGTAATACATCTTCAGAAGGTCAAAGAATCTTGTGTACTGCGCATGATATTGCAAGTTTAGCAAATTTAGCAAAGCAAAGCAATATTACAAATGAGTTATATGATATTATGGAAGAATATGATCCAAAAACAGCATATGTTCAAATAGATGTAGAAGGAGAAGATAAAGCATTAGAAACATGGAGTGAGGCAGAAATTCTACAATTTATTCAAACTAATGATTTACATAAAGAATATAAAAGAAGAAAAGATGGAACTTTTGAAGAAGATTTACATGGAAATAGAACAACAGAAAGAAAAATAAAGTATTATATATGTACAAGATTAGAAATTAGTGATATAACCAAAAGAGTTTGCTATATGAAATTTGAACATCGTATTAGAGAAAATGGTATTACTTTTTGTGAATGTCATGAATAGCCCAAATAACCAGAAATTTCTACAAAAATTAACAAAAAAATATTTACATTTCAGATACAATGATGATATAATAAAGGAAGGAATGGCAATGAAAAAAACACTAATTATTATGTTTACAATTTTTTTGATTATACTTGTAATCACTGGTTATTACGCATATAATTTTGTAACTTCAGAGAACTTAGCAAAGAAAAACAATAAAATGTATGAAGATGTTTATAGACAAGAGTCAATATTAGGTACAACATTAATTAGTATTATAAATAAAGCAATGGATACTAATGTAAGAAATGGAGTCCCTAAAAAAGAAAATAGTATTTATTATGAAGATAATCAAGAAAATTCAATAGCCATTACAGTAAAATTTTTAGAAAAAGATGAAAGCGTTCAAATGGAAGCAATAGCAGAAAAAGAATCTGAAGCATTTGTTAAATATTTTGCAACAGCTACTTTTAAATGTACCAAAATAGACTATCATCCAAAAACAAATTATGTAAAAAGTTTATATTTTGAGCAAATTTAATTTCTAATAATTTTACAACATAATAAATAAAAAATAATTAATATTGATTTTATTATTAGAGAAATCTAATTAAAATAAAAAATTACAAAAGTAAAGTTTTAAGGAGGAAATTTTATGGAAAACGCGTCAAAAGCACTTATTATTGCAGGTGCAATTTTATTATCAATTTTAATTATAGGTTTAGGTATGTTTATATACCAACAAGCAGCAGATGCTATGGGAGGAGCAAATCTTGATTCAGAACAAGCAAATGCATATAATAGCAAATTCTTAACATATGCTGATACACAAAAAGGTACAGCAGTTAGGGCCTTACTTGATGTTGTTAGAAATCATAATAATATTAATGTAGATGACCCTTCAGAACAAGTAGGTTTCATATTTAATAGTGATAATTCTGCAGATCATGGTTCTGGCTCACCAAATACTGATGAAGGGTTAGATGATCCTGTTGATTCAGCAGCTTTAACAACTATTAAATCAAGCATAAGAGCTGGAAGAACTTATACAGTTACATTTGTTTATGCAAAATCAGGAAAAATTAAATGTGTAGTTGTTAATGATAAAGTAGACAATCCATAGTGAAATAAATTTTTATTTATAAAATACTTTTAATTTAAGCGAGGTGGATATTTATGGAGAGTGCAGCCGATGCTTTACAATTATCTTTTATTGTATTTGTATTTGTTATGGCATTAACAATAACTATTACAATGTTTACACAATTAAATCAAGTATCCACTACTGTTTTAGCAAGTACTGATTTTACGAATTTTTATGATTATCAATTAGCAATAGACCATGAAAGCGAAAGAATAGTTGGGTTAGAAACTATTATTCCAACACTTTATAAATATTATAAAGAAAATTATACAGTACTGTTTTTAGATGCTGTAGAGGCAGATGGAAAATATAAACCATTACCATTATATGATAGTCAAACAGACAGAGATAATTGGGGAAAAGGTTTAAATGAAGATGGTACGAATGATGATGCAGGAATAATTGGAAAATATTATGCAAATAATAGTGATGACAATCCAGTATGTGCATTTGATGTTGATGAAGAGCAAGCTAGACATGAACCATGGGAAGGTAAAAATTCAGACTTTAAAGCTAATTTAGATAAATTTTTACAAGGTGGAATATTTGAATATCCTAGTGGGGCTAAAAATGAAGATGGTTCAATAAAAGCATATAACTATACTAACAACTATTTAAAAAAAGGTAGTAGAGGTGGTTTTATTGCAAAATATGGTGATAGAAAATTTAAAGAGTTTTTAGGTGAGTATACATATAATCTTTTAGAAGAAGATGAAAATGAGGAAGATCCATCATCTAGTCAAAAGAAGACTTCAAATGATTTAATAAAAAATCGAAAGAAAAGAATTATAATATACCAATTGCAAAATTAATAAGTGAAAGGGAGTATGTCTTATGAAAGATGGTGTAAAATCAATTAATTTAAAAGCTATGCTTGCTTCAGAAAGAGGCGAGCTGGGTGACAGTTTGATTACAGTAGTAGCAATAGCTTTAGGGGCAATATTAATGTTCATATTTCCTCTTATGTCTATATCTGAAAGAACTGATGATGTTTCTCAACTAGCAGTTCAGTCAGCAACAGATCAATTCGTTGATAACATTAGAACAACAGGAAAAATTACATTAGATGCATATGAACAATATGTAGAAACAATAAATGCTACTGGAAATTCATTTGAAATTGAAATGGAAATTTTTCAATTAGATGAAAACCCAGGAGTCAAAGTAACACAAGCTGAAATGACTAAGATTGGAGAAAATGTATATTATAATATATATACTAGTCAAATAGAAAGTAAGTTAACTGAATCTGGAAGAATTAAACTAAAAGAAGGGGATATGGTTTCAGTAACAGTTAGAAATACTAACCAAACAATTGCTCAATTATTAAGAAATTTCTTCTATCAAGTCTCTGGGGTTGATTCATATCAAATAGCAGGACAAAAATCAGCAGTAGTTACTGTTAATGGAAGCAATTTTGATAATTAAAATTAATTTTTAGTAAAAGCTTAGGCTTTTGGGGTTTTTAATAAATCCCTATTGAACATAAAATATAGGGAGTGGAAAGCCACTTCCTTTTTGATTTTATTGAATAAAAAAGGGAGAAAATATGAAAATACAACATATTGCAGTTATTTTTGTCATTATTATTTTGCCAATTGCTATGACAATGTTTTCTTATATTGATTCACAAATGAAAAGTATAGAATTGCAAAGTGATTATGACGCCAAACTTATAGATGCTACTTATGATGCTATAAAAGCATTCCAATTAAATACTGTAAATAACCGTTATTCTAGTGTCAGCAATTCAAAAATTAGAGATATTGAAGCATCAGTAAAGACTTTTTATAATTCTTTGAGTAATAGTAAGAGATTAACAGTAGAAGAGTTGCAGGCATATGCACCAGCAGTGGTATTTACATTATATGATGGATATTATATTTATAGTAAATATGATAATGTTTATAGTGTAAAAGATGGAAAACCTGATATAAAAGATGGAAGTCCAAATATAAGAAGTGATATCGAAACTGAAGAAGAAGAAGAAGAGGAAGATGAAACAAATGGAATAGGTATTGCAACTACTGATTTTGGATTAAAACCATATATTTATTACTCATGTCGTTATAAAAATGAAAATAAAGATTTTGTAGTTAATTATACATTAGATAATGCAATTACCTTATACGGAGACTTTGGAGATGGTGATGGCTATAAAACTTTAGCCGGGTATTTGATCAATTTTAACACAGTACATTTTAATTGTGATTTTGAATCAAGTCCACCATCAAGTTGGTCTCTAACATATAATGGTGAAACGATTGAGCCTGAAGTATTAACTGAACATTTAGCTTTCTTAGAAGATGACCAAAATGATTATGAATATGTAGAATATAATGCACAAAAAATTTATTATGATAAAGAAAAAGCGGCAAGTTATAATGAAAGTAACACTAGACAATCACCATATTTTACTTATCAAAATTATGGAAAATCATATATTACTAATAAAAAGTATACTTACGCTAATACACAAATATATGATTATTTACAGGAAAGAACATGGGGTGGGCACTTGCACAGTACTAGTGCCTTAGAATATTATAATAATGCTGCAAAATTTAGTAAGCAAGTAGCTGACTTAACAAAAGGCATAAAGCAGAGTCATGCAATAGATGAAAATGGAAATCCTTTAGAATTTTGTGTTATAAATCAAAATGGTGACAGAATAGAATATTATTCTGATACAAAAGATGAAGATATTTTTGTGCCATCAGATACAAATGATCCATTACTATTTGGATCAGCATTTGATGAAAATCGTATAGCAGTTATTCGTAAGTCTATCGAAACAAATTTAACAACAGCTATTTCAGAATTTAAAGATTATACAGGTGTAAATTATGAGTTTGCTTTACCTGTGTTAACAGAGGAAGATTGGAATAAAATCACTAACAATATATCAATGCTTACTTTTTTACAAGGAATTCCAATTGGACATAAATATTATAATAATTATTGTGTAATAAATAATAATTCTAATGAGGAAAATATAAATAAGGAATGTATTTATATTATTACAGAAAATGCAGATACAGGAGAAAGAGAATATCATTTACCAGGTTGTACAGAATTATTGGAAAATAAGAAACTAAATATATTAGAAGCATATTCTAACATTAGCTTTTTAAGGCAAACTGTTCGTGTTTCAGAAGGAAATTATAGGTATTTTTATCCACAAACAAGAAATAATAAGAACATTACTTCATGTTATCACTGTATGGTTAATGCAGCATCTGTGTATCCAGCGGATCAAATTATTAAAGGTTCAGTATGGAGAAAGGATGAAATAACATGGGAAGATGAAAAAGTAGCAGATGTAACAAATGGATCAGATAAAGATAGAAGACTAAAAGCTATTAGAAATTTATATTTACATGCTTTAGCAAGGGAAAGATATGATTTATATAGAGCAAATGTAGATGCATTTATGACAAATCAATAGCAAATGTAGATGCAGTTATAACAAATGATTAGCAAATGTTTAAAAAAATGAAAAATGGTTATCCTATAAAATAGAAATTAAATGTTTTATATTGCATTTTGAATAGTATAAAATGAAACAATAATTTATAAAAGTACAATAATTTACTATTCAAAATGCAAAAGGAGAACCAGAAATGGGAAAATTCAAAAAAGTTATTATTGTATTTTTCTTATTATTATTGTATATTTATGTATGTAATATTACATTATTGCCAAATAGCTATATTATAATGCAAGGCGAAAAATTAAATGTTTATACATTAGTTGGCCTTTTTTTGCAAGAAAAAAATAAAGCATCTGCATTGCAAACGATTAGTAATGCAAATCAAACAAGAATAAATGAAGTAGGAAAAATTGATTTTAATTTAAGTGTACTTAAATTATTTCCTGTAAAAGATATTAGTGTAAATGTTATTCCAAAAACAACTGTAGTTCCTATCGGATCTGCTATTGGAATGAAATTATATACTGATGGAGTTTTAGTAGTAGGTATGTCAGAAATAGAAGGAAAGAAACCATATGAAAATACGGGAATTAAAGAAGGAGATAGAATTATTCAAATTAACCAAAATACAATAGATACAACAGAAGATTTAATGCAAGAAGTTAATCAAAGTAATGGTAATTCAATCTCTATAAAGTATATTCGTAATGAAAAAACAATTACTACAAGCATTACGCCAATAAAAAATGCAGATAATCAATACAAATTAGGTCTTTGGGTAAGGGATGCAGCTGCAGGAGTAGGTACACTTACATTTTATGAACCATCTTCTAATATGTTTGCTACATTGGGGCATGGAATCCTAGATATAGATACTTCACAGCTGATAAAAATAGAAAACGGTGAACTTGTAACAACAAATATATTATCTATAACCAAAGGGCAAAGAGGAAGTCCTGGTGAAATTAAAGGAACTGTTGAATCAGGTTATACTATTGGTGAAATTTCAAAGAATACTGAATTCGGAGTCTTTGGTTCCTTAAATAAACCTTCATACTTAAATATTTCTACTGAAAAGCAAATGGAAGTTTGTTTAAGGGAAGAAATAAAAACAGGAAGGGCTCAGATAATTTGTGAACTAGAAAATGGAAAACGTAAATATTATGATATTGAGATTCAGAAAATATTTTTACAAAATAATGAGGACAATAAAAGTATGCTAATAAAGGTTACAGACGAAGAATTATTACAAAAAACAGGGGGAATCATACAAGGAATGAGTGGAGCACCAATAATTCAAAATGGAAAATTTGTGGGAGCTATAACTCATGTATTAGTAAATGATCCAACCATGGGGTATGGAGTTTTTGCAGATATTATGTTAAAACAAATGAAAGAAGTAAATTAATTACAAAAAGAAAATAAAATGTGGGGAATGTAAGATGAAATCTGAAAAAGGAAATTTTTTATTAAAGTTTTTGATAATAATAATATTAATTGGGTTAGCCGGAATATTGGGGTACCTTGTATATAATACATTTTTATGTCCTGAAGAATTAGTTGTAGACAATCCGGTTGTTAGCACACAGATGGGGCAAGTAGATACAAATACTCAAATAAAAGAGCCAAATTTACAAACTATTAATAAAATAGAAAATACTATTGAAAATAGTTCTCCAATTTATGAACCAGGCTTAAATATTACTAATAACGACAGTAATGTTGCTGAAGTCAGTGAACTTATTTCTAACTCATATTACTATAATCAATTAAATAGTACAGGTAAAGCAATATATGACAGCTTAAAGGCTAATAAAGAAAAGCTAAGAAAGGGAAATCACAAAATTGATTATGGAACTAGGTTTAATCAGCTTCTTCATAGTGAGAATGGGGAAAAAGAACTAAATGAGGCCTTTCAGTCAGCTTGGAATGCTTTTTCGTATGATGAGCCAGATTTGTTTTACATTGATATAAATAAAATTACATTAGTAAAAGAATATAGATCAATAGGTTCAATTACTACTTACTATGTTTCAATTGATTCTGGAAGTAATCCTAATTATTTTAAAGATAGTTTTAAAGAGGAAACTCAAGTTGTTCAAGCTGAAAGTTATTTGCAAAATATTGCAAAGCAAGTAATTGAGCAAACAAAAGATGACAATGCTCAAGAAAAAGCCAAAAAAATTCATGACTGGTTAGTGGCTAGTATTGAATATGATGCAACAGGAAAAGCTGAAAACGAATATCACATTTATGGAGCATTACATGATGGAAAAGCAGTATGTGAAGGATATGCTAGGGCTTATAAATATTTAATGGAAAAAGTGGGAGTTCCTTGTGTTTTAGTTTCAGGTACAGCTACCAATTCAGAAGGAAAAACAGAATCGCATGCTTGGAATTATGTACAAATAGATAATGAATGGTATGCAGTTGATGTAACATGGGATGATCCAATTATTAGAGGAGATGGAGAGCCAGGTGAAGAAATAAGATATCGCTACTTTTTAAAAGGCTCACAAACATTTTTTGCAAACCACAAAGAAGATGGAGCAATGTCTGATAATAGTATGGAATTTAAGTATCCAACTTTATCTGTAACAGATCATAGATAATAAGAAACGCTTTAGAAATTTTATAGATATTATAAAAATAAAATAGTAAATATTTAAAATTTCAAAAATGAAATTCATAAAAAATCCTAATTAAAATAAAATTTAATTAGGATTTTTTGCGTTAAATATAAACAATATAAAAATATTTTAAGGATCTGTTACAAGCATTGGGCCTATATTAGTAACAGTACCAGCACCAAGAGTTAATACAATATCGTCTTTAATAGTATGATCTTTTAAATATCTAGTAATTTCATTAAAATCTTTTATATAAAGTGCATTTTTTTGATAATAACGAAGTTTATTTACTAAATCTTGAGAAGAAATGTTATAAGTATTATCTTCTCTTGCAGCATATATGTCTGTAACAATTACATGATCAAAGTCAAGAAGAGATTTAGCAAAGTCATCTAATAAATTTTTAGTTCTACTATAAGTATGAGGTTGAAAAACTACCCAAGATTGTCTATAGTGTTTTTTCATTAATGCCTGGCTAGTAGCTAAAATTTCTGTTGGGTGATGTCCATAATCATCATAAACACTAACTCCTTGATTAAAAGAACCAACATATTCAAATCTTCTATGTGCACCAGTGTATTTAAGTAGTGCATTTTTCATATCTTCTTTTTCAATTCCATATTCATGACAAGTAGCAATGCAGGCTAAAGCATTCAAAACATTATGTTTTCCAGGAATAGATAATTCAATGGTTTTGTAAAAATAATTATTATAATATACATCAAAACAAGGAAAACCATTTTTATTAAAAGAAATATTTCTAGCAACAAAATTAGCATTATCATTTTCAATTCCAAAGCTAACAACTTTACATTTTGCATCTTTTGCAACTTTTCGGCAATTAGGATCATCCCAATTAAAAACTAATAAACCTTGTTCTGGTAATAGTTCAACATAATTATCGAAAGAAGCAACTATATTTTCT
This sequence comes from uncultured Clostridia bacterium, assembly GCA_947623595.1. GTDB lineage: Bacteria > Bacillota > Clostridia > TANB77 > CAG-508 > CAG-273. Next base: position 21,841 of record CANQHC010000006.1, on the reverse strand, counting down.
AAATTTCCAAAATAATCTAAATGATCATTATCAATATTTAAAATAACCTCTGTTTTTGGAAATAGTTTTAAATAACTATCTACATATTCACAAGCTTCAATAATAAAGTACTCACTATTTCCAATACGATAATTACCTTCAATTGAATTCAAATAAGCCCCAACTTGAATAGATGGATCTTTATGAGCTTCTAAGAAGCAAACAGAAATCATTGAAGTAGTTGTAGTTTTTCCATGTGTACCTGAAACACATATGCTGTTACGAAAAGCTTTTGTAATTTTTCCTAAAAAGGTACCACGGTCAATAGTTGGGATATTAAGTTGTTTTGCTTTTACAAGCTCTATATCATCCTTTCTAATTGCAGCACTATAAATGACTACATCAGCATTCATTAAATTAGTTAAATCATGTCCGATAATAACTGGAATACCTTTATTTATTAATCTTTGAGTTGTTTCCGAAGCAGTAGAATCAGAACCTGTAACATGAAAACCCCAGAACTTTAAAATTTCTGCTATACCGCTCATACTAACTCCGCCAATTCCTATCATATGTATATTTTTATATTGTTTTAATTCTTCTATATTAGCCAAAGTAATACACTCCTTTAATTTTTTTATATTTAAAATAACAATATAGATGCTACTTATTTATTTGGCAAACTAAAATAGCTTAACCACTTTACTACTTCGAAAATTTCTAACAAAAAATTTATTGAAAATAAAAGAATATTTTCAATTTCTTTCTGAAACTAAAAGTTTAACTAAAAGTTTTAGGAAGTTTTTTATGTGATAAAAAACTTCAAATGCTATTATATACTTTATATCATAAATTTTCAATATTTTTAGTAAAACTGCTATATTATATGAATAAAAAATGAATAATGGTACATAATAAAAATAAAAATAAAAACTTTTAAAGAAAATTTGTAAAATAAAGAAGGAAAAAAGAAAAATATGGCGAATAATATAAATGTACATACATAAAAATATGTACAAAAATAAACTCGGAAGGTGGTACGCAAAATGCAAATAACAGATGTACGTTTAAGAAAAGTAAATTCAGAAAACAGAATGAAAGCTGTTGCTTCTGTGACATTTGATAACGAATTTGTTGTTCATGACATTAAAGTTATCGAAAGTCAAAATGGATTATTTATTGCTATGCCAAGCAGAAAAACTCCAAACGGAGAATTTAAGGATATAGCACATCCAATCAATGCTGAGACAAGAGAAAAAATTCAAAAAGCTATTTTAGAAGCTTATGAAGCTCCTGAAGCTGAAGAGCCTACAAATACAGAATCAGCAGAATAATAAATAATTTTAATAATACAAAAACCCTCTCACACTTGTGAGTGGGTTTTTGAAGTTGTGTGGGTATTATTAATCCTCCTCTCCGTCAAAAAGAGATTCATAGAACTCATCTAGCACTTTTAACTGTTCACTTTTATCGCTCTTCGCTACTAAAAAGCGAATGTCTAAAGTTTCATAAGTTCCATTATTTGTTTCATCGCTGTAAAGAGAGTTAATTACGATGCAGCTCCGAAGCGAGACAGCAACATTGCAAAACCTAATGTTTTTTTCGATGACCTCTTGATCATCAATAACGGAAAATTTTACTGATTTATTGAGATTTGGAATGTTCAAGATGAGCCTGTCCCGGCTCTGGCCTACGCGAGAAATGTATGCTCCGACCGCGTCGTCGGGGTGCACTAAATTAATTTCTTGTAGTGCATTTTTTAGCTTTTCAAATTGCTCCGGACGATGGGGCTGTTTCAAGTGGAAAACCACTAGAAATTCGCGTTTCAACACTAACACCAACACCTTCTATAAGATTACTTGGTAAGCCAAGTTACCTTAATTATAGCATAAAATGCTTATATTGTAAAATTGATACGAATATCGATTGAAACACTTTTTCAATAAAAAGTGTTGACTTTATTGGTATAGTAATGTATAATATTTAAGCATGTATTTAGCGATGAAGTAAGATGTGGCTACAAATACATATTTTTTAGTATTTGGAGGGAACTCTTATGGAGTATGTTATGGCTTAGACCAGGCGGTAAGTTTAAAAATAAAGCACTTATCCCAAGAATTATCATGCAAGCTTGGGTTTTTATATTGGTAAAAAAAGAAACACTAGGGTGCGTTATAACTTCCGACCAAAATAAGGGCTAAAAAGCCTGAAAAAATTAGAAGGAGGGAAATTTAAGATGGCAACAAAAAAAGAAAATGCAGTAACAAGTGAGAAAATCAGAATAAGACTTAAAGCTTATGATTCAGTTGTTTTAGAACAGTCTGCTGAAATTATAGTAGATACTGCTAAAAAAACAGGAGCTAAAGTATCAGGTCCTATTCCACTACCAACAGAAAAGGAGATTATTACAATCTTACGTTCTCCACACATGCACAAAGATTCAAGAGAACAATTTGAAATGAGAACTCATAAAAGAGTAATTGATATTCTTTATCCAACACAAAAAACAGTAGATAATCTTATGAAAATAGATTTACCAGCTGGTGTTGACATAGAAATCAAACTATAAGGAATAAAGTCCTTAAAAACCAAGCTACCATTACACAAACAAATTACAAGGTAGCCAATAGTTAAGTTAGCCGTGCGAAGCAAAGCGAGCTACGGATAACTTAGGCGAAGCAGAGCGCAAGCAATGCGAAGCTAAGTTAGCCAGTTACAGATAACTTAGGCGAAGCAGAGCGCAAGCAATGCGAAGCTAAGTTAGCCAGTTACAGATAACTTAGATGAAGCAGAGCGCAAGCAATGCGAAGCTAAGTTAGCCAGTTACGGATAACTTATACGGAAACGTATAGGAGGAAAGAAAATGAATAAAGGATTAATTGGAAAAAAAGTTGGAATGACACAAATATTTGATGAACAAGGAAAAGTAATTCCAGTAACAGTAATTGAAGCTGGTCCTTGTACAGTAGTACAAGTAAAAACAGCTGAAAAAGATGGATACAATGGTATTCAATTAGGGTTTGGAGATGTTAAAGAACATAAAGTAAACAAACCAGTAAAAGGACATTATACAAAAGTTAAATTAACACCTAAAAAACATTTAAGAGAATTTAGAGTAGATTCTATTGAAAATGTAAAAGTAGGTGATGAGATAAAAGCAGATACTTTTGCAGTAGGAGATAAATTAGATATTCAAGGTACTTCAAAAGGAAAAGGATTCCAAGGTGTTATAAAACGTCATGGTCAATCAAGAGGACCTATGGGACATGGTTCTATGTATCATAGAAGACCAGGTTCAATGGGTCCAACATCTACACCAGGTAGAGTATTTAAAGGTAAAAAATTACCAGGACATATGGGAAATGAAACAGTTACAATTCAAAACTTAGAAGTTGTAAAAGTAGATTTAGACAAAAATGCTATTTTAGTAAAAGGTAGTGTACCAGGAGCAAAAGGTGCAATCTTAAAACTAAAATCAAGTGTAAAAAGTAAATAATAAGGAGGGAAAGACAAATGCCTAAGATAGACGTATACGATATAGAAGGTAAAAAAGTTAAAACTATGGAACTTAAAGAAGAAATCTTTGGGTTAAAACCAAATGAAGCAGTGGTACATAGTGTTTTAGTAAACTACCTAGCTAATCAAAGACAAGGTACACAAAGTACCAAAACTAGAAGCGAAGTATCTGGCGGTGGTAGAAAACCATGGAGACAAAAAGGTACTGGTAGAGCAAGACAAGGAAGCATTCGTGCACCACATTGGGTAGGTGGAGGTGTTGCATTAGGACCAAAACCACGCTCATATAATTATACAGTAAATAAAAAGGAAAAGAGATTAGCAATTAAATCAATGCTTAGTTCAAAAGTATTAGAAAATGAATTAGTAGTAGTAGATAACTTATCATTAAAAGAAATTAAAACAAAAGAAATGGCAAGAATCCTTGGAAACTTAAAAGTAGAAGGAAAAACAGTCATTCTTTTACCAGAAAAAAATGATATTATTCAAAAATCTGCAAGAAATATTGAAGGAGTAAAAGCTCTTCAAGTAGGAACAATAAATGTTTATGATTTATTAAAACATAAAAATCTTGTAGTAACAGTAGATACTGTTAAAAAATTAGAGGAGGTGTACGCATAATGAGAGCAGAAGATGTTATTATTGCTCCAGTTATTACAGAAAAAAGTAATGATGGATTACAAGCTGGAAAGTATACCTTTAAAGTAAATAAAAAAGCTACTAAAATTGATATTCGTAATGCAGTAGAAAAACTTTTTGAAGTAAAAGTTTTAAATGTTAATACAGTATCAGTAAAAGGAAAAGAAAAAAGAATGGGTAAAACAACAGGAAAAACTTCTGATTGGAAAAAAGCAATTGTTACAATTGATACAAATCCAGCTGAAATGACATATTTAGCAAAAGGCGGAAAAGAAACTAAAGTTGCTAAGAAATATAAAGATTCAATTGAACATTTTATGGGAGCTTAAGGATTTTTTAGCTTATACAATAAAAAATTCAAATGAATCTAAAGAAAATTATCGGGAAAGAACCCGGAGAATAAAGAATAGCTGTACACGGAACAGGAAAAAGTCCGTAAATTTATAAAGAAAGAGAGGAAGAAACTTTTAAAAGTTAGCATATAAGAAAGATGAAAAATATTTTATATTTATATATAGATAAAATATTTATGAAATCTTACTAATAAAAGTGAAATTTTAAAAGTTTTGAATGAGAATGGGAACAAAAAGATTTAAACCATATACACCTTCAAGAAGAAACATGACCGTTTCTACATTTGAAGAAATTACAAAAAAAGAACCAGAAAAATCTTTATTAGCTACTAAAAAGAAAAATGCAGGTAGAAATTCTTATGGAAGAATTACTGTAAGACATCAAGGCGGTGGAAATAGAAAAAAATATAGAATAATTGATTTTAAAAGAAATAAAGAAAATATGCCAGCTACTGTAATCGGAATTGAATATGATCCAAACAGAACTGCTAATATTGCTTTAATTGAATATGAAGATGGAGAAAGAGCATATATTCTAGCACCAATAGGATTAAAAGATGGTGACAAAGTAGTTTCTGGAGATAGAGCTGATATCAAGCCAGGTAACTGCATGAAAATTGAAAACATTCCAGTAGGTACAATGATTCACAATATAGAATTAAATCCAGGACAAGGTGGAAAGTTAGTAAGAAGTGCAGGGCAAGCAGCTCAATTAATGGCAAAAGAAGGAAAATTTGCACATGTTAGACTTCCTTCAGGAGAAATGAGATTAGTAATGTCTATTTGCAAAGCAACAATTGGAACTGTTGGAAATACAGATCATGAAAATATTAAATTAGGTAAAGCCGGAAGAAAAAGACATATGGGAATTAGACCAACAGTTAGAGGTTCTGTAATGAACCCAGTAGATCACCCTCATGGTGGTGGTGAAGGTAAGGCACCAGTAGGACACGCTGGACCAATGACTCCTTGGGGTAAACCAGCATTAGGTTACAAGACAAGAAAGAAAAATAAACAAACAGACAAATTTATAACAAAGAGAAGAAAATAAAAGTTTATATGAAATATTTGTAGAAAATACAAATAAAAAGTAACAAGTCTTATATAAGTTAGAGAAAAAGTAACATTAAAAAGAAGGAGGAAATATCAATGGAAAGATCAACCAAAAAACCACCATTTATTGCACCAGAACTATTAAAGAGAATAGAAGCAATGAACGAGAGTGGTAAAAAAGAAGTACTTAAAACATGGTCTAGAGCATCTACTATTTATCCACAAATGGTTGGACACACAATAGCTGTTCATGATGGTAGAAAACATGTACCTGTATATATTACAGAGGAAATGATTGGTCATAAATTAGGTGAATTTGCACCAACAAGAACATTTAAAGGTCATTCTGGAGATAAAACAACATCAGCAGATAAATAAAATAGAAAATGATCTTAAGAGGATAAATTTAAAAACTTAATAGTAGAGAGAAGGAGGAAAATAAAGTGGAAGAAGTTATTACACAATCAGCAGAAGCAACTCTAAGATATGCTAGAATTTCAAGCAGAAAAGTAAAAATTGTAGCAGATTTAATTAGAGGAAAAGATATTGATGAAGCTTTGGCAATTGTAAAATATACGCCAAAAGCATCAAGTGAAATTATTGAAAAATTGTTAAAATCAGCAATTGCTAATGCAGAAAACAATCATCATTTATCACATGAAAAACTATATGTTGCTGAAATTTATGCAAACCAAGGTCCAACTCTAAAAAGAATTAGACCAGCAGCAAAAGGTAGTGCAGTAAGAATTAGAAAGAGAACAAGTCATATTACGATAGTGTTAAAGGAAAGAGATTAAGAAAGGAGGACTTAACAAAATGGGACAAAAAATGGATCCTAACGGATTAAGAGTAGGTATCATCAAAGATTGGAATTCAAAATGGTATGCAGATAAGAAAACTTTTGGAGATTATTTAGTAGAAGACCATAAAATCCGTGAGTATGTTAAGAAAAAATTGTATGTTGCAGGTATTTCAAAGATTGAAATAGAAAGAACTGCTAAATTTGTCAAAGTAAATGTTTATACCGCAAAACCAGGTTTAGTAATTGGTAAAGGTGGAAATCTAGCAGAAGTATTAAAAGCTGAGCTTGAAAAAATGATAGGTAAAACAGTAAATCTAAATATTGTAGAAGTTAAAAATATTGATGTAGATGCACAATTAGTTGCAGAGAATATTGCAGGTCAATTAGAAAGAAGAATTTCTTTTAGAAGAGCTATGAAACAATGTATGCAAAAAACATTAAAAGCAGGTGCACTTGGAATTAAAACTGCTGTATCTGGAAGACTTGGTGGAGCTGATATGGCTAGAACAGAATTCTATAAAGAAGGTACAATTCCACTTCAAACTTTAAGAGCAGATATCGATTATGGTTTTGCTGAAGCAGATACTACTTATGGAAAAATCGGTGTAAAAGTTTGGATTTATAAAGGAGAAATTCTTCCAGCTAAAAAGAAGCAAGAGGAAGGAGGAGACAGATAATGCCATTAATGCCAAAAAGAACAAAATATAGAAAACAACAAAAAGGTAGAATCAGAGGAAAAGCAACAAGAGGAAATACAGTTACAGATGGAGAATATGGTTTACAATCATTAGAGATTGGTTTAATTACATCTAATCAAATTGAAGCTGCCCGTGTTGCTATGACTCGTTACATTAAAAGAGGTGGAAAAGTTTGGATTAAAATTTTCCCAGACAAACCAATGACAGCAAAACCTATTGGTACTCGTATGGGTAAAGGTAAAGGTGCTGTAGAATTTTGGGTAGCACCTGTAAAACCAGGAAGAGTAATGTTTGAAATTGCTGGTGTTCCAGAAGATGTAGCAAAGGAAGCTCTTCGTTTAGCAGGAAATAAGCTATCTGTAACAACAAAGTTTGTCAAAAGAGAAACAGAAATAGGTGGTGATAGTGATGAAGATAAATAAAATAAAAGAAATGTCTTCACCAGAATTAGAAAAAGAATTAGGAGAGCTAAAAAATGAATTGTTTAAGTTAAGATTCAGCTTAGCAACACATGGCTTAGATAATCCTATGAAAATCAAAGAAGTGAAAAAAGACATTGCAAGAATAAAAACAGTATTAAGAGAAAGAGAACTTAACGAAGTTAAATAAGAAAGGAGATTAACTTAAAATGGAAGAAAGAAATCTTCGTAAAGTAACAGTTGGAACTGTTGTTTCAGATAAAATGGACAAAACAGTTGTAGTAACAGTAGAAACCAATGTTATGAATAAAATGTATGGAAAAATTCAAAAAAGAACATACAAATTAAAAGCACATGATGAAAACAATGAGTGCAAAAAAGGCGATAAAGTAAAAGTAATGGAAACAAGACCACTTTCTAAAGATAAAAGATGGAGAGTAGTTGAAATAGTAGAAAAGGCAGTTATTAAATAAAAAAGGAGGAAAGCAAAAATGGTACAACAACAAAGTATCTTAAAAGTTGCTGATAATACTGGTGCAAGAGAAATTATGTGTATCAGATGTTTAGGTGGATCATATAGAAAATATGCTGGTATAGGCGATATTATTGTTGCTTCTGTTAAAACAGCTACACCAGGTGGCGTTGTTAAAAAAGGTGATGTTGTAAAAGCTGTTGTAGTAAGAACAAAGAAGCCAATTAGAAGAGCAGATGGATCTTATTTAAGATTTGATGAAAATGCAGCAGTTATAATAAAAGAAGATAAAACACCAAGGGGAACTCGTATCTTTGGGCCTGTAGCTAGAGAATTGAGAGATGGAGACTATATGAAAATATTGTCATTAGCCCCTGAAGTTCTTTAATCTGTTAGCGAAAATGTCTTGCAGACATTTGAGCTCTACAGATTAAAGATGCGAAAGCTAATGAGATTAGCCCATAGGCTAATCGAAGCTTCCGTTGGTTACTGTTGATGGAAGCTTGAAATGAGATAACTCTTATAATCAAATAAAAGAAGAGGTGAAAAAAATGAAAATCAAAAAAGGAGATACTGTTAAAGTCTTATCTGGAAATGATAAAGGAAAAACAGGTGAAGTTTTAGAAGTAATTCCTAAAACGCAAAAAGTAATTGTAAAAGGTGTTAATGTTCGTAAAAGACATGTTAAGCCTAAAAGACAAGGAGAAGAAGGCGGAATCATTCCAGTGGAATGTAGTATAGATAGTAGCAAAGTAAATGTAGTATGTCCAAAGTGTAACAAACCTACAAGAATAGGTTATTTAGTAGAAGGAGATACAAAAGTACGTGTTTGCAAAAAATGCGGAAGCAAAATAAAATAGGAAGGAGGTCTAAATAAGACTTATGGAAATATTAAAAGAACAATACCAAAAAGAAGTTGTGCCAGCATTAATGAAAAAATTTAATTATAAATCTGTTATGGAAGTTCCAAAATTAGAGAAAATCGTAATAAATGTTGGTTTAGGAGATATGAAAGATAATCCAAAAGCACTAGATAATACAATGAATGATTTAACAATTATTACAGGTCAAAAACCAATTGTAACAAAAGCAAAAAAAGCAATTGCAGCTTTTAAAATTAGAGAAGGTGTTAATATTGGTTGCAAGGTTACATTAAGAAGTGGAAAGATGTATGATTTTGCATATAAACTATTTAATGTAGCATTACCAAGAGTTAGAGATTTTAGAGGAGTGTCTAATCATTCATTTGATGGAAGAGGAAATTATTCAATGGGAGTAAAAGAACAATTGATTTTCCCTGAAATTGAATATGATAAAATTGACAAAATTAGAGGTATGGATATTATATTCGTTACTACTGCCAAGACAGATGAAGAGGCAAAAGAATTACTTTCTTTATTAGGAATGCCTTTTCAAAACTAGTTAAGTAGTAAAAGGAAGAAAGGAGAAATTCATGGCTAAGAAATCTTTAAAAGTAAAACAACAAAGAGAACAAAAATATAAAACAAGAGAATATAATCGTTGTAAAATCTGTGGAAGACCACATGCATATATTAGAAAATTTGGAATTTGCCGTGTTTGTTTTAGAGAATTAGCTCATAAAGGAGAAATCCCAGGAGTAAAAAAAGCAAGCTGGTAAGGAGAATTTTGTTGAAAATTTGAATTAAATTTAATAACAGATTTCTAGAAGTAAAAATAAAAAGGAGGGAAAAGATTAATGAATACAACTGACCCAATTGCAGATATGTTAACAAGAATTAGAAATGCAAATAGTCAAAAACATAAAACAGTAGATGTACCAAGTTCTAATATAAAGAAATCAATTGCAGATATTCTATTTAAAGAAGGATACATCTCTGCATATGAAGAAATAAATGATAATAGTCAAGGTGTAATTCGCATCACCTTAAAATATGATGAAAAAGGAAGCAGAGTAATTGAAGGTTTAAGAAGAATCAGTAAGCCAGGATTAAGAGTATATGCTTCTAAAGATGAATTACCACAAGTCTTAAATGGTTTAGGAATTGCGTTAATTTCTACTTCAAAAGGAATAAAAACAGATAAAGATGCAAGAAATGAAGGTTTAGGAGGAGAAGTTCTTGCTTATGTATGGTAAGCAAACTACTCAGAAAGAGGTTTCATATTAAATAAAAAGAAGGAGGGAAAACCAAAATGTCAAGAATAGGAAATAAACCTATTACAGTACCTGAAGGCGTAGATGTTACAGTAAAAGACAATCTAATTACTGTAAAAGGACCAAAAGGAACATTAGAAAAAGAAATTAACAAGAATATGACTGTAAAAATAGATGGAAATACAATTACTGTAACAAGACCAAATGATGAGAGCATAAATAAAAGCTTACATGGATTAACAAGAACTTTAATTAATAATATGATTGAAGGCGTTGTTCATGAATTTAAAAAAGACTTAGAAATTAATGGTGTTGGTTATAGAGCTCAGAAAAAAGGAAATACACTAGTAATGAATTTAGGATATTCTCATGCAGTTGAGATGGATCCTCCAGAAGGAATTACATTTGATTTAGTTGATGCTAACCATATTACTGTTAGAGGAATAGATAAAGAATTAGTTGGTCAAACAGCAGCAGTTGTTAGAACAAAGAGACCACCAGAAGTATATAGAGGAAAAGGTATTAAATATGTAACAGAGCATATTAGACGTAAGGAAGGTAAGTCTGGTAAAAAATAAAATTTAATTAGAAATAAATTATTTACATTATAAAATTACTAATGCTGTTACATTAGTAGAAAGGAGAAAAAAATGATAAAGAAAATAGACAGAAAAGCTGAAAGAGAAAGAAGACATGAGAGAGTACGTAACAAAATTTCTGGTACAGCAGAACGTCCAAGACTATGCGTATTTAGAAGCAATAGTAATCTTTATGTACAAATTATAGATGATGTAAATGCAAATACTTTAGTACAGGCTTCAACATTAGATAAAGAAGTAAAAACAAAGCACAGCAACAAAGAAGCAGCTAAAGAAGTTGGAGCATTAATTGCCAAAAGAGCTATAGCCAAGAATATTAAAGAAGTTGTATTTGATAGAGGCGGATACATATATCATGGCGTAGTAAAAGAATTAGCAGAATCTGCAAGAGAAGGCGGATTAAAATTCTAATAAAGTTCTTTAGAATAATGTAAAGATGAAAATTAGATTAAATTCACAATGGGTAGGGGACATATTTTAGCCCTAGTGAATAAAAATAGATTTAAAATTTGTCCCCTAATATGGACAAAAACTAAAAATATTAGCTCATATAGCTTAAAAGGAGGGAAAAGTAAAGTGCAATCAGAAAATACATCAGAATTAAAAGAAAAAGTAGTTGCAATTAACAGAGTAGCAAAAGTTGTTAAAGGTGGTAGAACCTTTAGATTTAGCGCAGTTGTTGTTGTAGGAGATGAAAATGGTCATATTGGTGTAGGAAATGGTAAAGCTGCTGAAGTTCCAGATGCAATAAAAAAAGCAATTCAAGAAGCTAAAAAGAACTTAGTAGAAGTTCCTATTGTAGGAACAACAATTCCTCATGAATTTGTTGGTAGATTTGGAAGTGCAAGTGTTATGTTAAAACCAGCTGCAGAAGGTACTGGAGTTATTGCTGGTGGTAGTGTAAGACCAGTATTAGAGCTTGCAGGATATAAAGATATCAGAACTAAAGTAATAGGAACAAATAATCCTAGAAATGTAGTTTATGCTACAATTGAAGGATTAAAAAATATGAGAACAATTGAACAGGTAGCTCATAAAAGAGGAAAAAAAGTTGAAGATATTTTATAAAAAAATAGACCTATTTTCTAAAAAAGTGATATACTGATAAAAACAAAAAAGAATATGATAAATAAAAAATAGGAGGTGTAATCGCAAAATGAAATTAGACGAAATAAAACCAGCACAAAAATCAAAAACAAGAACAAGAGTTGGTCGTGGAGTTGGTTCTGGACTTGGAAAAACTTCTGGAAAAGGACATAAGGGACAAAAAGCAAGAACTGGCGGAGGAGTAAGAAGAGGTTTCGAAGGTGGTCAAACTCCTTTATATAGAAGATTACCAAAAAGAGGATTTACAAACATTCATGCTAACAATTATACAGAAGTAACTCTTACAATGCTTAATAAAGCAACTAATGAGAATGTTACTGCTGAAAGTTTAGTAAAAGATGGAATTATTCGTAAAATAAATGACGGAATAGTTATTATTGCAACAGGAAAACTAGAGAAAAAAGTAAATGTCAAAGCAATAAAATTTACTAAAGCTGCAAAAGAAAAAATTGAAGCTTTAGGAGGAAAGGCTGAGGTGATTTAATGTTTAAGACAATTATAAATGCATTGAAAACACCGGATGTTAGAAAAAGAATTTTATATACATTACTTTTAATAGTAATCTTTAGATTAGGATGTTATATTACAATTCCAGGTGTTAATACAGTAACTTTAACTGAAACGATGAGTAATTCAAGTAATGGAATAACTGGATTAATTAATTTAATTTCAGGAGGAGCTTTTTCTAGATTTTCAATTTTTGCATTATCAATTACTCCATACATTACTTCATCTATCGTAATTCAATTATTAGGATTTGTTATCCCTTCATTAGAAAGATTAATGAAGGAAGGTGGAGAAGAAGGAAGAAATAGAATTAACAAATATACTAAAATATTAACAATATTTTTAGCGTTGATACAAGGTATAGGATTATATTTAGGATATAAATCTTCTGGAATTTTCGTTAATGATAGCTTTTTAACAGCACTTTTAATAGTTATTTCTTTCATAGCAGGAACATCACTTTTAATGTGGTTAGGTGATGAAATTACAAACAAAGGAATCGGAAATGGTATTTCTATGATTATCTTTGTTGGTATAGTTTCTGGATTACCAAGAGCTGTTACAATGATATGGAACTTAATTATAGGAGGAGGAGTATTCAGCACAACAGGTTTACTTTCCTCTTTAGGAATTATTATAGGAGCAATTCTTTTAATAGCAGGAGTTGTATTTGTACAACAAGCTGAAAGAAGAATTCCAGTGCAATATGCAAAGAAGGTAGTTGGAAGAAAGTTAATGGGAGGACAAAGTACACATATTCCTCTTAAACTAGCAATGGCAGGTGTTATGCCAATAATTTTTGCATCATCATTTATGACTTTCCCAGCAATGATCATTCAAATGTTTATACCAGATATAGCTGGTCAAACTGGCTTCTGGAATGTAATTTATAATTTTTCTATTGCAACTTCAACATCACAAGGAATTGGATGGGGATACACAGTTGCAAACGCAATTGTATATTTATTGTTAATTCTAGGATTTACATTTTTCTATACTTATGCAACATTTAATCCAGCAGAAGTATCTAATAATATTAAGAGAAATGGCGGATTTATTCCTGGAATTAGAGCAGGAAAACCAACAACAGAATATTTATCTGCTGTAATGTCAAAATTACTATGGTTTGGGGGATTGTTCTTAGCAGTAATTGCTATTTTACCAATGCTAGTTAGATTTATTCCAAATATAGATTTAGCTTTTGGAGGAACTTCTATACTAATCGTAGTAGGTGTTGCATTAGAGATGGTACAACAACTAGAATCTCTACTTGTAATGAGACATTATAAAGGATTTTTGGACTAAAAGGTTCAATTAGTGTTTAATAAAATAACAAACGTTATGGTGTAATTATTTTTCAATATAAATAACGTAAAATTAATAAAAAGCAGGTTAGGACGGACTAAGTATAGAAAATGCTAGTTCCGTCCAAAATGCGTGAAAGGAGAAATAAAAAGCATGAATATTGTTATGTTGGGTGCCCCAGGTAGCGGAAAAGGAACAGCAGCTAAAATATTAGCACAAAAAACAAATCTTCCTCACATTTCAACAGGAGATATGTTTAGAGAGCAAATAAAAAGGGAAACTGAACTTGGAAAATTAGCAAATAGTTATATATCAAAAGGAGAGCTAGTACCAGATGAAGTAACTATTAATATTGTAAAAGATAGATTAACTTGGGAAGATGCTAAAAATGGAGTTATTTTAGATGGATTTCCAAGAACACTTGAACAGGCAAAAGCTTTAGACGAAATATTAAAAGAGCAAGGAAAAAAGGTAGATATAGTTCCAGAATTAATAATTGAAGACAAGATAATAATAGATAGAATTTTAAATAGAGCAACTTGCTCTAATAAAGAATGTGGTGCAATATATAATACAAAATATAAACCACCAAAAAAAGCAGGTGTTTGTGATATTTGTGGTTCTGAGTTGGTAATTAGAACAGATGACAATGAAGAAGCTATTCAAAATAGATTAGAAGTATATAGAAAAAATGTACAAGATCTACTTTCATACTATAAAGAAAAAGAAGTTTTGATTTCAATTGAACCAGAAAATCCAATTGCAGACAATGCTTCAGAACAAGTTGTTGAAAAAATCATGAGCTTAATGGAAAAATAAATATTAAATCAAACAAATAATAAAATTAAAAATCAAAAATATTAAAATTATCAATTGATGTTTAAGATTGCTGCTACAAAAATAAGTATCTAAGTATTTTTTGTATGTTTTTATTAATAAAAAATACTTAGATAATGTTTATATATTTTTGATTTTAATAATAGATAAGAGGATTGAAATAATAATGGTAACAATCAAATCTCAAAAAGAAATTGAAAAAATGCGAGAGGCATGTAAAGTTACAGCGTTAGTTTATCAAGAAATTGAAAAATATATAAGGCCTGGAATTACTACAATGGATTTAGACAAATTTGCAGAAAACATTATAAAAGAAAATGGTGGAATCCCAGCTCAGAAAGGTTATCCTAGTGGACAAAAGGGAGTACCAAATTTCCCAGCTACTTTATGTGTTTCTATAAATGATGAAATTATACATGGCATACCATCTAATAGAAGAGTAATTAAAAATGGAGATGTTGTAAGTGTAGATTTAGTAGTTTATAAAAATGGTTTTAATGGAGATGCTGCTAGAACCTATATTGTTGGAAATGCGTCACCAGAAAAGCAAAAATTAGTTGATGTTACAAGGCAAGCATTTTTTGAAGGAATTTCTTATGCTGTTAAAGGTAACCGAATTGGGGATATTTCTCATGCTATTGGAGAATATGTTCAAAAAAATGGTTATAATGTAGTAAAAGAATTTCAAGGTCATGGTATTGGTGAAGAAATGCATGAAGATCCAGGGATCCCTAATTATGGAAAAGCAGGTAGAGGAATAAGACTAGAACCAGGTATGACACTTGCAATAGAACCAATGGTAATTGCAGGAAAGCCAAAAATTTGTGTATTAGATGATGGCTGGACAATTGTAACAGAAGATGAATCCTTATCAGCTCATTATGAAAATACAATTTTAATTACAGAAAAACAGCCGGAGATATTGACATTATTATAAATTTGAAGTATACTATATAAGATATTATGCGTTTATGTTGCAAATGGAAATTAAATTTCCAAAAAACGGATAAAAGAAAGGAGATATGTTAGGAATAACCTAACATTCGGAGATTATGTCAAAAGAGGATGTTATTGAAGTTGAAGGGACAGTTGTAGAAGCTTTACCTAATACAAATTTCAAAGTAGAATTAGAAAATGGACATCAAATATTAGCTCATATTTCTGGAAAATTAAGAATGAATTATATAAAAATTCTTCCAGGAGATAAAGTAAAAGTTGAACTTTCTCCATATGATCTAACTAAAGGTCGTATAACATGGAGAGCAAAGTAAAATTATGATTGAAAAAGCTAATTAATAATGTTTTACTATAAAATATATTAGTTAAAAATAGTTCTAATAGAAGAGGTGAAAAAAATGAAAGTAAGACCATCAGTAAAACCTATATGCGAAAAATGCAAAGTCATTAAAAGAAAAGGTGTTATCAGAGTAATCTGTGAAAACCCAAAACATAAGCAAAGACAAGGATAAAACAAGAATATAACACAAGTCTAAGAATAGCGGCTGTAAGTTTATGAAAACTTGTTTTTTAAAATAAAAGTTTTCATAAGCTTATAATTCAGATTTGTGTTTATATATATGCCTAAAATATTATTGATTGGTCAAAAACCAATGCATTTCACCAATAATATTAGGCAAAATTACAAATAAAATTAGCAAAATAAAAAACTATGGAGGTGCAAAGAAAAATGGCTCGTTTAGCAGGAGTTGATTTACCTAGAGAAAAGAGAGTAGAAATTGGTTTAACTTATATTTATGGTATTGGTTTACCAAGTGCTCAAAAAATTCTAGCAAAGGCAAAAGTTAATCCAGATATTAGAGTAAAAGATTTAACAGATGAACAAGTACAAGCAATCAGAAATGCTATGGAAGGTTATACCGTTGAAGGTGACTTACGTAGAGAAGTTGCATTAAATATTAAAAGACTAACAGAAATAGGATGCTATAGAGGAATTAGACACAGAAGAGGTCTTCCTGTAAGAGGACAAAGAACAAAAACTAATGCTCGTACAAGAAAAGGACCTAGAAAATTAGTCAGCAAAAGCAAGAAAGACTAAGTAAGGAGGAAATAGAAAAAAATGGCAACAAAAACTGTAACGAAAAAAACAGTAACTAGAAGAAGAGATAGAAAAAATATTGATAAAGGAATGGCACATATTCATTCTAGTTTTAATAATACAATAGTTACAATTACAGATGTTCAAGGAAATGCAATTTCTTGGGCAAGTGCTGGTGGACTTGGATTTAAAGGTTCAAGAAAAAGTACTCCATTTGCAGCTGGAGAGGCAGCAGAAACAGCAGCAAAAGCAGCAATGGAACATGGATTGAAATCAGTAGAAGTATTTGTAAGAGGACCAGGATCTGGTCGTGAAGCAGCAATTAGGTCATTACAAGCAGCTGGATTGGAAATAAGTAGTATAAAAGATGTTACTCCAATTCCACATAATGGTTGTAGACCACCAAAAAGAAGAAGAGTATAAGGATGGTGAAAAAATAAAATGGCAAGATATAAAGACGAACAATGTCGTATTTGTCGTAGAGAAGGACAAAAATTGTTCTTAAAAGGATCAAGATGTTATACAGATAAATGCAGTATCTCAAGAAGAAATTATGCACCAGGTCAAAATGGTCAAAAAAGAAAGAAACTTTCAGAATATGGTACACAGCTTAGAGAAAAACAAAAAACAAAATCTTTTTATGGTGTAAGTGAAAAACAATTTAGAAAATATTTTGATATGGCTTCTTCTAGCCGTGGAAAAACTGGTGAAGTATTACTACAAATTTTAGAGACAAGATTAGATAATGTTGTATATCGTTTAGGATATGGTGCTTCTAGAGCACAAGCAAGAATGTTAATTACACATGGAGCATTTGAAGTAAATGGACAAAAAGTAGATATTCCATCATATTTAGTAAAAAATGGTGATGTAATTAGTGTAAGAGAAATTAGAAAAGATAATGATGTTATAAAATTAAATGTTGAAGCAAATGCTGCAAGACCAGTACCAGAATGGCTAAAGAAAGATGCTCAAAACTTAAATGGTAAAGTAGTAAGACTACCAGCAAGAGAAGATGTTGATATCCCAGTTGAAGAACATTTAATAGTAGAGCTTTACTCTAAATAATAAATTAATTGTTAGAATAGAAATATTTTTTTTCTATGTTTTATTAGGAGGTAAAAAATGATAGAATTCGAAAAGCCAAACATTAAATGCTTAGAGATGGATGAAGACAAAAATTATGCAAAATTTGTATGTGAGCCATTAGAAAGAGGATATGGAATTACAATCGGCAATTCTTTAAGAAGAATTTTATTATCTTCTCTTCCAGGAAGTGCAATTACAAGTGTAAAAATTGACGGTGTATTACATGAATTTGCTACTATTCCAAATGTAGTAGAAGATGTTCCTGAAATTATAATAAATCTAAAAAATGTTAGTTTAAAACAAGAGGATATTGAAGAAAAAACTTTAAGAGTTGACTTTAAAGGTCCAGGAGAATTAAAAGCAGGTGATATTATTACTGATGGAACAATAGAAATATTAAATCCAGATTTACATATTGCAACTGTTTCAGAAGGTGGACACTTAGTTATGGAATTAACAGCAAATAAAGGAAGAGGATACAATAATGCTGAAAAAAATAAAAAAGCCGAACAAGTTTTAGGAGTACTTCCAATCGATTCTATTTATACACCTGTAAGAAAAGTAAATTATGCAGTAGAAAATACAAGAGTTGGACAAATGGTAGATTATGATAAATTAACAATAGAAGTTTGGACAAATGGTTCACTAAAACCAGACGAAGCTTTAAGTTTAGCTGCAAAAGTTATGACAGGACATTTAGAATTGTTTATTGACTTATCTGAGGCAACAAAAAATACACAAGTAATGGTAGAAAAAGAAGAATCTAAGAAAGAAAAAGTTTTAGAAATGTCAATAGAAGACCTAGAATTATCTGTCAGATCATTTAACTGCTTAAAGAGAGCAGGAATTTCTACAGTAGAAGATTTAACCAATAAAACGGAAGCTGATATGATGAAAGTAAGGAATCTTGGCAAGAAATCTTTAGATGAAGTAGTTAATAAATTACATTCATTAGGTTTAGATTTTGCTAAGGAAGAAGAGTAAAATAGAGAAGAAAAGGAGGAGACTATAAATTGGCTACAGTTAGAAAATTAGGAAGAACAACAGATATTAGATTAGCAATGCTTAAAACTCTAGCAACTGATTTAATATTACATGAAAAAATTGAAACAACAGAAGCAAGAGCAAAAGAAGTAAAATCTATGGTAGATAGTATTATTGCTCTAGCTATAAAAGAAAAAGACAATTTCGAAATGGTAGATGTAAAAGTTTCAAAAGCAAAATTAGATAGTAAAGGAAATAAAGTTACTGAACTTGTTAAAAGTAAAAATGGAAAAGAATATCTAAAAGTAGTAAAAGAAACAACAACTGAAAAAAGACAAAAGGATATGCCATCTAGATTAAATGCTAGAAGAAAAATAATGAAAACTATAAATAAAGTAAAAGATGCTAAAGGAAATAATATTGACCTAACAGCAAAATTATTTAATGATATTGCTCCTAGATATGAAGGAAGAGTTGGAGGATATACAACAATTCTAAAGACTGGTCCAAGAAGAGGAGATAATGCAGAAGTAGTTATTTTAAAACTAGTTTAATTTGCTTAAAAATATTGGGTTTCATAAGAAGCAAAAATAGGAGAGTGTAAAAATGGAAATAGCAAAATATATTGTATGTGGTATATATATCATTGTATGTGTTGCATTAATCATATTAGCAACAATACAACATAAAGAAAAAGAGGGAGCTTCAGGAACAATTACAGGTTCTTCAACCAATAATTTTTATGAGCAAAATAAAGGAAGAACAAAGGAAGGAAAGTTAAAAAAGTGGACAATTATCTTAGGAGTTATGTTTGCTTTGTTAGCTATTGTATTAGGAATTTTGTATTTAGTATAAATCAAAGTTGTAAAAATGCTAATGTATGCTTAGGATAAAACATAACATTCTAAGAATCTTAGATTTCGTATAAACTTTGAGTGTTTTACAAATAAATCGCCGTCGTAATCTTTAAGTTTATGCCGGCGATTATACATTTTCTTGGCAGAAACTATTTTTCTGCCATTTTTTGAGTAAAATTTATATTGTCAGGTTAAAATAATATAAATAGGTATTAGAATTACCTAAATAAAGGAGAAATATGAAAAGAGAAGTTACAGGAATTTTTAGAAGGAATCAGAAGGGATTTGGTTTTGTAAAAGAAGAAAATCAAGATGACGAAATATATATAGCAAAAGAGAATACTTATCAAGCGATGAATGGAGACGAGGTAATTGTTAAAATAATACATGATGCCAGAGAAAATGAGAATGCAGAAGGAAAAATTATTAAAATTATAAAACATGAAAAAAACAAAATAGTAGGAGTTTTTGAAAAAAATAAAAACTTCGGTTTTGTTATACCTGATGATAGAAAAATTGGATCAGATATTTATGTTTCAAAAAAAAACTCAAAAAAAGTAAAAAATAAACAAAAAGTCGTAGTAGAAATTACAAAGTATCAGCAGGGAAAAAAGCATATGGAAGGGAAAATTATTGAAGTATTAGGAAATATAAATCAAGCTGGAGTAGATATGCTTTCATTAGTAAAAGAATATGACCTGCCATATGAATTCCCTGAACCTGTAATAAATGAAGCAAAATCCATTAAGCAAGAAGTTGCAAAAAAAGATATTCCTAATAGGCTGGACTTAAGGGAAAAAGAAATTTTTACTATTGATGGAGAAGATGCTAAAGATTTAGATGATGCAGTAGCAGTAGAAGAATTAGAAAATGGTAATTATTTATTAAATGTTTCTATAGCAGATGTGAGTTACTATGTTAAAGAAGGCTCTAAATTAGACAAAGAGGCAATTTTAAGAGGAACAAGCATATATATGCTAGATAGGGTAATTCCAATGCTTCCAAAAGAATTATCAAATGGAATTTGTAGTTTAAATCAGCAAAAAGATAGATTTGCAATTACAGTTTTAATGGAAATTGATAAAAATGGACAAGTAGTTTCTTCAGATATTAAAAAAAGTATTATTAATGTTACTAGAAGAATGACATATAAAGAAGTGCAAGCAATATTAAATGAAGTTAATCAGAAAAAAGATATTAATGGGGAAGAACTATATTCCGAAAGTGAAAAACAAAAATTATTAAAAGAATGTAAAAATTATATAGAACATTTTAAAAGAATGGAAGAACTTGCAAGGATTTTAAAAGAAAGAAGAAATATAGCTGGAAGTTTAAATTTAGATATACCGGAAAGCAAAATTGTATTAGATGAAAATGGAGTTGCTATTAATGTAAAAAAATATGAAATGTATTTTTCAAATGAAATTATAGAACAATTTATGCTTACTGCAAATGAAACAGTAGCAGAAAAATTTTATTGGCTTGAGGCACCTTTTATCTACCGTGTTCATGAGATACCTGACATTGATAAAGTAAAAGATTTAAACAAATTTCTATGGAATTTAGGCTATAAAATAAAGATAACACAGGAAACAGTTCATTCAAAATCTTTTGCAGATGTATTAGAAAGAGTGAAGGGAAAACCAGAAGAAAGAGTTGTATCTAATTTAATTTTACGTACTTTAAAGGTTGCTAGATATGAAAGCGAGAATAAAGGGCATTTTGGAATTGCAAGTAAATATTATTGTCACTTTACTTCACCTATTAGACGATATCCAGATCTTTTTATTCATCGTATTATTTCATATTATTTAAAGTCAAATTATCAATTAAATGATGAAGAGATTAATAAATATAATGAAAAAGCAAAGAAATATGCAGAAACTTCTTCTGAATGTGAGAAGATAGCACAAAAGGTAGAAAGGGATGCAGATGATATAAAGAAAGCTGAATTTATGCAAAACAAAATAGGAGAAGAATATGATGGAATTATTTCAAGTGTTACTTCTTTTGGAATTTTTGTAGAGCTAGAAAATACTGTAGAGGGTCTTATTCGATTTGATGATTTAGGTGATGAGTATTTTGATTATGATGAACAAAGAAAAATATTAAGAGGTGAAAAATCTAAAAAAACATATAAAATAGGTGATGAAATAAAGATAAGAGTAAAATTTGCTGACAAAATTTCTAGAAGAATTGATTTCGAAAGAATTGATTAATTTTTTTCTTCAAACTGTAATAGTTAAAATTTTTTCAATTTTGCTTTTATCGGAAATGAAAGAAGGAGTACAATAAAGTTTAATTTAGTTTGAATAAGTTCAGCAAGAAAGGTCGTTTAACTTAGAAAAAATTAAGCGACCTTTTTTAGTGTGCCCAGCATGGGCAACAACTTGTGGGTGAAAGTCCCATACAGTGCCTGATAGTGGCGAACTGTT
>CANQHC010000005.1 GCA_947623595.1 uncultured Clostridia bacterium | reverse complement strand
ATTTTTTTATTGATAGTTTTTTCTATCATAATTATTTGGTTTCTCAAAGGTTTATTGTTTACTTTTCAATGTGCTTTGTTCACTTGTAGTGAACGAATGTTATTTTACTACTTTCTTTTTAAAAAGTCAACACAATTTTTAAATTTTTTTTATTTTTTTACTCACTATTTTTTGTCAAATAAATCAGACTATTTTTAGGAGCAAAATAATAAACTAGTATTGGTGTAATTAATTCAAATGTAACTTTTCTTTACTAATTTATCCTTCTAAAAATTATGTGCTCTTGTTTAGTAGTAGTACTTGAATTATAATACCATAATGCCTTAATAAAGTCAATACATTTTTGTATATTTTTTATGAAAACTTTTTATTATTCGCCAAATTTCTTGTTATTGCTTGGCTCTTTAATTATAATAGCACTTTTTCTTATGTAAATCAAGTGTTTTTTACTGGTAATTTTAGCTATTTTTCAATTTATATTTCTACTAAAATCACATCATCACCTATGCATTTGATATCTTGCCATTGAATTACAATGTCATTGCTTGCAGAAAACATACTTAGTATTTTGTTGCTTCCTGGAACTACAATAGAGGTCGTGGTCTAAAGATTGATTACATTTTATTGTATATTCCTGTGTTTTGGTTTTGCTTAAATTTCCTTCTAGTGTAATTGGCTCTCCTATTTTAAAATATATTTCTAATTTTATGTGTTTTCTATTTCCATCTATTTTTGAAACATATATTTTATCTACTAACAATTTGATTAAATCTTCTATATTTTCATCTATGTTAATTTCTTTTTCTAATGTCTTTTTTATTTGTTTCATGCTATCTTCTATTGTAGCTTCATTTTCTTTTTCTTCTTTTAAAGTATATATTTTTTTGTTATAACCTATTATCTCTTTGTTTAATTCTTCATTTCTTTTGTAAAATTCTTCGTCTGATAAAAGATTTTTTATTGTAAGTTCCAATAATTTATCTTTTTTTGCTTGTACTTCTTTTATATCATCTTCTATTTTAGATATTTCTAGTTTAAAGTCTTTTGTTTCGTTAAATCTTTTGTATTTGTTTAATAAATCTTCGATTATTTCTTCTTTGTTTTCTAAAAACCTGTTTAACACCACTTTTAATATCTCTATTAATTCGCTTTCTTCAATTATTGGACTCTCGCAACCTTTTAAACCGTGTGTGATATATTCACTGCACGCCCATGCTGGCTTATTACTTCTTTTGCCACCAGCTATTCTGTTAAATCCTTTTTTTTGTTCTTTTTCTTTGTGGTCTTTACAATATATTAATCCACTAAATGTGTATCTACTTTTAAATACATCTTTATTTTCTACTTTATTTAAGAGGCTTTTCGCCTTTTTATCCAGAATACTATTACATTTCTCCCATAATTCTTCTGACACAATTGCTGGTATATTTTCTTTACATTCAAATACTTGCCATTCTTCCCTTGGCATTCTTTGAGCTTTATGTAGTTTATAATCTACTACTTTTACAGTTCCAGTTCTATAATATCCTTTGTATTTTGGGTTTCTAATAATTCTTCTTAAACTTTGTGATGATATTGGTGTACCATTTTTGCCAGTATATCCTTTTTCTTTGAAGTATTCTGATATTTTGTAAAAACCCATTTCTCCTGTGCTATATATTTCAAAAAGCTCTCTTACCATTTTTGCTTCTTCTTCATAAATTACCAGTTTCGTTTTATCTTTTCTATATCCAAATATATTGTTATTTCCGAAGTACCCTCTTTTTTTCAACTGATCTACTAAATCCGAATTTTACTCTCTCTGATAGTTTTCTTACTTCATCTTGTGCAACACTTGCCATAATTGCAAGTCTTAATTCTGAATCTGGCATTATAGTATTGATATTATCTGACTGAAATAATACTCCTACTCCATTTTCTAATAGTTTTTGTGTATAAGAAATACTGTCTAATGTGTTTCTTGCAAAACGAGTTACTTCTTTTGTTAGTATTAAATCGAATTTTCCTTTTTTGCTATCTTGTATCATTCTTTTAAACGCATCTCGCTTATTTACACTTGTACCACTTATACCCTCGTCTACATATCCATCTATATATGTCCAGTTAGAAACTCCTTTTATATGATTTTCAAAATAAAAAATTTGATTATCTAATGAATTTAACTGTTCGTCTTTCTCACTTGATACTCTTGCATAATATGTAACTTTGAGTGGTAAATCATATATACTTTTTCCACTATTTATTTCCTTTCTGATATTATATAAATCCATAGCATAATCTCCTTTTCTTTATCTTTTTTAAGTATCTTTATTGGTGCAATTATTATATATTTACTTCAGATATTTGCCTAGTATTTAAAATATAAAATTTAGTATAATGTTTCTATTTTTTTACAATTCGTATTTTGTATTAATAAACCCACTTTCATATTATAAAACTTAATATATTTTTTATATTTATTTTCGGAACATCTTTCCATAATTTTCCATTTCTCTATTGATTTCTTTTAACAATTCATCCTGCACATCATCATATACATCTCTATTTATTACTTTATTTTGAAACAATTTTCTGTTTAATATCACTTCTATTTCTAACTTGACTTGTTTATTAGATACAATTTGTCTTTCTTCCATAAAGCCACCTGCCCTTTATTTAGTTACTAATAAATATTCAAAATTAGAATAGTCTATTCTACAATTTTACAACCTACATCACCTCACTTTATCTTACTTGTTAACTTTTCTTTCTACCTCCTCTCTAAAAAAATAATTGAAAGATTTTACCTCCCTCACTTTTGAGGCTAGTTGAGAAAAACAAATCATTTAATATATGTATATGATTTCAAAGTACCTTTTGATAATAATTTATCTGAGATGGATTTAAGACCAATAAAAGCAAAGATAAAAGTATCTGGGTGTCATAGAAATTTTAAAGGACTAAAAGATTATTGCTATATACGTTCTATCATTAGTACTCATAAGAAACAAGGAATTGACTATTTTCAGGAACCGGTAAATATACGAAAAAGGAAACCGATTACAATTTCAATGTAAAAGGTTTCCTCTTTATGTCATTAGGGCTGAGTAGTAGCAAAAGGATGTATGCAAAGTGCATTTGAAAGAGTAAAAATTATAAGTAAATGTATAGAATTAATTTCTATTTAATTAATTCCTCAATAATAGGTGTTAGAAAATCTCCTACGAATTTATAGCCTTCGAAACGTAAATGAACACCATCTGGAGAAAGATAGTTACCGTCGACAACAGGTCCTGTTCCTTCTCTTACTTTATTCCCATCACCATCTAAAACTTCTCCATTTAAAAAGTCAACATAAGGAAGTTTATTTTGTTCTGCTGTTTTCTTTAACTCTGGATTTAATTTGTCTAGATTCTTAGAATAAGTATATTGACCTCCAGTTGCATATTCTGGACCTAATACAATAACTTTTGCATTTGGTTTTTCTTGTTTTATGTATTTATAACATGCATCAGCTGCTTTGGCAACATCTTCATTTGTTTTTTCGGTTGGATGGTAAGCTACATCTATACTATCATTTCCACTGCTACATATAACAATAATATCTG
Organism: uncultured Clostridia bacterium; assembly: GCA_947623595.1. Lineage (GTDB taxonomy): Bacteria > Bacillota > Clostridia > TANB77 > CAG-508 > CAG-273. The sequence continues at coordinate 63,128 of CANQHC010000005.1, read as the reverse complement.
GTTGCACACTTTTCCAGTGTTCGAATACATATTCAATTCTTTGCATATAATTAGTATAATCTTCAGCTCCTATCCTGGTAGTATATCCTGAGTTTCCAATACCTAAATTAATAACATTCATGCCTAAATTGTTAGCAATAACTGATGGATAACTTCTATATGCAATTCCATAGTTGTCCCCACCATCATCTGAAGTTGCTCCATAAGTCCAGCTGTCTCCTAGAAATAATATTGTTTTTCTATTATTTACCTTATCAATTGGCTTTATTTCATATTTATCTTCTGTATATAGAGCTTCTAACGCGCCTAAAAATTCAATTTTTATATTTCTGTTTTTAGTGGAATTAAAAGCAACTTTAACGAATCTATAGTTACTACTTGGATAGTGATTAACATGCTCATAAGATTTATCCCCTTCTATATCAGGTGTACCGCTCTTCATCGACATACTTATATCCTTTTCCATCTTCATCTATTGATACTCTGAGGCTACCTATAGTCTTAAGCCAAAGTGCATCTGCATTTGTTGAAAATTCAATTGAATATAATATTGTATAATTACAGTCCCTCCAGTCTGAAGTAAAACGTTGTGTATTTTTTCCGTACAACTGAATTGCCTATTGGAGTTAAGTCAGAATCATAAGATGTTAATATAGAATTAACCTTTCCCTCTACTACAGAAGGCCATTCTTTCATTGAATCAAGTATTTTAGAAGAATCTACCTCTGCTAATGTATATGTTTGTACTACAGGTGGTGTTTCTTCTCCTGAACTACTACTTGAGTCTCCTAAAGCACTTTCTATTTGTTCTTCTAAATCTTTCAAATCTTGCTCTTCCTTTTCTTCTGCTTCCTTCGTATTTTCTGCTGCTAATTTTGCCTGCGCTATTATTCCATTTTTTCCTAGTACAAAGTTTATTGTTACACCTGCTAATATTAAAAGTACCACTATTGTGACAATAAGTGCTATTAATGTAATACCTCTTTCTTTTCTCATATGTTTCTCTCCTTCTTTATTTTATTTATATATTACCAAAGATAAATTGTATAACAAAAGGCACACATTATTTCTCATACTTTAAAAAGTATAAGTCCTTTGTGTTCTTATATTACCTTTTTCTTTTAATATATATTGTGTGTGCATAGCCTCTAATGTTTGCTATAATTTGCTTGCCTCCAAATTTTATTCTTTTGTTCAAATTAAAAATTAGTTTAAATTTATTTTAGATAATATTTTCACTTTGGTCAACAAAAATAACTAATTTATAATATAAATTTAATAATTTTGTAACATTTTATGACTGTGAATAGTAACCATTTTATCATGTATACCATAACTTTCGTCTGTTCCTCCATTTACTATTTTTCTTAGGAAAATAATATCTTCACCACATAGCCTGTCCTTTTTTCTCCACTTCTTGTTACATACCCGCTTCTTCTTATTTTTCTAATAAACTCGAACCTATCACATCTATTCTCTTTCTTGCAACCATTATAGATGTTATAGTTCCACTTTCTAAATCTGCACAAACATCTTGAACATATCCGAAGTCTTTTTCCGTCTTTTATATTTATAACTTCTTTATGTTTAAAATCCATTCCTTTCTGCCCCATATTATCTATTCATGTTAGCTTGAAAAGCTAACATCTCCTCCTTTCATATCAATATTCCTTTAATCTTAAGAGAGTAAGATATAAAAAATATTCTTATTTATTATATGTAGAGATTAAAAAAAGTTGCTTTGGTAACAGCAACTTTTTTTGATAACATTTTTTTGTGGCAATACATTTTATACACTCTTTTTATTTATGGTATTAGTCTAAGTCCTTCTTTTTTTCTCTTCTGTTATTAGTTATAGGATCTATGATTGTTTTGGCTACACATGAGTTAACTCCATTACTCAATATTTCTTTTTGTTGTTCTTTGGATAATCCTTTGATAATTTCTACTAAGTCGATTTCATCATCATTTAATTCTAAATTAACAGATTCACTTAGTTTAATTCCTTTATGATTTTTTATATTTGTTATATTTTGTTTTGCTGTACCATATTTGGTTATTCCAAAACCATTTTGAGCAATTTCTTCTATTATATTTTGATATTTAGGATTTTCTCCTACAATTTGCTTTAAATTTATAGCCAATTGTTTTGCTATGACTTGTGACTTTGTTAAATAAAAAATTTTCAAAAACATAGTTTTTGCTTTTTCATATTCCAGCTTTCCCTGTACTAAATCATATATTTTGTCTATATTTAGTTCATCCATCACGCTAATATCTTTATTTAATATTTCTGTAAGATCTATTTCTATTTTTCTTCCATGTTTTATAAAATTTACTATTTCTTCTTTTAGTTCTTGCATAATTTGTTCATCTTGATTTTCAAGTTGTTGTATAAGTGCAAACATATCCATAATTTCCTTTTGCACTTCTACTATTCTTTCTCCTTTAATTTCTCCATAGTGAATTTCTTCACAAGAAGCAAAAGCACTTCCTATTGTCTGCACTAATAAATTATTGTTTATTGTATTTGGAATAATTGGTTTCATAAGTCCTATTTTTTCTAGTAAAGTAAGTTTTCCTATTATCTTATTCTTTTGTAATGATTGTTCTTCACTTAGAGATTGATAATCACTTATTCTAGCTTCTGGCGCTCTAATATCTTTTTTTATGCCTGATTTTTTGGCCGTATGCCTTGCTTTTATAATTTGTTTTATTTCTGCTGATTTTTTGGCCATATCTCTTGATTTTATAATTTGTTTTGTTTCTGCTGATTTTTTTGCTGTATATCTTGCTTTTATAAATTGCTTTATTTCTGCTGAATTTTTTGCACTATCAATCTTTTCTAATGTTTTTCTAACTTTTTCATCTATCTGATAAGATTGAACTGTCTCATCGATTTTTTTCTTTATTTCCTGCAACATATATTGCCCTGCAAATACAACACTTTTTCCCATTTCATCTTTAGGTACAATTACCATAATATATTTATCTGTATAGCTACCTCGCCCATATAAAATAGATACATTTGCATTACTTGATAAAGAAATGCAATTAGTTTCTTTGCTATAATTTATTTTTATATGATCATATATTTGTTCAAGTGTTAAAGGTTCATCTTTTGAATATTTTGTTTTTCTGCCACCTAATAATTCCTCGGTTCTTTCTCTGTCAGTTCTAATTTTTATATATTTTCCGCTTTCATCTGTTATTATTCCTTCTTGTAGATCTTTGTTATCTGCCCTATTAAGTGCTCTGAAAAAATAATAGTTTTCATTGTCACTTATTATATTAAATCTCTCAATATCAAATAATTCACTCATTTTATTTTCCATTCTTTTTCTTATTTATAGTAGAATATATTTTTCTCTTCCTCTAAAATAATATTAATTTTACTTTTTGTATTACATTCTATCATAGAAAATTCAAATATAAAAGTTTTTGTTTTAATTAGTTGTTCCTTTACATATACAGAATTGCATTTAGCTTTTCACTTGACGCCTTTACATTCCTTTTCAATTTATTATAATAATTGTAGCATGTCACTTATTTATAAATTCTTCTAATATGGCTAATCGCTGTTCTTTCTAGCCTTGAAACTTGAGCTTGAGAAATTCCTATTTCTTCTGCCACTTCCATTTGTGTCCTTCCTTCAAAAAATCTTTTATTTATAATCATCTTTTCTTTTTCATTTAATCGTTTCATGGCTTCTGCAATTGTTATATTTTGTGCCCATAAATCATCTGTATTTTTCTTGTCACTTACTTGATCCATAATACAAATATTTTCTGTATTTTCGCTATATGCTGGTTCTTGTAAAGAAATTGGTTCTTGAATAGCATCTAGGCTCATTATGATATCCTCTTTATCGACATTTAATTCTTTTGCAATTTCTTCTATTGTTGCTTCTCTTTGTTCTTCCTTACTAATTCTTTCTTTCACTCCTAAAACTCTATATGCTAGATCTCGCACTGATCTGCTTACTCGAATAGTATTATTATCTCTTAAATATCTTCTTATTTCCCCAATTATCATTGGTACAGCATAAGTGGAAAATTGAACATTTTGATTTATATCAAAATTATCAATTGCTTTTATAAGCCCCACACATCCTACTTGAAATAAATCATCTAAATTTTCTCCTTTTCCACTAAATCTTTTTATAATGCTAAGTACTAATCTTAAGTTTCCATTTATAAATTCCTGTCTTGCAACTTCGTCTCCTTTTTTTACTTTTTGCATTAATATGTTTTTTTCTTCCGCAGAAAGTAATGGCAATTTTGATGTATTAACCCCTGAAATTTCAACTTTGTTCATAATAAAGTTCATTCCTTTCTTGCTTCTCTCAAAGTTGCTACAAAAAAGCTCCTTTGAGAAATAAATGAATTTCTTATTTCATTATTTCCAAAAGGAGCTTTTACTATTCGATTATCGTACTTCAAAATTCGACATTGTTAGCCAGTTTTGCTCATGATTTCTTTTTTCATTTTATTAATAATCTTTTTTTCTAATCTCGATATATAACTTTGTGAAATTCCCAACATGTCTGCCACTTCTTTTTGAGTTTTTTCACTTCCACTTATGAATCCAAATCGAAGTTCCATTATATTTCTTTCTCTATTATTTAGCTTTTCAATGGAAGATCTAAGTAAGGTTTTATCAACTTCATCTTCTATTCTCCTAGAAGTAATGTCTGGATCAGTTCCTAAAATATCTGACAGTAGCAATTCATTCCCATCACCATCTTGATTTAATGGTTCATCTATAGAAATTTCACCTTTGACACGATTACTTCTTCTTAAAAACATTAAAATTTCATTTTCTATGCAACGTGAAGCATATGTTGCAAGCTTAATTTTCTTGTCAGTATTAAAAGTGTTAATTGCTTTCATCAGCCCTATCGTCCCTATAGAAATTAGGTCTTCTATTCCTACTCCTGTATTTTCAAATTTTTTTGCAATATATACTACTAGTCTTAAATTATGTTCTACTAAAGTTTGCCTAACACTTTTATCCCCATTTGACAATTTTTCTAGAATCTTATTTTCTTCTTCATTTGTTAGTGGTGGAGGTAATGTTTGGCTACCTCCTATATAATAAATGGGAAGATTTTCAATTTCATCATTTCCAATATATCTTACATATAAAGTATTTATACTAGACTTTAAGATTTGTAATAAATTCATCTGTTTTGCTCCTTTCTAACAGGTCCAGTCCAATTAAAGCAGTATAAGTATTGTTTTTGCTTAATTTCTGAGGGAAAATCCCTATTATTATATCTGTTCTACTATATTTTTCTTCTTCCTTTTCTATTATAATTTCATCTGCCTTCAATCCTAACATGAGCCCATTCTGCTTGCCAATTGACGAAAAAGGAATTACCCTAAATTTTGTAAGATATCCCTTTTCTACTTGGTCAATTAAATTAACATTCTCACCTCCTATCAGTTCTTCTATGTGATCTAATAAATTAATTGGTATTATAGAATAAAGTTGCTCTTTTTCTACCACTACTACCGGCATTCCTGTGATTGGTTCTTTCAAAAGGTTTCCTGTATCTAACATTGCTTTCAAATTTAAAATTTTCCCTTCTATTTTTACTGTTATATTATGGATCATGTCTTTTTTCTTGAGTTTTGTTTTTACTATTTGAAAAGCAATATATGTAATAATAAATCCAACAATTCCTCCTAGTAATGCTATCTTTAATGGATATGTTCCTATATAAACTCCATTTTGTATTAAGATATTCTGTGGTTTGACAAAATAAAGTAGAAAAAATGCACATCCTCCAAATACAAATGATGTCAAATAAAATAATACTAATTGTTTTAATAATTGCTTAACCTTTTTGGCTGAAAACGCAATATAAACCATTCCTACTGAAAGTAATATTTTCATTATAAAATTAGAATAAATTGGTAAAATTTCTAAATAAAAAACAACAGCATAAATTCCTCCTAACAAACTAGATATTATTATCCTTAATTGCTTCAATTTTATTTTTAATATATATCCTGTTGCAAATAAAATAATATAATTCATGCACAAATTTTCTAACAATACAACATCTAAATAAATTGTCATACTTTTTGGCTCTTCCTTTCTTTGCAACTATGTATACTAAGCATACTATTTTATTTTTAAAAAGTCTGTCATTTTATGTATGCGAATTTAAGAAATTATCTACATTATGATGCAAACTATAACAAAAAAAGACTGAATATTGAATGAAGTTAACTAAATTAATTCTACTTCACATATTCAGCCTAAAAATATGTAAAATGTAAAGAGGTCAACCCTAAAATTTCTTTTAGAGTTAACCTCTTTACAAACTCTCTTGTCTTATTTATTCAAGCCTTTGCTCTTTCTTAAGAAAGTTGGAATTTCTAAATTATCAGAAGAATTTGAACTATCTGTTGAAGTTGGTATAGAATTTAACTTTTTGTCCCAAGCCTTGTCTATAATGTCTCCTACTGGAATATTTCCAGATAAAGTTCCTTCTTCTTTTTCAAAGCCTGTAGCAATAACTGTAATGATAAGATCTTCTTCTAGGCTTTCATCTATTACTGCACCAAAGATAATATTTGCTTCTGGATCCACACTTCTTTGTACTAATTCAGCTGCTGTATTAACTTCATGTAATCCTAAATTACGTCCTCCTGTAATATTAATAATTACTCCTCTTGCACCTTCTATAGAAGTTTCTAATAGTGGACTTAGTATAGCTTGTTTTGCTGCATCTTCTGCTCTATTTTCACCAGATGCTCTACCAATACCCATATGTGCCATTCCTGTATTTAGCATAATTGTTTTTACATCAGCAAAATCTAAGTTTACTAAACCAGGTATTGCAATTAAGTCTGATATTCCTTGTACACCTTGTCTCAATACATCATCTGCCATTTTAAAAGCTTCTACAATGGATGTTTTGCGATCTATAATTTGTAATAATTTATCGTTTGGAATTACTACTAAAGTATCAACTTTTCCTTTTAAGCTTTCAATACCACGGTCTGCTTGTGATAATCTTTTTTTACCTTCAAATGTAAATGGTTTAGTTACTACACCTATGGTTAGAATTCCCATTTCTTTTGCTGCAGCTGCTACTATTGGTGCTGCACCAGTTCCAGTTCCTCCACCCATTCCAGCAGTAACAAATACCATGTCAGCTCCTCTAAGTGCTTCTGCAATTTCTGTTTTACTTTCTTCGGCTGCCTGAGCTCCAATATCAGGATTTGCTCCAGCTCCTAAGCCTCTTGTTATTTTTTCTCCTATTTGTATTTTAGATGCTGCTTTTGAAAGTACTAGAGCCTGTCTGTCTGTATTTACAGCAATGAATTCTACATTTTTTATTCCTGACTCTACCATTCTGTTTACAGCATTGTTTCCTGCACCACCTACTCCAATTACTTTAATTGTAGCTGTTCCATCTATTATTGCATTTTCTTCCATACTATTATCCACTATCATAATGCTTATCCTCCTACTTCCTTTCTTCCGGTATTTCCTTACCTTATTATATTAAAAAATTAAAATCATGAATAAAAGAATTCTTTAATTCTTTCAAGTATATTTTGAAAGAAACTTTCTTTTGAATCTGAGTCTATATTACTTCCTACAGTTTTTGCAAAAGGTCTAGATGCAATATATCGAACTAGACTATATGCAGTTCTATATTCTGGCCTTACTACACTGATAAGTCTTCCTGTTGCTATTTTGACCGGAATATTTAAAATAATTTTTCCTGCAACATCACTTTTATTTATGTTAGTAATTCCTTGTCCTGTTAATATTACATTATTTATTCTAGATTTTATTCCTTGCATCGTAATGTCTTTATTAATAAGTGAAAAGATTTCTTCTATTCTAGCTTCTATTATTTCAATTAATTGTGAACTACGAATTACTTTCTTACCATTATCTTCTTTGCAAGTTGTAAGTAGAATTTCATTGTCATTATCAATAAATGATTTTAAAGCTAACCCGTATTGTTTTTTTAATTTTTCAGCTTCCTCTTCAGATATGTTTAGAACAAGAGCAATATCATTTGTGATATTATCCCCTCCTAGAGAAATTGTATTGGTATAAACGAAGTTTGTTCCTTCAAACACACCAACATCTGTATTACCTGCGCCAATATCTAATAGCATAACATTATCATTTAGTTCGTTACTATCTAAAGCAATGCTCCTTTGAGCTAATGTTATTGGTACTAATCCGTCTACGTCTAAGTCTGCTTTTCTAAAAATAGATGCTATTTGCCTCATATATCCCTTATCTGCTAGTAAAACTTGTGCTTTTAATGTAAAACTTCCACATAAATTTCCTATTGGATCTGTTACAATCTTGCCATTCTCCAATATAAATTGATCTTCTACAATATCAATAATTTGCTTTTCTTCAGGTACATCTATATCTTTTACTTGCATAATAGCAGAGGTAACATCTTTTGCTGAAATTCCTGCATATTTGTCTTTTGCTTCCTTTAATACGCTATTTTGTACAATAGTAACATATTTTCCTGGAATAGTTACATATGCAGAATTAATTTTTAAATTTGCTTCTGTCTCTGCTTCTTTAATAGAATGATGAATCAATCTAGCTATTTCATTTTCATCTATTATTTTTCCTCTTTGAATTCCATTACATTTATGACTAGCAGTGCAGATGACTTCAATTTGATTAAAGTTATTTACTTCTCCGATTACTAAACTAACCTTGGAAGTTCCAATGTCAATTCCTACAATTATATCTCCAATCGCCAAAGCTCATTCCTCCATTTTGCTTGTCTTAATATCGTTTGTCGTATGTAAATTACATTTTACTAGAATTAAAATAACTAGCTTATTGATGGCTTAAGAATATTACATTTTGAAAAAAAAGTCAATAGATTTGTAATAATTTTGTAATAATTTTGTAATATTGTTGAAACATTGTTGTATCTAGCCATTCAGGCGCTTTTATTTATTTTATTTCTTTCAAATTTCCTATCTTTTTTATGCTTTTTTTGCTTGTTCTGTAGTATTTTCTTCTTTTTTGTTTTGACTACTTGTCCACTTCTTTAAATAGTAGCGTCTAATAATTGCTAAATTATTAAACATTCTACCAACAAATACTACAATTGCAGCTAAATAAATATCCACATTTAATTTTTGTCCTAAATATGTAAGTAATATAGATAAAATTGCATTCCCAAAAAAGCCTGTTACAAAAATTTTTAAGTCAAAATTTTTATTTAAAGTTGCTGCAATCCCACCAAATACAGAATCTAATGCTGCTATAATAGCAATAGCTAAATAACCAGAATATGTATATGGAACCATTGGAGCATATATTCCTATAACAGCTCCTAATATACATCCAATTACAATTGCAATAAATATCATCCTTCAGACTCCCCTTCCTTCATATATTTTATTTCTCTATCATTATTATTTTTTAATATTTCAATATTTTTCTTAGTTTGCAATTCACTAATTATTAAACCATAAGCTCTATATTTATCTATATAACCACTATCTTTCAAACTTAAGGTACTAGATAAATATGTAGGATTTCCAATCGCCTTTATTACAAAAGGTGCAGTTGCTCTTTGCCCATTAATAAGGGTTAGCCCTTCTTCTGGTTGTGTAACATAACTTGCACTATAAATACGTATATCATTAATAGAAATTGCTTCTGCCCCTGCATATCTTAATTCATTAATTAATTCTATTAAATCAGATGATACAACTGGTACTTCCTCAGTTCCATTTATTGTAATTGTAATTCCTTCTCCATATACATCAGTCTTTCCTAATTTCATGTTTGATTCATCTAAGTCTTTATCTATTAGTTCAGAGGTTTCTTCATTTTTTGCTATTTTTTCATTATATTCTTTAATTGTTTTCTTATTTTCTTCTAATTGTTCTGATGCTTCTTCATATTTTCCTTTCCATTCTGCAATAGCAGTTCTTAGTTCTGTCTCTCTCATATTTTCAATAGCAGTTATATCCGTTTCCTCGATTGTCTTAAATTGCATAAACATAACTGCAAATAAAACGATGCACATTAAACCTATAATAACTGTCATAATCACTTCATTTTTTTGCTCTTTTTTCAAAATACTATTCACCTCGATTTCAAAAATAAAAATGTAAAATTATATTATTTTGTGTTTTTAATATATTTGTAATTAATTACACCATTATATTTTTCTATTGTCACATTATCAGATTGTTTTGTTTCCACTTTTACCCCATTTTCTTCCATCCAGTATAGATATCCCCCTGGCATGGTAAGTGAACCTGATAATAAACCTGGTGATCCAATTGCTTTTATATAGAATGGTGAACTGATTCTTTGACCATTCATTTTAATGACATTACCTTCACAAGTAATCGCCGTTGTTTGAACTAATCTTTGTCCATTTACTGAAATTGCTTCTGCTCCAGCATTATTTAGTGCATTTATAATTTCCATTATATCTTGATAATGCACTACCTGGCTACTTAAATCTAGAACTTCCTTTCCATCTGAATTAAGTCCAGTAACATTATCTGTAAGAGTAATTTCAAATCCAGGTCCATGTACTTCAACCATTCCTAGTAACATATTATTTTTAGAAATTTCTTCTTGTTTTGCCATTGCTGTAGTATCATCTTGAGTAACATCTTTTCGTGTTTCCTCCAAAGATTGTGTTGTTCTTGTCAACTCTCCATAGACATTATCATACTTTTCTTTCCATCTTAACACTTCATCTCTTAGCCTATCTTCTGCTAGAGACTGAGAAACAGTTGAATTACTATTTTGTACTGTTTTCAGCTGAATTGCAACTGAAAGTGTTAATGCAAAACACATTACTCCCAATGTAATTGCTATTTGCTTTTTTCTCATTATTTTGAGTTCCTTTCTGTAGATTAAATTTTCTTTCTAAAAATCGCTCCTTTATTGTTTAAATCTGTATTAACAAAAATTTCGCCTTCTATACCTTTGTTTTCATCCAAAATACTAATAATATATAACATTTTTGTACTCAAATTAGAACTATCACCTATATGTATACTTTTCTTTTCAGATTTCAATTCTAAAATATAATTTTGCTTGTCCTCTATATTTATTTTAGTTATTAAATTTCCTATTCCATTGATTTCTGCTGATTTTATTATTTGTAATGTTTGTTCAAGCCTTTGCAGATCTTCACTACACAACCTATTGCCTGGATGCAGTTCTTCTTCTTTTGTTAAGAATCCAGTAATAATTGGCACATCCAATGCTGTATTGGAAACTTCTAGTAAATAACCTTGATTATTAATATATATATATGCATTTGCAAAAGCTAACATAAAAGTTGGTTTTCTTTCTTCTACTTTTATCTCTATTTTATTCGGTAGCTTTCGCTTTACAGTTACTGTATCTATATAGGTATTTTCTTTGATGTTCTGCTGTGCTTTATATCCTTCAATTTTAAAAGTATTTTCTTCCAGTTGAATTCCTGATAAACTAATTATCTCATTACTATCAATTCTTTCGTTGCCTATTACTTTAATTTCAGTTACATTAAAAAATGGTGATAGTAAGAAACAAATTCCTCCTCCCAATAAAATAGAAGATAAGGCTGTCCATTTTACTACGCGGAATATAGTTAGCCTTCTTTTTTTAGCTAATTCTTGCTCTTTAGTTGTTTTATAATTTTTTCTTTTTCTGCTAGCTTTTTTATCAATAGGCTCTTCTATTCCAAGATTAATTGCAATCTCTTCTTCTTGTACTTCTTTTCTTTTTACTTTCTTATTTTGTACATTTGATTTTTTTCTTCGTGCATTAACTGTAGATTTTTGTTTTGCCTTTTTAGGATATGCACTAGGTATTGGTTCATATTCGTCTATATATTTTCTATTTCTTACATTAGTATCAATTTTAGATTTTTTTTTATTTGTAGTATTCTTTTTATTAGTTACTTTTTTTGTACTTTTCTTTTTAGAAGATTTCGGCTCTGGCAAAGTTTTAATGCCAATGATAATTTCATTATCCAAATCTAAGGATCTCTTTTCTTTTGTATATTTCCTCTTATTTTTTTCATTGGCTTTTTTCACCATTTTTATTACTCACCTTCTTTTATTATAATTTTTGCTCCTAATGTATTTAACTTTTTATCTATGCTTTCATAACCTCTTAGTATATACTCAATATTAGTAACTACTGTAGTACCTTTGGCTGAAAGACCTGCTAAGACTAAACATGCTCCTCCTCTTAAGTCAGTACTTTTCACTCTAGCACCTGACAATTTTCTAACTCCTTTAATAATTGCTGTTTTACCTTCAATAGTGATTTTTGCTCCCATCTTTTTTAGCTCTGCAACATAACGATATCGATTTTCAAAAATATTTTCAATAATTACAGAAGTACCTTTAGCCAGTGTTAATACACTTGCTAGAATAGATTGCATATCTGTTGGAAAACCTGGATATGGTAATGTTTTAATATCTACTGCTTTTAGTTTTTTTGGTGCTTGTAAATATATTTTTCCTTTTTTTATATCAATTTTACACCCTGTTTCTTCTAATTTATTAATTAATGGTATAATGTGCTCTGGTGTTTTATAATTTAAGCAAATATTTCCTCCTGTAATAGCTCCTGCACATAATAAAGTTCCAGCTTCAATTCTATCTTCCATTACCGTATAGCTAACTGTTTTTAGCTTTTCTACTCCTGTAATTTTAATTATGTTTGTTCCTGCACCTTCTATTTTAGCTCCCATTTTATTTAAGCATTTTGCTAAATCTATGATTTCTGGTTCCATTGCAGCATTCGTAATTTGTGTAACCCCTTGAGCATAAACACTTGCAAGAATAATATTTTCTGTGGCTCCTACACTTGGAAAATCTAAATTAATATTTGCCCCTGTTATTTTATCACACTTACATGTAATAAATCCAGAGTCTTCTACAATATTTATTCCTAATTTTTGAAAAGCACTTAAATGTAAGTCTATTGGCCTTGTTCCGATATCACACCCTCCTGTTTGTGATAGTTTGTGGATACATGAATTTTAAGTGAAAGGCTAGACCACCATTTTCGTATAGTTCATTATACATCATATCATTTAAGTTGTACACGTCTTTTTCTTCTTTTGTTATTTCATTTTTGCCAAATACAACTATTTTATCAAATAGTCTCGAAAGTTCCTCTTTAGTTAGTCCATTTTTTTTAATATCTTCTATTGCTTTGAATATTAAATCTTCTTTATCTTCTAATTTGTTTAAAGTATTGAATTTGCTTTCTACTTCTTGCAATTTTTCTTTTTCATATTTTATCTTTTTTTCTAGTTCTTGCTTTTTATCTTTATATATAAATTCTGGGATTAAATTGTTTAGCTTATCTTCATATACTTGTTTAAATTGTTTTTCTAATTTTTCTAAAGTTTGTTTTGATTTGTTTAAGTCCTTTTCAAGTGATGATTTATTAGTTGATATTGCTTTTGTGTTATCCATTACGAAACTTTTAAATTCCGGATTACTTACTAAATTATCTACATATGCTTCTACAATTTGGTCTAAATATTCTATTCTCATTCTGTGTGGTTTGCAACCATAATTTTCCCTTATATCTTCCTTAATAGCACCCTCATTACAATATTTTTTGCAAAGGTAACTATCTGGTCTTTTTCTTGTGCCACTTGTTCCTTTTCTTTTATACATTGGAGTTCCACATCTTCCACAATATAGAAGTCCTGAATATAAATTGTTTTCTGTATCTACATACTTAAATCCGTTATTGTATTTATCACTTTCCTTTTTTCTTTTCTTTCGTATTTTTTGTACTTTTTCAAATAGCTTCCTATCAATAATTGGTTCATGATGATTTTCTATAATAGTCCATTCTTGCTCAGGTTTTACTCTTGTTTTTTTAGACTTAAAACTTAATTTTTCTGTGTGTCCTCCTACATAGTCACCTACATATCTTCTATCATCTAAAATTCTAACAATATGTTGTGCCTGCCAGTTCTCTGCTTGTTTTGCATTGGCAAAATTTCTAGATTCTGATGGAGTGGGTATACCTTTTTTATTTAAATAAGTTGCAATTTTTTTATACCCCCAATCTTTAGAATATAGCTCAAATATTTCTTGTACTATGGAGGAAGTTTCTTTATTTATAACTAGTTGTTTTCCATCTTTGTTATATCCATAAATTGCTTTTACAAGTAAATCTCCTTCTTCTATTTTGTGCCTCAAATTTCTTCTTATATTTTTACTGTCATCTCTTGCTCTTCTTTCATTAAACCATGCATATAATCCAAACATTTCCTCATTATATTGCTCGTCCTCAAATATTATTTCAATGCCTTGCTCTTCTAAATATTCTACAAATTCTAGTGCTTCTCTTTGATTTCTTCCAAGTCTTGCAGAGTTTTTAAAAACTATTACATCTATTTCTTTTTTTCTTGCTCTTTCTTTTATATCATCAAATCTACTAAAGTCTGTTCCACTTTTGTCATCATCCATTATAATATCTACAATATTGGTATATCCATGACTTCTGCAGTATTTTACAAGCAAATCTCTTTGTGTTTCTATTCTTTCATAGTTTTCGCCATAGTCATCTCTACTTTCTCTGCAATAGATTACTACTCGTTTTTCATTATTTTGTTTTTGCATGATATACCTCCAATTTACCATATTCAAGCCAATGTATCAATAGCATTTTCTTTTTTGTATTGTTTTATTGTTGCTATTATATGTTAAAAGTTCTAAAATTTCAAGTTATTTACTTAGAAATTTTAGAACTTTTAAGTTGACTACAAATTGTTGCCAACTGTAATTTTTTTTACTTATATTTTTATTAACTTATTTACTTTTCTTAAATATTCTGTTATTATTTTGTTGAGTTATTTTTTCTTTTGATATATACTAAATTAAATATGCTTATTATCACTACTAATATAATGCCTAGAATTAAATAAAATGAATTATTACTTTCGTTATTTACCTTGTTATCTTCAGCTATTTGATTTTTGCTTTCATTGTTTTGTAGATTATTTGTTTTATCACTCCAAATGCCAAGTTTGTTATTTTTCGCTATTTCTTGACTTTCTTGCAATATTCCAGCATATTTGTAGTTATTTTGTAACATATAATTTTCAGCTAGTCCATTCTCCACTAAAAGATTTTGCAACAATTTATCATCTACCCATATCCAAGCTAAGTATCTATCATATTTATCTTTTTCATCTGATGAACTATCAAATTCTAGTTCAATTTTATTTGCATTTTGGAGTTTATCTTTTGTAAAATCACTTGCTTCTTTTCCCCAAGCTTCTTCGCCTACTTGTGGATCTACTGTTTCTTTTGTATTTATTCCTAAAAATCTCACAGTAACTTGCTCTCCATTCATTTCAAATTTTGCAGTATCTCCATCAACTGTTGAAACTAATTTTACTTTTACTTTATTTGTACTATTTCCAGTATTATTTTCTATTTTGTTAAAATTCTCATCATAATACACAGCTGGGGCTATAATAACCCATTTTTGATTTTCTTCATTCCATTTTACTTGATGATAATGGACTATTCCATCTTCTTTGTGATAGCCATAATATTTTCCATTATATTCAGTTATGTATTTTGAATTTTTATCTTTCCAACCTGTAATATTACCACCGTGTGCTAAACTTATATTAGATATACTCATTATTAATATTATAATAATCATTGTATTTTTTAACTTTTTCATTATTACCACCTAAAAAATTATATCATAAGGAGGATTTATTTTGAACGATTTTTTAAACTTTTCATTAAATAGCTTAAATTTACTAGATAATCAAATTCATGATAAAATACAAGGCAGTTTTATTGATAATTTTATTCACGAATTACAAGATTATTTAGAATTGCAAACTAACAATAAAATATTAGAAAACTTGCCAAAGAATACCAATCTTCATTTTGCAAAATTTGAAGGTGATTATGCAGTTTGTTTTGATTATTCAGCTAAAACTATATATAATATTCCTAAATCTTATATAAATGGAAATACTCCTGAAGTTGGAGATTCAATAAAAATTGTATCTCCTAAAGATTTTCGTGTAGATTATACAGGTATTCCGGTCAATACAAATAATATTGATAGTTTTTTAAATGAATGCAGTTATGCAAATCTTTCTTCAAAAATAAATGTTTTACCAGAATACTATCAAATTTTTGATATTAGTGTAGATTATGCTGTTTGTAAGAATCTAAATACCAATAAGTCTGAAAATATCCCCATAGATGAAGTTCCTAAAGATGCTAAAAATGGAGATACTTTAATGTATAAGAATGGAAAATTTATTATAAAAAATAGCAATACTTAAAAGTAAGTATATTTTTCTACTTGCTTGATATCATTTTAACACCTTTCTGATGTTGGAAAGGTGTTTTTATTGTTCCGCACCAGAATTTAACTTTCTTATATCTTTTGCATTTTTATCCGATACAACTTTTTTTCCTGTTTCTTTTTCTAATTGTTCTTTTGCAATTCTTGCAATATTCCCACCTTTTATAACAGAATCTTCTGCTTCCTTAAATCCTTTTCTAGTTTTACTTTTAGATATTTCTGTAGAAGATGTTTCTGCTAACATATTTAAAACAAGCTCCATATTAGTCATATTATCTCGTAAGTTCTCTTTTTTTATTTATATTTTTGTTTTATTCTATCAGAAATAATATCGGTGAATACCTGTTTATAATCCCCAATGTCACCATCATTTGATTTTTGACAAATAAATACTGCAAATGGCAATTTATCTTTTTTACTCTTTTGTTTATCTAATTTGTCTTTTTCTTCATTCAAGTACACCACCTCTCTTAAAAAATATTCTCATCATAGTTAAATATGATATTTTTTAAGGCAAAAAATCAAAGCAAGTTATTTAAATACTTGCTTTTTCTTAATTCTTCAATCCATGTATCTAGCTCAATAATATTAACATTTTCTTTTAAAATTTCTTTTATTTTTTCACTATTTTCTTTCATTGTAACTATATCAATTACTATATCTCGCTTACTGTTATCTCTACAATTTAATTTGTGTATTTTTTCTACATCAATAAATGGCATACAAATAATATATTTTCCATCTTCAGTCATATAATCTGCTTTATTCCAGTTTGAAAGCAAAATCTCCTGTCCTATATAAATTTTTTGTAATATATCATGCATATCTATTTCTTCTAAAAATCGCATTAATTCTAGATTTTGTTCTGTTACATTTATTACTAGTGTAGATTCTTTATTTGTTATAAAATATTTGTTAGTTTTATTTAATATTTTTAAATCTTCTATAAACAATATTACTTTAGCAAATTAAAATGATATATCAATATCTGTTAAAATTTGCTTAATATATACTACTTTTAGAAATATAATATGCAATGTAATCTTCACCTTGATATTTCAATTTTCCAATATATTTTTTACCATAATCTGTATAAATTTTATTATCTTTCATTTGCCAACTAGATGTAAATTCTATATCACTTCCTAAAGATAATGTAGCAATTTTTACTATATCTTCTACTCTTTCTTGATAATCTTTATTTCTACACAAATTATAACTTTTATATCCAAACATATTAAAAAGCTTTCTCCCTTCCTCATCTAATTTAATAATTCTTTTATCCCTATTTATATATTTTGACTTTTCTAAAACTTTTAATCTCTTCCTATAATAATCCTTTGATTTGTAAATCTTTTTACAATCTATTGCCTTTATTTTCTTATATTTTCCTATAAATGTTATTAACTCTATATCCCTTTGTGTTAATCTTAATTTCATTAAATCCTCTCCTTTCTAATTTAAAATATGTGTACCTTCCTTATCTTTCGGATACACCTCATGTATTGCACCTTCTAAACCCCATACAAGACTTTTAAGAAATTTACCATTTTTTCAGTATATTTTAACATTTCATATTGTCCTATTATTTTCTGTAAAAAATATTAAATATCGGATATTTTTATACAAATTAGTTTAAATTTGTACTATTTTTCAATTTTGAAACAAAAAAATAACAAGTACTTTACTACTTTTACTTGTTATTTTTATTTTATATTTATTTTTACGCACAATTATACTATTTGCATCTTTTTACAAGCAACTTTTTTGTGCTACTTACTTTACCTTTGCTATAACCCACAAAGTACAATACTGACAAAATTCTTTTGTAAATTTCTATTTTTAAATAAATTGTCTGCATTGTATTTAATTCTGTTCTCTTCCTCAATTCTATTTTGGGCTGTCTTTTCATAACTTAATATTTCTTCTTTTTGTGTAGATGTTGACCAATAATCTCTAAATAAAATAGTCAAAATTGCTTTCGTTTCTTCTAACATTGTTTTACCATCAAATGTGTCAACTGAAATATCATACTCATAATTTGTATCCATGTTGCTATGAAAATCAAAAGTTGGTTTTGCATGTTGCTCTGTTTTTGTTACTTTACTATCCACTCCTATATGCATTTTGCTTTCAGGATTATCAATTTGAGTTATACCAGTATCTAGTTCATCTTGAAATTCATCCTGTGCTAAAGTCGAATCTGTAACTCCTTCTTGAACAGGTTCTGTGGCTTCTATTCTTTCTTGTTCGACTTCTTGTACTGCTTCTTCACTCATAGTTTCAGCAACTTCTAATGTAGACTCTAATTCTTCAATTATTGCTCTATAACTTTCAACTCCTTGAAAATCTTTTAGTTTTCCATCTAAAAATTTCCTTACATTAAAAATACCTGCATCACCTAATCTGTCTCCATAAATTTGAGAGATTTTTTCAGAAAGATAGCTTTCTAAATAATCATTGGTAATATCATCAGTATAAAATTCACTTAACTCTTGCTCAACACTAGCATTTGTTATCATAGTATTTTCATTTTCATTATTTTTTTGTTCAACATCAGCTTCTTTTTGAACTTGCGTTACATCAGTTTCTTCTTGAGTTAGTGTTTGAATCTCTTGCATTTGCTGTACATCTTCTAAATATTGCTTCAAATATTGCTCTGGAATATACCACAATATATTATTTCCGTTTGTATTTGTTATTTCATCAAAATCTCCATTTTTTACAAAGACAAGTTTGGTTCCTGCTGGCACAGCAGGATGTCTGCCCCCTTGATACATATAATATTTTGATACATCTTTTAGTTCGTCTTGATTTAATTTATCTCTAACTACTTTTCCACTTCCTAATCTAGGGTCTTTATAAAAAAGTACTCTAATTTCAAATGCTTGTTGCTTTCCACCATATGCTTTAGCAGTAGTACTCCCTCTTCTTTCATAACTAAATTTGGCATCACTTCTTTCTACACAGCACAAAGGTCTTCCTTTCACTTCTCTGCCATTTACTACTCCATTTCCTACCGTAAAATCATTACCTAATAATGACGTATCCCATCTATCTAAACTTGAACCATGTGTCAAAAATGTCCAGCCTTCTGGTATAACAGGATTGCCATTTTCATCCACCTTAATTTCAATATTTTGTTGTCGCTTAAGCTCTTCATCATTAAAAACATTTTCGCTAATATCATCGTTTATATCATCAAAATCATCATCTGGTCTTATTTTTCCGCCATCACCCATTTCTCTTCTTACTTCAAATCTTTTGTTAAATCTAGCCATTTTTCACTCCAATTACTATTTTTATAAATTTGGTTATTATATAACTTCTATTTTTATTATCTTATAAGCATGTATTTTTTACAATACTTTTAAGCATCATATGTTTGTATATAACTAATCCATTCATTTATCTTAAACTTGTCCGATGTATCAATCAAATATCTCAATCCCCAGGATAAGAAAATTTTGCTTCCTTAAATCTTCCTATTATAGCACCAGCTAAAATTACTGTAGAGCGCATTTGATTCATTAAATGTTCTGGTATATCTTTTCTAATAATATTTTTGCTATTGATTTCTATTTTACCATGACTTTTTTTTATCTTGCAACCCAAATATTTTAAAATTTTCAAAGTAATCTGAGTATCGTGTATATTAGGAATATTATATAGTCTTGTAATTCCAGTATTTAAAATACTTGCCGCAATAATTGGTAGTGAAGCATTTTTTGATCCAGATACTGATACTTCTCCTTCTAATCTTCTTCCTCCCTCTATTATGTAACTAGACATTTTCACACTCACCCTTTCCATATTGTTTTGCTATATATTATGTTTTCTTTCCATAAAAGGTGAATGTAATAAGTTTAATATAAAAAAGCAAATTAAATTTATCCTTTTTAAATTTAATTTGCTTTTTATTATAATTATCTTTTTACTACAAGTTTATCGATTTTTGAATGAATATATGCTTCTAATTTTTTCATGAATTCATCTGGTTGTATTTCCTGTTTTGCTACCATATCTAAGCCTTTTTCCCAACTAGCTGTAAGTTTTGGATTAAGCATATCTGGCATTGACATATATACTATATCATATATCTTTTCTCCCTTTACTGTAGGAGTTATTATTTGAGTTTTTGTATTAATAGCAATATACCCTATTCTTTCTAATTTTTTCATTATTTCTGCCCTAGTTGCACTAGTACCTATTCCTGCTCCTTTTATTTGCTCTCTTAACTCCTCTTCTTCAATAAGTTTTCCCGCATTTTCCATTGCCAAAATCATTGAACCAGAATTATATCTAGTTGGTGGAGAAGTCTCTGAAGTTTTTATTTCATAATTTATTGCTTGTATTTCTGAGCCCTTTTTTAGTTTTTTCAAAATCTCTAAATTATTTTGCTCATCTTGTTTTTCAATGCTTTCTCTATTTTTTTCTTTTTCATTATCTAATTTTGTTTGATTATTTTCTAAATTTGTTTCGTTATTTTTTATTAATTCTATATCTTCTTGTTTTTTATTTTCTTGATTTATAGTTTCTTTTTTATTTGTTTCATTTTTAGTAATTTCTAAATATCCTAGTTTTTCACATACTTTTCCACTTGCTGAAAACTGCTCTCTAAAATTATCATTTTCAACTTCTATAATAACAGAAATTTTACTATACTCTGCTGGAGGATAAAAAATACTTAAAAACCTTTTTACTATTACTTTATACATTTTTTTATGTAAGTCTGGCAGTTTATCATAATTTTCAAATCCCTGTCCTGTTGGAATAATGGCATAATGGTCTGTAATTTTACTGTCATTTACATATTTAGTTTTTACTAAATTAGTAGAATATTTTTCATCCACCATTTTTTTGATATAACCTTGTACTTCTTCATCTTGAAAACCTTTTGCTAATCCATTCAAGTTTTTAGAAATAACTTTTGCAACCGCTGTAGATAGAACTCTTGCATCAGTTCTTGGGTATGTTACTAACTTTTTTTCATATAAATTTTGAATAATTTCTAGAGTTTGATCAGGTTTAATTTTAAATCGCTTTGTAGCTTCATTTTGTATTTCTGCTAAATTAAAAAGTAATGGAGCATTTTCTTTAGTTTTCGACTTTTTTACCTCTGTTATAACTGCTCTTTTATCTTTTAATGAAAGGATAAAATTTTTAGCATCATCCTCTTTTCTAAAACCTGACTCATTGTATAGCTTTGAAGACTCCCATAGGCTTGATTTTTCAGATACTTTCCATTCTGCTGAAAAAGAACTTTTCTCTTCTCCAAAATTTCCTATAATTTTATAATATGGTGTTTTCACAAAATTTCTAATTTCTCTTTCCCTTTGTACTACCATTCCCAATACACAAGTCATAACTCTTCCAACAGAAATGGAAATCTTTTCTTCACCTATTTCTTTTGCCATTCGCCTTCCATATATAATAGATAAAAGTCTAGAAAAATTAATTCCTATAAGGTAATCTTCTTTTGCTCTTAAATATGCTGAATTACATAAACTATCATATTCATTTAAGTCTTTTGCCTCTTCTATTCCTCTTTTTATTTCTTCTTCTGTTTGAGAATCAATCCAAACTCTTCTTCTTTGTTTTTCTTTTAACCCGAATCTGATTTTCTACTAACCTATAAATATATTCGCCCTCACGCCCAGAGTCAGTCGCTACATAAATACAGCTTACATCTTCTCTTGTTAGTAAGCTTTTTACAATATTGAATTGTTTTTCTACATTTGGAATTACTTCATATTTATACTCTTTTGGCAAAAAAGGAAGGGTATCTAGTCTCCAAAATTTTAAGCTCTCATCATATTTTTCAGGGTAACTCATGGTAACTAGATGCCCTACACACCAAGTAATAATCCAATTTTCTGATTCTATATAACCATCTTTTCTATTACCACCACATTTTAGTACCTTTGCAAATTCCATTGCAACAGATGGCTTTTCTGTAATAAGTAATTTCTTTTCCATTGTTTTCCTCATTTATTCAAATAATATAATATCCATTTCTGATGTAAAGTTTTGATTTCCATATGCAAATATAATATATAACTCTCCATTTGGTCCAATGAAATAAGTTGATATATTAGCTATTTGATACATTGCATTTGTTAAATCTCTATAATATACTGTATAACCTGATTCAACAAATACTTGTGCTTCTTCTTGTTGTTTTTTTACTACCTGATTTATTTTCTTTTGAGCATCACTTTGAACTATATTTTTTTGAGATAACATATCTGCTATAGTTACTTTCTTTCCTGTTACTAAATTATAATTATATGATTGTACAATTACCCTTTGAGGGTTATTTCCTTCTTTTAATGTTGACTGAATTACTAATGATAAAATATTTCCATTAATATATGCCGTATAACTTACACTATAAATAGTTTTATTACCATTTTGGTTATTCATAACTTCTGAAACTTTATTAGCAAAAACAGTTTGTGTAATATTATTAAATTCTGCTACTGTTTCTCCTGGAAGATTAATAACTGGTAAATCTATTTTCATTTCATAGTTTTCATTTTTCTCTTCCATATGGTATGCATTATACACAATTGCTTTAGAATTATCTAGTCTTTGAATATTATTATTTTTATAGTTACCTGCATTAAATTGATTGGTAAATAAGGCTGAAAATTGAGTTTTTATTTCTTCTTGAGTTTTTTCATCATCATCATCTTCTTCATTACTTATTGTTGGCACAATTATATTATCTCTTTGCTCTTCTTCTACAAAGAATTGTGCATAAACACCTGCCACAATTGCAAAGAAACAAAAAATACTAATTAAAATATAAATTATTTTTGGACTTTTCATTGTGACCCCATCCTTTTAAAAACTTTTTTGCCTATTATCCCATATATATATTATTTTACCTCATTTTGGGCTAAAAATCCAGTGTTTTGGGCAATTTTTTTTATTTTAGTTACTAATTTAATACTATCATTATAAAAATTTATATATTGTTTTGTGGACAAGAATTTTTTAGTCGCTTAAACCAAGCGTATCATATGATAATTAAAATAATTTATTGGAAATTTATTTGTTACAAAATATTCATAATTTTTGACTATTACAATGCAACTTATTCCATTGACTTATTACTTGTTTTGCTGTATCATATATGTTATGAAATTATGATATATTAATGAAAATACTAATAAGAAATGGAGATTTTTTTAATTTATGTTATGTTCAATATGTAATAAAAACACTGCTGTTGTGTTTATAAATAAAACTGATGAAAATGGTAAAACAAAATTAGTTGGTTATTGTAGTGAATGTGCAAAAGAAAATGGCATTAACCCTATGGAAA
Source organism: uncultured Clostridia bacterium (assembly GCA_947623595.1). Taxonomy (GTDB): domain Bacteria; phylum Bacillota; class Clostridia; order TANB77; family CAG-508; genus CAG-273. The sequence goes on along the minus strand of CANQHC010000005.1, from coordinate 39,439 downwards.
CACTTATGAAACAAGCTAATTTAACTGAAAAAGACTTAAATAATATGACAAAACAAATAGAAAATATTGTAAATAATATGGCTCAAAATATGGATATGGACTCACTATCTGAGCAAATAAATGATGTTGATCCAGATGAATTAGAAAAAAATGATGGTATGCCAATTCAGTTTGGAGCAATTCCTTTGGGTTCTATTTTTTCTAATATGTTTGGAGAAAACTCTGATAACTCTTCTACAGATAGTAGTGCCAGTTCATCTGGAAAGAAAAAAGTAAAAATTGATAAAGAAAAAAGAAAAGATAAACGTAAAAAAACATTGGATACATATGGCACTAATTTAACTCAAAAAGCTAAAAATAAACAGTTAGATATGGTTATTGGTAGAGATAAAGAAATTCAAAGGATGATTCAAATATTAAATCGTCGTAGTAAAAATAATCCTTGCTTAATTGGAGAACCTGGTGTTGGAAAAACAGCAATTGCACAAGGTTTAGCTATAAAAATTGCAACCGGTAAAGTTCCGGCAAAATTATTAGGAAAAGAAGTTTATTTATTAGATATGACTGCTGTAGTTGCTGGAACTCAATTTAGAGGTCAATTTGAAGCCCGTATGAAATCAATTATTGATGAATGTGTAAATTTAGGAAATATAATATTAGTAATCGATGAAATTCATAATATTATTGGTGCTGGAGATGCTGAACATTCTATGAATGCAGCAAATATTTTAAAACCTTCTCTTTCTAATGGAGAAGTTCAATTAATTGGCACTACTACCCTAAAAGAATATAGAAAATACATCGAAAAAGATAGTGCTTTAGAAAGAAGATTTCAACCAGTTATTGTTGAAGAACCTTCTATTACTGACTCTATTGACATATTAGAAGGAGTTAAAAAATATTATGAAGACTATCATAAAGTAAAAATATCAAATGATGTTATTAAGCAAGCAGTTATTATGTCTGAAAAATACATACATGATAGGTTTTTACCTGATAAAGCTATTGATATCTTAGATGAAGCATGCTCTCGCATTAATCTAAATAATAAAGATTTATACCAATTAGAAATTTTAAAAACAGAATTAAAGGCTGTTCAGGAAGAAAAAGAAGAAGCTGCTCTTGCTGACTCTACTGAGGATTATAAAAAAGCTGCTGAATTAAAAGCAAAAGAATGTAGCTTAATAGAGCAAATTGATAGTATAAATAAAAAAATGAAACTAGTTAGTTTAACAGTTCAAGACATTGCTGAAGTTATAGAACATTGGACTAAAATTCCAGTTAAGAAAATTACTGAAGCAGAAACTCAAAAATTATTAAATTTAGAAGATAATTTGCATAAAAGAATAATTGGGCAAAATACTGCAGTGGAAGCAGTATCTAGAGCAATTCGTCGTAATCGTGCAGGTTTAAAAACTACAAAAAGGCCACCATCTTTTATATTTGTAGGTCCTACTGGTGTTGGAAAAACTGAACTTGCTAAATCTCTAGCTTTTGAAATGTTTGGAAATGAAAATTCTATTATACGTGTAGATATGTCTGAGTACATGGAAAGTCATTCTACTTCAAAATTAATTGGCTCTCCTCCAGGCTATGTTGGATATGATGATGCAGGTCAATTAACAGAAAAAGTAAAACGTAACCCATATTCAATTATACTATTAGACGAAATTGAAAAAGCCCATCCAGATGTATTTAATATCTTATTACAGGTATTGGATGATGGACGTTTAACAGATAGTCAAGGAAATACTGTTAATTTTGAAAATACTATTTTAATTATGACTTCTAATGCAGGTTCTAATCAAAATACTAATTCTATTGGTTTTGGTGGTTCTAGCATGGATCAAAATAAAGTAATGAATAGCCTAAAAGAAACTTTTCGACCTGAATTTCTAAACAGAGTTGATGAAATTGTAATTTTTGATCAACTAAGTTCAGAACAATTATTAAAAATTGTTGACTTGATGATAGAAGATACAAGAAAAGCATTAAAAGATAAAGATATTTCTCTTAATATATCTGAAGATGCAAAAAAATTCTTATTAGAAAAAGGAACTGATATAAAATATGGTGCTAGACCATTAAGAAGAGCTATTCAGCGATATTTAGAAGATGAACTTTCTGATATGATTTTACGAGGTAACTTAATTAATGGGCAAACAGTTACTGCATCATTAGGTAATGAAAAGTTAGAATTAAATGTAGAAAAATAAGGAGATATTTATGGCAAAGCAAATTCCTAATATATTAACTGTAGCAAGATTTTTCTTGATTCCGTTTATCATTTATTTTATTGTAATAGAAAAATACCCTTTAGCACTCATTTTCTTACTCATCTCAGGTTTAACAGATGTGTTAGATGGATTTATAGCAAGAAAATTTAATTATATAACTAATTTTGGAAAATTAATTGATCCATTAGCGGATAAGGCAACACAAATTTCGGTTTTACTTACCCTTTGTTTTAAAGAAATTATTCCTTTTTGGATTATCATTGTTGTATTTATAAAAGAAGCAACTATGATAGCTGGTGCATCTTTTCTTTATGGCAAGGAATTAGTTGTTTCAAGTAGATGGTATGGAAAATTATCAACTGTATTATTTTATATAGCTATTGCTTTTTCATTCGGTATTCGTTATTGGAATATTTATGCAGAAAACCCCGAAAATTCTTTAATAGTTCTTCCTAACTTTGACTTATGGATTTACTATTTAGCTTTAGCAATGACAATATTCTCACTCATTATGTATTACATTACATTCTATAAACAAGGATATTTGAAAAAAGAAAATTTAAAAATTTCAAGCCCATCTGAAAATAAATAAGTAATATTATTAGCTCATACTATTAACTTATTACATTCTATATCTCACAAAAAGAGCCTGCTTAATTACATGTTAAGTAGACTCTTTTTTATTTATTCATAATCACCTAATATTGTTCTAAGTTCAGCATCACCTAATGCTTCTATTCCATTTTTTATTTTTTCCAAATCTGTTTCAGGTAAATACATTGTTTGAATTCCAGTATCTTCTTTCCATTCTTCATTTCCGTTTTCATCAATTGTATAAACTGACAATATTCCATTATTTTCCCTTATTATATAATGTTGCCCGCAAAACCCTTCTTGTTCTTGGTATACAACAATTTCATCATTAGTAAACTTCTCTATTACCCAACCAGGATATTGGTTTTGTATTTCCTCTTTAGAAAAGTTAGTCCACTCTATAGGTGCTTCCCTTTCTTCTCTAAGAAGATGATCACAACCTTTAAAATATTGTTTTTCTATTACAATACAATTTGGAGATAATTTTTCTTCTATTGCAGATGTAGTTTTTAAATTTGTTTCTGATTTTATTTGCTCTTGTTGCCCAATTAAAGCTAATTTTTCTCTCATATTTATGTTACTATCTTTTGTTTCATTCCTATAATGAACATACACTCCAAGTATTGTTCCTAATATTAATAGCAAAACTGCTATTGCCATAACAATCCATTCTTTTCTCATTTTTATTCGAATATAACTAAATAAAACATTTAGCCTATCACTATTCCCCTTTCCTAAAAAATAATACAAAAATTAACTTTATAATTTTTATATTTTATTTTTAGTATGAGAAATTTTGGTAATTTTATTCACTTTTATAGAATGATTTTGATTATTTTAATTTATAATTTCATATTGATAAGCACAAGCTCTAATTAATCTATTAGTAATTGCTAGCCCTAAACCGTTTCTCCCTACCCCTTCAATAATAACTAAATCCACTTGTTCTTTATCTACTTTTCTTAATAAGGTAAATATATTTTTAGCAATTTCATTTAGGTTTTCACCCATATTCCATTTAATTTCTGAAATGTAATTATTCAAATTTTTCTTTTTTGCTAATATTAATATCTTCTTTCCTTCTTGCTTCATACCCAATGTAATCTCATTTATTCTAGAAATCATTTTATCCTCATCCTCACTATATACCATCATGCATTTAGTATTTGGTGCATAATGCCTATACTTCATTCCTGGAGATGCTACTTTTTCATTTTTTTCAACCTTTCCTAAAACATGACTATCTACTTCAACTTCATTTGCCACTTCTTCTAATTGTTCTTTTGTAATTTTACCAGGTCTTAAAATGTTAATTTTATTTTCTTCTACTCTTATTACAGTAGATTCTAACCCTATATCAGTAAGACCTCCATCTAATATATATGATACCTTATCTTGTAATTCTTCAATAATATCTTCTATTTTGGTACCACTTGGCCTTCCTGACACATTAGCACTTGGTGCTGCAATTGGAACACCAGCTCTTTGTATTAATTCCTTTGCAATTAAATTGCTTGGCATACGAATTCCTACGGTATTTAAGTTTGCTGTTACTACATTTGGAATTACATCTTTGCTTTTGCGTTTAAATATTATTGTTAAAGGCCCTGGCCAAAACTTTTCTATCAGCTTTTTCTCCAAATCACTTATTTCTTCTACAATTTCATTTACCATTTGAAGATTAGAAATATGTACAATTAATGGATTATCCCCTGCTCTCCCTTTAGCTTCAAATATCTTTTTTACTGCAATTTCATCAAATGCATTTGCACCAATTCCATAGACAGTTTCTGTAGGAAATAATACTAATTCTCCATTTTGTATTTTCTGTGCAGCTTCTTCTATTTCTTCAAAATTTATTTTTTCTTTTTGATTAGAATATTTAGCAAACATTTTATTACCTTCCTTTTATAATACCCTTATTAATAATGGTTCACCTCTCAATTATACCTCGTTTTCCGCTTTTTTTCAACTTTCTGATTTTTGTATACACTAATTTTCAAATCTCTAAAATTAATTTTTATTAAAAAATGCCACATTTTATTGTGATGTAAGCATTTTTTTTATATATATTTTTCCTTTTTTATTTACTCTTATAATAATTTCACCCATTTTATCAGTTCTATAAATTTCTGTACCGCAAATTTTTTAAATTATTTAAAGTAATTTCACTTGGATGACCAAATTTGTTATTCTCTCCCACCCCTATTAAAGCAATTTGTGGATTTACTAATTGTAAAAAATTTAGTATGGATGAAGTTTTTGAACCATGATGTGCAACTTTTAGTGCTGTAGATCTTAAAATTGTACTATTTTTGTAAAGCTCTATTATTCGCTCTTCTGCGATTTTCTCTATATCTCCTGTTAATAGCATATCAAAGATTATATCATTTTTCTTATTTGAATAATTAAATTTTGCAACAATTGAGTTATTATTTAATACATTCTCAGAAATAATATCTACTTCTGGAAATAAAATATCAAAATAACAATATCTGTCAACATCAATTCTGTCACCAGCTTTAACTAATATAACATTTACCTTTTTATTTTTTAATAATTGAAATAATTTCTTCAAATTAGAAGAAATTTCTCCCTGTTTACCTATAATAATATTTTTTACCTTCAATTTTTCTATTATAGTAAAAAGTCCTTGACAATGATCAGAATCTAAATGGGAAAACATCATGTAATCAATTCTCATTATATTTTTATCCAATAAATATGGTAGTAATGTCTTTTCTCCAACATCAAAACTCCCCATCTCACTACCTCCTCCATCTATTAAAATAGTATGTCTAGAAGGTGTTTCAATCAGCATACTATCACCTTGTCCCACATCAATAAAATGAATTTCTAAACATGTTTTAGGTAATTTAATAAAAAATGGAAATAATATAATTAAAATTATGATTATAGAAATTGTTTTTTTATAATGAATAAAAAATTTTTGAAATTTATTTATACTATTAATTTTTGAACTAATATAAAATAACAATATTATTATATAATACAAAACTATTTGCCATATCTTTGGAGTTGGAACTAATATTTGTGAAAACGGAAGATTTCCAGTTATTTTAGCAATTTGAATTAGTATTTGTAAAAATAAATTTAAAATATAAGAAATTAAAATAGCTACTGGCTTAAATACTATTAAAAAAATAATAAATATCATTCCTAATATTAAACTAGCTCCTAGTACTGAAGATGCCAATAAATTTGATATTAAAAATGTAAATGAAATTGTATTAAAATGATATAACATAATTGGCCAAATTATAATATTGGCTGAAACTGAAACTTGAAAAATTTGTTTACAATACGTAATTAGTTTATTACCAATTTTTAACCTATCAAACGCTAATAAAAATTTATTTAAACTTATTAGCTTAGAGTTTATTTTTTTATTATTTGGTTGTATTTGAACATTTTTCTCAATATTTATTCTTCTCATTAAAAATACAATTCCAATAGTTCCACCAAAAGAAAGTTGAAATCCTATATCCAACAATGCATATGGATTAATTAATAAAATAATAAGACTACTTATCGCTAGATTTTGATATACATTTGATTTTCTAAAACAAATTTCAGCTAATAATGTCAATATAGCCATTATACATGCTCTTGTAACAGATGGTGTAAAACCAACTAGCATCATAAAAAACGTCAAAAATAAAATAGAAATTACTTTGCACCATCTTTTATGCAATTTTATAATATTAAAAAAGTTAGTTAGTCCTAACAAAAGATATGATACATGTGCTCCAGAAATAGCTAACATGTGTGATAAACTACTCTTTTTAAAACTTTCTTGTATTTCTTCATTAATGTAGGTTTTATCTCCCAACAGCAACCCTATACATGCCCCAGCATTTTCTTCAGGTAATATTTTTCTTATTTTTTCTATTAAATTATTTTTCAATTTAAAAATATTTTTCATTACTAAATTGTTATTACTTTTACCTAAAATTTGTATATCAGTTGTACTTGTTGTAACTATACCTGCAATCTTGCTAACTTTCAAGTATTGTTGATAATTAAAACCTCCTGCATTTTTACTAATGTCAGGTACTTCATAAGTAGATACTAACTCTATAATATCTCCATATTCTAGATTAAGACTTGTTTGATTATTTTTCTTTATATTGCACAATAAATTAAAATATTTATTATATTCTTTGCCACTTTCCAAGTTCTTTATTTTTATTACTTTTATTGTATATGTATCTTTGTAGTCTTTTGGTTTTGGATTAGAAATAACTATTGCCTGTATACTAATTTCTTTATCTTCATAACTTTCATATATTTTTTTATACTGTAACTCTAAAAATGTAATATATCCAAAAAAGGAATAAAAAAATATTATTAATATTATAAAATATATCAAATATTTTTTGGATCTTATAAATTTCTTTACTGTTATACATAAAAAAATAAAAAATGCACATATAGATATAAAAATGGCTATACTTTTAAAGTATAGCCCCATTATAATTCCTAAAATAGCTCCTATAGAGGCAATACAAAATATTTGCATATTTTTCCTTTCTTTTGCCCCCAATTTAATATTTTAAATAATTTTGTTTTTTATTTAATTAGCCTTAGACCTCCACAAAATCTTCCTTTATATATTGTATTAAGATTAGAAATCGTAACTGTATATGATGTAGTAGATGCATGAATAAAATTGCCATTTCCTATATAAATTCCACAATGCCCTATTCCTTTACCAGTTCCATAATTTGTTAAAAATACTATATCACCTTGTTTTAATTGACTTTGCTTTTTTATTTGAGTTCCCTTTCCACATGTATATTGTGATGACGCTTTGTGAGGAAGACTTATTCCAAAATGTTTATATACATACATAGTAAATCCGGAACAATCAAAAGTTCCATTTGAACCATCAGCACCATAAACATATTGGTGCCCTAAATACTTTTTAGCATACGCAATTACATCTGTAGTTTTTATTGTATCATTTTTTTGTTTTGTACTACTTTCTTGTTTTTTATCTGTTTTACTTGTAGAGTTCTTAGAAGTATCGTTTTTTTCTTCTGAAACTACTTTTTGAGATTCATTATTTATATTAGTTGTTTCTTCTTTTTTCTCTGAATCAGTACTAGATGAACTCTTCTCATTTTTTGTTTCATCATTTTCTGTATTATTTTCTAAAGAATCTTCATCTCTAGGTGTTGAACTACTTCTTGAAGTTACTTTTTTGCTATTTGATATATAATTTTTAGCAATATAGCCAGTCTTATCTCCGGCTTTTATTTTATACCATCCACCTTCTTCTTCTAAAATAGTAACTTTTGTATTTAAAGTAAGAGTTTTTACAACAGAATAATTTTTTCCAGCACCTTTTCTCATATTTACTTGATTTTCATTAACATATCCTATTTTTTCTGACTTTTCTGTTTCATCTGATTTTTCAGTATTATCAGAGTTACTTTTATCAGTATCATTTTTGCTCTCTATTTTTTCTTCTGATAAAGTAGATGTTCTTACCCAACCACTAATAGAATCGGATTGTATATAAGTCCAGCCTGATAATTCTGTAATAAAAACAACTTTAGTATCTTTTTTTATATCACCTATTTTACTAGAATGAATAAGAGGTAATATTCTAATTTGTGTGTCTTGTCTAAACTTTTTGTAAATTATTGTTTGTTCTTCTTTAATGTCGTTTGACTCATTTGATGTTTGCTCTGTTGGAGTTGATTCATTTTCTTTATTTTCGTTTTTTGACTCATCATTGTTATTTTTATTGTTTTCCTCTTTTTTTGTTTCTTCATCATCATTCTGTTTTTTATCATTATTAGTAGATTTATCTTCTAACAATTTAGAGTATTCTTTACTAATGTAGCCTGTATAATTTCTGAATTTTACTTTATACCAATCTCCCTCTTCTTCAAGTAGTTCACATTCAACTCCTTCTGAAATTTTTGCTACTACTTTTGTATCGGTTGATGGCCCTTTTCTTATGTTTACAGTTTCTCCAGTAGCTTTAACAGTTGCTGCATTTACTGCAACATTCATAGTGCAAACAGTAATTGTTGCTAATACTCCCGTTAAGACTACTTTTTTCAGAATTTTCATAAAAGAAATCTCTCCTTTATTTTTAGTATCTTAGCTACTTTTTCACATCGGATACAGTATATAATTAAATGCAAAAAAAGTCAATTATTCTACAAAACATTTCATCTTTTTTATGTAGGTTAATCAAACATATGTCACATTTATTTTTTAAATATATAGTTTGAAATACCTATATGTTTGAATACTTTTTTACTTTTAAAAGTCAGTAAAGCCAAAGATGCACAGCCCAAGGTAACTTAAGGCCTTGTTGCTCCAGAAAAATCTAACGATTTTTCTTTTGCAATAAAAAACTAATGTGATAAATATGTAATAATTAAAAAAATAGCAAGGTATTACAATTTCTTGTAACCCTTGCTATTGTTGTATTTACTAAGCAATAACTTCAGATACAACTCCTGATCCTACTGTACGTCCACCTTCACGAATAGCGAATCTTAATCCGTTTTCGATAGCGATTGGAGTAATAAGTTCAATAGTCATATCAACATTATCTCCTGGCATTACCATTTCAGTTCCTGCTTGTAATTCAATAACACCTGTAACGTCTGTTGTTCTGAAATAGAATTGTGGTCTATATCCATTGAAGAATGGTGTATGACGTCCACCCTCTTCTTTTGTTAGAACATATACTTGTGCTTTGAATTTTGTATGTGGATGAATTGTTCCTGGTTTTGCTAATACTTGACCACGTTCAACTTCATCTCTTTGTGTTCCTCTTAATAGAACACCAATGTTATCTCCAGCTTCAGCTTGGTCTAATGTTTTTCTGAACATTTCTACACCAGTAATAACTGTTTTCTTAGATTCATTAGCTAAACCAACGATTTCAACTTCATCTTGAAGTTTAACTGTTCCTCTTTCAACTCTACCAGTAACAACTGTTCCTCTACCACTGATTGTCATAACGTCTTCAATTGGCATTAAGAATGGTTGATCAACTGGTCTTTCTGGTGTTGGAATATAGCTATCTACTGCATCTAATAATTGTCTGATTGGTTCATATACTGGATCATTAGGATCTGTTGATGTACTTTCTAGTACTTTTAATGAAGAACCTTTTATAATTGGAATTTCGTCTCCTGGGAAATCATAGCTTGAAAGTAAGTCTCTAACTTCCATTTCAACTAATTCTAATAATTCTGGATCATCAACCATATCACATTTATTTAGGTAAACAACGATGTATTTAACACCAACTTGTCTAGCTAATAGAATGTGCTCTCTTGTTTGAGGCATTGGTCCATCAGCTGCAGAAACAACTAGAATTGTTCCATCCATTTGAGCTGCACCTGTAATCATGTTCTTTACGTAGTCTGCGTGACCTGGGCAGTCAACGTGTGCGTAGTGTCTCTTCTCTGTTTCATATTCTACGTGAGCTGTGTTAATTGTGATTCCTCTTGCTTTTTCTTCTGGAGCACTGTCGATTTGATCATATGCTTCATATTGAGCTCTACCTAATAAATGTAAATATTTTGTAATAGCTGCTGTTGTTGTTGTTTTTCCATGGTCAACGTGTCCGATTGTACCAATGTTAACGTGTGGCTTTGTTCTTTCAAATTTTGCTTTAGCCATTTTAAATTTCCTCCTTTTAGTTAGCAATTAAGTAAAAGTGTGATTTTTAATATAACTATATTTTTTCAAACTCTTCCTAGTTGCTACTTTTATATTTTATTAATATTAAAATCAATTTTTAATACTTGCATTTTATAACATTTCATTGAAAAAAGCAAGTATTTTTCAATAGTTTTTACTTATGCAAAGCTACTTCATTATAATAATAATCAACTATAATATATTAGCTTATTCTTTTTTTGCTCTTGAGGCAACAATATTATCAAATACTGATTTTGGAACTTCTTCATAATGACTTGGTTCCATTGAGTATGTTCCTCTTCCTTGTGTTTTTGAACGCAAATCTGTTGCATAACCAAACATTTCAGATAATGGAATAAATGAACGAATAATTTGATTTCCTTGTCTTGTTTCCATTCCTTCCATTCTACCACGTCTTGAATTAACGTCTCCAATAACATCTCCCATATATTCTTCTGGAACTGTTATTTCTACTCTCATTATTGGTTCAAGGATAACTGATTTTGCTTGTTTACATCCTTCTTTGAAAGCCATAGAACCAGCAATTTTGAAGGCCATTTCTGAAGAGTCAACTTCATGGTAAGAACCATCTACTAATGTAGCTTTAAAGTCTATAACAGGATATCCTGCTAATATACCACTTTGTGCTGCTTCTCTAACACCCTCTTCAATTGGTTTGATATATTCTTTTGGAACAACACCACCAACTATTTTGCTTTCAAATTCTATTCCTTTACCTGGTTCTAATGGTTCCATCTCTAACCAAACATCACCATATTGTCCACGACCACCAGATTGACGAATGAATTTACCTTGTACTTTTACTTTATTTCTAATTGTTTCTTTATATGAAACTTGTGGCTTACCTACACTACATTCTACTTTAAATTCTCTTTTTAGACGATCTACTATAATGTCTAAGTGTAACTCACCCATACCTGCAATAATAGTTTGTCCAGATTCTTGATCAGTCCATGTTTTGAATGTTGGATCTTCTTCAGCAAGTTTTGCTAAAGCAATTCCCATTTTTTCACTATTTGCTTTATCTTTTGGCTCAATAGCAATATCAATAACAGGCTCTGGGAATTCCATAGATTCTAGAATAACAGGATGTGCTGGATCACAAAGTGTATCTCCTGTAGATACTTCTTTTAATCCAACAGCTGCTGCAATATCTCCAGCATAAACTTTTTCAATATCTTGTCTGTGATTTGCATGCATTAATAGAATTCTTCCCATTCTATCTTTTTTATCTTTATTTGCATTTAATATAGTAGAACCTGCATCTAAAGTTCCTGAATATACTCTGAAGAAACAAAGTTTTCCAACAAATGGATCTGTTGCAATTTTAAATGCTAAAGCTGAAAATGGTTCAGCATCATCTGTTTTTCTCTCTGTTTCATTTCCATCCATATCTATACCTTTTATTGCTGGTATATCTATTGGTGATGGCATGAAATCTACAATTGCATTCAATAATTCTTGTACACCTTTGTTCTTATAAGAAGAACCACAACATACAGGAACTATTTTATTTGCGATTGTTCCGATTCTTAAACCTTTTTTGATTTCTTCCTCGGTTAGTTCTCCACCATCTAAATATTTCATCATTAATTCATCATCTTGTTCTGCAGCTGCTTCTACCATATTTGATCTAAGCTCTTCTGCCTTTGCTTTCATATCTTCTGGAATATCGCCTTCTTCAATCTCTTTTCCTAAGTCGTCCTTATGAATGAAAGCTTTCATTTTTATTAAATCTACAATACCCTTAAAAGTATCTTCTGCACCAATTGGCATTTGGATTGGAACAGCATTTGCATTTAGCCTTGTTTTCATTTGCTCAACGCAACTATAAAAATCTGCACCATTAATATCCATTTTGTTAACATATGCCATTCTTGGTACCATATATTTATCTGCTTGTCTCCAAACAGTTTCTGATTGTGGTTGAACACCACCTTTTGCACAAAATACAGTTACACTTCCATCTAATACTCTTAAAGATCTTTCTACTTCTACTGTAAAATCCACGTGTCCAGGGGTATCTATGATATTGATACGATGTCCTAACCATTGGCAAGTAGTAGCAGCTGAAGTAATTGTAATACCTCTTTCTTGCTCTTGTACCATCCAGTCCATGGTTGCTTCACCCTCATGAACTTCACCAATTTTGTGAGTTTTACCAGTATAGAAAAGAATTCTTTCTGTAGTAGTTGTTTTTCCTGCATCAATATGTGCCATTATTCCTATGTTTCTTGTTTTTACTAAAGGAAACTCTCTTCCAGCCACTGATTTATCCTCCTTATATTTTTTCTAAATAAATAATATTTTTTAGCTACTAACAGCTTTTCTATTGTTTACAACCGTCTTTCGCCGGTTATTTCTAGTAGCTGTAACGTAGCAAAGCTACTAGAACTTATAATGTGCAAAAGCTCTATTAGCTTCAGCCATTTTATGCATATCTTCTTTCTTTTTAAATGCTCCACCATTTCCTGCGATAGCTTCTATAATTTCATTTGCTAATTTTTCTGCCATTGTTTTTTCATGTCTTTTTCTAGCATATATAACAAGCCATCTTAGACCTAAAGTTTGTCTTCTTTCTGGTCTGATTTCAATTGGAACTTGATATGTTGCACCACCAATTCTTCTTGCTTTTACTTCAAGAACTGGCATTACATTTTCAAGTGCAGCTTGGAAAACTTCTAGTGGATCTTTTTGCTCTTTTTCTTTTATAATTTCAAATGCATCATATACTATGCTTTGAGCAACTGTTTTTTTACCATCTAACATAACATTATTGATTAATTTTGTTACAACTTTACTATTGTATATTGGATCTGGTAAAACTTCTCTTTTTGCAATATATCCTTTTCTTGGCACTATTCTTCCCTCCTTTTTATGATTTCATACTAAAAAGTATGATTTGGTACTCTTGGAAATCTAAATTTCCACGTATAGTGCTATATAAACTATTCTAAATTTAAGTACCTTAAATTAGTAATGTATTATTAGCACCTTACCATAATTAAATTTTTCAAAAGTATTTATTGACTGTTATATAACAAAATTTTGAATTTAGCTTTTATTATTTTAAAAACTTTATACTACTAACAATGCAATTAAAAACTTTTAAGAAAAATTTATTTTTTTGGTTTTTTAGCTCCATATTTAGAACGAGCTTGCATTCTGTCTTTTACACCTGCTGTATCTAATGTTCCTCTGATAATGTGATATCTAACACCTGGAAGATCTTTTACCCTTCCACCTCTAATTAAAACAACACTGTGTTCTTGTAGATTATGTCCGATACCCGGAATATAGGAAGTTACCTCATAGCCATTAGACAATCTTACTCTGGCAACTTTTCTTAAAGCTGAATTTGGTTTCTTAGGTGTTACAGTTTTTACGACAGTACATACACCTCTTTTTTGTGGTGCTCTTCTATTTGTTACTCTTTTATTCATAGAATTGTAACCATGTTGTAAAGCTGGTGCTTTAGACTTATCTGTTGAACTTTTTCTTCCTTTTCTTACTAATTGATTAATTGTTGGCACTTAAATTTCACCTCTTTTCTTGAATTAAAGTTGTTGAAAACCTACTACTTACTTTGTAATTAAAATTTTCATAGTCTAAATCAATTTCGATTTTTCAACTTCACTTACTTTATAATAAATAATCCGCTAGGTAAAACGCAATATATGCATTTTACCTAGCGGTATCTATTGTATCACTTTTATCATCTAAAGTCAAGGTAAATTCATAAGTTTATCTTTCTTCACTGCCTTATTGTTTTACCCAAGCATCATCGTATCTTCTTCTTTTTGAGTTTCTTCGTTTTCATCTTGATTTGGTGTTTCTTTACTTTCAGGTTGCTCTGTTACTTTTTCACTTTCAAGTTGCTCTGGCGCTTTTTCACTTTCAGTTTGTTTTGGTGCTTTGTTCCTTGCTCTAAAAGCCTGTTCTTTTGTTGGCTCACTGTCTTTAAGTTTTTTATAAAGTTGTTTATAAACTATTGCTTTTTTCTCATCTAATTTGTATTGCTCTATAAATAAATCAATATCGAAATCTTTTTCTTTATATAGACTTTTGAATATTTCAAAAGTCTCATCAGCTTTTTTCTCTTCTTGCTTTTCTTTTTCTTCCGTTTCAGCTTGTGGCTTCGACTCTTTTTCAGCCTTTGGTAACCTTAAAGTCTTTAATTTTCTAATTAACCTTTTAAATATATTTGGAGCTTTATCATAAGTTGCTAAATCTAATGATTGATTTGCTTTTGCTATTTTTTTAATATATTTTACTTTTTGTTTGTCATCTGCTGATTTTGGAATTTTATACAATTCACTCAAATTATATAATATGTTAAAGTCTAACTCTGGTCTGTCATCCTCATATTTTCTTTGCATTATTTCAGTATATTTTTTTGCACCATCGGTTCCATATTGTTCATCCATTTTTTTCAATAAATTAATAATATTAGGATCATAAAATTTATCAGCTTTAGTTATATGGTCACGGTGTAATTTTTCATGTTCTTCTTTTGATAACATCTGAACATTTTCCCAGCCTTCTTGTTCATGAACTTCTTCTTGTCCATCTTTATCTTGAACAACTATATAATAAACCGGTGTTCCATCTTCTTTTATTCTAAATCCTACTTCTTTTATTTTATGTATTGTTTGTTCAGTCTCTTGTGATTGTTGTGGTTGTGGTTGTTCTTGTTGCTGTGGTTGAGGTTGTGGCTGAGGTTGTGGCTCTGGTTGTGGCTCTGGTTGTGGCTGTGGCTGTGGTTGTGGTTGAGGCTGTGGTTGTGGTTCTGATTCTGGCTGTGGTTGAGGTTGTGGTTGAAGTTTTGGTTCTGGCTCTAGTTCTGGTTCTGGTTGTGGTTCTGGTTGTTCTTCTTCTCTAGCTTTCTTTTCAGCCTTTTCTCTTTCTATTTTTTCTTTTTCAGCTTGTTCCCTCTGAACTTTTTCTTGTTCTTCTTGTTTTCTTTGTGTTTCTTCAATTTCTTTTTGCATTTTTTCAGTTTCTGCTTGTCTTAAAGTTGCTATTTCAGAATCTGAAATATCTATTTCTCCTCTTTCCATCTTGTCTAAAAATTCTTGTATTTCATCATACTCTTTATTTAATTCGTCAATCTCTCTTCTTAGTTCTTTTTGTGCAAATATAATTTCTTGTATTTTAGTATGTGCCTCTTTATAGTAAAATCTTCTTTTTTCTTCTGCTTCTGCATAATCTTCTTTGTAAAGATCTTTTACTCCTAGCATCATTCTATAAGCCTTAGTCATTCCTAAGATTCTTCTAGTTTCCTTTTCAGCTTCCTTTATTTGTTGTTCCTTTTCGGCTCTCTTTTTTTCAATTTCTTCTTTTATTTCATCCTGTTTGCCTTTTAGTTCTTCTGCATATTCTTTCTTTACATCATTTTTAGCAGATTGTTTCATTGTTTCTCTTTTTTCGTCTTTTAATCTTGTAATTCTAATTTCTCTTATCTTTTCAATAAGAGAAATTCTTTCGGTATATTCTTTTGTTTCATATAACTCCTCTAATAATCTAAATTCTTCTTGATCTTTGTATTGAGACGCATCTGGCCTTTTTGGTTCTTCTCTACGATCTATTACAATACCTGTTCCTTGCATTAGGCCTTTCACTTCTTCTTCTTCAATATTAATTTCTTTTGTATCCATATCTTTTAAAGCTTCATATAACCTTTGTTTTAGTTCAGCACTATATGATTGAATTTTACTTTCCATAAAAATTCCTCCTATTTTTTCCTCAATACATTAATTATATCATTATTTCCATTTTTTTGCAACCTTTTTATGTATACTTGTTTTCTATGTACTTAAAAATTCACTAATCGTTAAAAGTTTGTAATACTTTTTCTAAATCATCTAGTGCTCTATCTGCTAATTTTGTATATTTCATTTTTTTATCTTTTATTTCTTCTGAAAGTGCAGGTAAGATTCCAAAATTGGCATTCATCGGTTGAAAATTGAAATTTTGTGTAGAAATATAATTGGCTAATGCCCCTATCATCGTAGTTTCTGGAAAAATAATTTTTTCTTCCTTATTTCCTAATTGTTCCTTATTGAATATATCTTCTAATTCCATATTCCATAAAGATTTCATTGCTCTTTTTTCATTTATCTTTTTTAATTCATTTACTGCATTAATTGCAGATACTACTCCTGATGAAATAGATTCAACATATCCTTCAACACCAGTAATTTGCCCGGCAAAATAAATTGTAGGGTATTTTTTCATTTGATAGGTATTGTCTAATAGTAGTGGTGAATTAATGTATGTATTGCGATGCATTACCCCAAATTTTACAAAACTTGCCTTTTCTAATCCAGGTATCATAGAAAAAACCCTTTGTTGTTCACCATATTTTAAATTAGTTTGAAAGCCTACCATATTAAAAAGATTTCCTTCGTAATTATCCTGTCTTAGCTGAACTACTGCATATGGTCTTTCACCAGTTCTTGGATCTGTAAAACCTACTGGTTTTAGAGGGCCAAAACGTAAAGTATCTTTCCCTCTTTTAGCCATTATTTCAATTGGCATACATCCTTCAAATAATTCCTTTTTTTCAAAATCATGTAATGTTACTATCTCAGCATTTACTAATGATGTCCAAAATATTTCATATTCCTCTTTATTCATTGGTAAATTTAAGTAACTTTCTTTGTTTTCTGTTTTTATTCTATTTTCCCATTCTTCTATTGTTTCATTTTTTTGTCTTTCTTGTTCATAACGATTTCCCCAAAAAGCAACTTCCATATTAATAGATTCTTTTTCAATAATAGGTGCTGCTGCATCATAAAAGTATAATTTATCCTGACCAGTTAAAGAAGATATTTCCTTTGATAAATTTTCTGTAGTAAGTGGCCCAGTTGCTACTATTACAATACCATCTTTAGCCATATCTTCCAATTCATTATGTACTTTCTCATCAATCAAAATATCATCTAAATTATTAACAGTTTGATTTCCTACTTCTTTTCTAATAATCTCTATATTTTTAATTTTTTCTAATTCTTGAGTTACCCTTTTGGCAAATTTTTCACGGTCAACAGCCAAAGCTTGTCCTGCTGGTACATTGGTTTCATCAGCAATACGAATAAGAAGAGAATCCAATTTTCGTAATTCTTCTTTTAATAAACCACAAGCATTTGTATGCAAATTAGACTTAAATGAATTACTACAAACAATTTCAGATAAATCAGAATTGCTATGAGCTGGCGAATACTTTTTTGGTTTCATTTCATATAATTTTACTTTAATTCCTCTTTTTGAAATTTGGTAAGCCGCTTCTGAACCGGCTAAACCTCCTCCTATAATACTAATGTATTCTTTCATTCTCCATTTAAATTCAATTTATTCAAACAAATATTTTTATAAATTGAATCTCTCCTTTCTTTATTTAATATATATTAGCCAAAAAGTGCCATAATATCTTCCTTGGATAACTGATTTATAAATGTATTTTGCGTTGAAAGCATATTATCGACCAATTGAGCTTTTTTCTGTTGCAAATCATATATTTTTTCTTCTATCGAATTTTTTGTAATTAGTTTATATACTTGTACATTGTTTTTTTGCCCTATTCTATATGTTCTATCTGTTGCCTGGTTCTCAGCTGACAAGTTCCACCATGGGTCATAATGTATTACAACATCAGCTCCTGTAAGGTTAAGCCCTGTACCTCCGGCTTTTAAAGAAATTAGGAAAACTTTTATATTATTATCTTGGTTAAATTGATCTACCAAGTGAATTCTATCAGCTACTTTTGTCTGTCCAGTCAATTTTAAATAAGAAATACCTCTACTTTTTATCTGTTTTTCTATCATTTCAAACATCGATGTATAACCTGAAAAAAGAAGTATTTTATGACCACTTGCAATAGCATCTTCCATAACTTCTATGCATTGTACTAATTTGCTACTTTCTCCTTCATAATCTTGTAAAAATAAACTCGGATGACAACAAATTTGCCTTAACCTCATAAGAAGTGCTAAAATTTTTATTTGACTATTTTCAAAACCATTTGCTTGAATTTCTTCTGCCACTTCTTTCTTTGCTCTTGCAAGATAAGATAAATATATCTTTTGTTGTTCTTCTTGCATTTCATTATATAGCACTGTAACAGTTTTGTCAGGTAATTCTGTTAGTACTTCCTTCTTTATTCTTCTTAATATAAATGGTTCTATCATTTTTTTTAATTGATTCATTCTTGCCTGATTGTTTTCTTTTACAATTGGGGTTTCATATAGCTCTTTAAATTTTCGATAACGAAATAGATAACCAGGCATAATATAATCAAAAATTGACCAAAGCTCTGAAAGTGAATTTTCAATTGGAGTTCCAGTAGAAGCAAATTTTGTTTGTGCTATTATTTGCTTAATTGCTTTGGCATTTTGTGTATTGTTATTTTTTATATATTGTGCTTCATCTGCAATCATATATTTGAATTCACAATTTTTTTCTACATATAGTTCTATGTCTCTTTTTAATGAATCATATGATGTAATTACCACATGATAATTGCTTATTTTTTCAATCTTCTTTTTTCTATCTATCGCATTTCCACTAATAACACAAGCTTTTAGGCTTGGTGTAAATTTGTTTATTTCTCCTAACCAATTTAAAGTAAGAGAACTTGGACACACTACCAAAGAAGGCTTAAATTGTTTTCCTGCTTCATTAACATATGATAGTATAACCGTTAACATTTGTAAAGTTTTTCCGAAGCCCCATATCATCAGCTAAAATGCCACCAAATTGATATTGATCTAACATTTTTAGCCATTGATATCCTATTTTTTGATAGATTCTCATTTGTGCATTCATGTTTTCTGGCAATTCTATTTCATTAGTATTTTGATTTTCTTTTAGTTTATCTACCATTGTTTGATATGTTTTATCTGTTTTTATTTCTACATTTTTTAATGCTTTTAACATTTTATCTAAATATAAGCTTCTATAACTTGGTAGAGTAATTATTCCATCTTTTAAACTATTATAATTTAGGTCTAAATTAACTGACAATTCTTCTAAAAATTGCATTGTTTCATTTTCTTCTAATTTTATATAGCTTCCATCTTTTAATCTATGAAATTTCTTCTTTAATTGATATTTTTGCATCATTTCACTTAAATCTGATAAATCTATTCCTATTTGTGATAAATCTATTTGTAATAAATGATTTTCTACTTTAATTCCAATAGATTTCATTTGAAAAGAATGAATCTGCTTTTTCCTGAAACTTTCAGTTGCTAAAACTTCATATTTTTTCATATAATCATCAATTTCTTCTGATAAAAATGAATAAATATTGTCTTCATTGTTTAATACTAATCTTCCGTTATTTTTATCTAACAAAAAGCCTGTATTTATAAACTGATTAAGAGCTTCATTCTCTCCTACAATATTTCTAGCAATATTATTTTTCTGTTGCATAAAAGGATTTATTTCTTGTTCACCATAACAAAATTTTACTTCAGCAGTAATATTGTTATTGATATCATAATCTAAATAAATTTTTATCCCTAATTTTTTAGGAATACATCTCTCTTTAATTGCAACATCAATTTCTTGAGTAATTATCTGTTTTTGCATTTTAGGGGCTATCATTGCAAAAAAGCTTGTTAGCTCTGTTTCATCCATAATAATTTCATTAGTATAATTTTTTCGTAAAACATCTAATAATTTTAAAGTAGTTAATTGGAATTGTGTACTGCATCTATAAATAGCATCTGGAAATAATATATAAAGATATTCTTTTCCTTGTAATAATTCGTAACTAAATACATCTATATTACAAAGAAGTTTAAATTTGTTTTCTATTTGTTTAACATTAAATATAATATTTGGCTCTTTTGCTAAGAAATGAATTGTTTTTTCTTTTTCTCCTTTTTGAAATAATACTTCTTCCCCTTCTAAACTATCGAAAAAGTCATCTAAGCCTGTGTTTGATATTAAAATATTATCTGGTGTAAAGTTTTTTATATAATAATTATAGCCATTTGCTACTTCATTATTATACTTCATAATTTCTGAATATTTCAATAAAAATTTTAAAATAGGTATTGATTGTTTTTCAAAAGATTCTTCTTGATGAACTAAGTTTAATCTACTACCATACTGATAAACTTGTTTTGTTAACATTCTTTCATAAAACTCAGGTAAATTTTTTATTTTATATGATGGTTTCTCTCCTATTTTAAATTCTACTTTTAGTTGTTTGGTAAATTCATTATAAAAAATCTTTGGAATAATTTTTACATTTTGTGCATATGTTTCTTTATTATCTACTTTTGTAAATTCTTCTTGTTCGGTCTGAATAAATGTATTAAGCAATTGTTTAAAAACTCTATGATTTTCTTTTTCTCTAATTTCATTTTGATCTTTTAACATGATTCCCCTCCCAAATTTATCAATTTGCGATTATATCATAAATACTATTTTTTGGCAACGGAGTTGAGAAATAATTTAGTCATTTTTAGTATAGCAAGCAAAAACCCTAATTGAATATAAAATTCAATTAGGGTTTTACATCTATTTTTTTGTTTTTCTTCTTCCTTTTGCTTTTCTTGTAGATTTCTTCCTAGCTTTTTTTTCTTTCATTTGTTCTGGTACCCAAACTTCTCCAACTTTTGGAGCATTCCATGATATATATTTACATGATTGAGGATTGTTTTCGCAAATATAATATCTTTTCCCCCTTTTAGTTTTTCTTATTTGTACTTTAGAACCACAAACAGGACAAGGTACATCAACTGTTTGCACAATAGGTTTTGCGTTTTTACATTCTGGATATCCTGGACATGCTAAAAATTTACCATATCTACCATATTTGTAAACCATCATTCTTCCGCACTTTTCACATTGTACATCTGATACTTCTTCAACTAATTCTACATGTTCTAATTCTTTTTCAACCTTTTGTACTTCTTTTTCAAATGGTGCATAAAATTTTCGAATAGTTTGTTTCCAAGGTTCTTTTCCTTCTGCAATTTCATCGAATTCTTGCTCTATTTGTGCTGTAAATTCTATATTGATAATATCTGTAAAATTTTGTACCAATAATTGGTTAACAATTCTTCCTAGCTCTGTTGGCATTAATTGCTTTTGCTGTTTTTCTATATATCTTCTTTCAAGAATAGTAGTAATAGTAGGTGAATATGTGCTTGGCCTTCCAATCCCTTTTTCTTCTAAAGCCTTTACTAAACTAGCTTCAGTATATCTTGCTGGTGGCTGAGTAAAACTTTGCTTTGGTTCTAATTTTTCTTCTTTTACCTCTTGTCCAACTATCAGTTCTGGAATATTGCTGTCTTCCTCTTCTTTTTCACTTTCAGTAGTTTCAACATATAAAGTCATAAAACCTTTAAATTTTAAGGTTTGGCCATTTGCATGGAATTGATAATTATTTACGCTTATTTCAGCATTAATAGTATCATATACAGCCTGTGCCATTTGACTTGCTATAAACCTATTATAAATTAGTCTATACAATTTGTATTGATCAGGTGTCAAATATTGTTTAATTTTATCAGGTATCAAATCAACATATGTTGGTCTAATTGCTTCATGAGCATCTTGTACATTTTGTTTTGCCTTATAAAAACGATTTTCATAGTAATTTGCTCCGTAGTTTTGTGTGATATAAGTTTTAGCGGAATTTCTTGCTTCATCTGATATTCTAGTAGAATCAGTTCTCATATAAGTAATTAAACCTACTGTTCCTCTTTCTCCTACATTAATACCTTCATAAAGCCCCTGAGCAATTGACATTGTTCTTTTTAATGTAAATCCTAGTTTTCTAGATGCCTCTTGTTGTAAAGTACTTGTTGTAAAAGGTGGTGCTGGAGTTTTTCTCTTTTCTCCTTTTTTTACATTTGAAACAATATATTTTTCTTCTTCAATTTGCTTTAATATTTCTTCTACTTCTTCTTGTTTATGAAGTTCTATTTTTTCTCCTGCTTTACCATAAAAAGTAGCTTGAAAATGTTTTTTAGAATTTGTTTCTAAAAAAGTAGCATATATATTCCAATATTCCTCTGGAATAAAATTTTCTATTTCTTCTTCTCTATCTACAATAAGTTTAACTGCAACAGACTGCACTCTTCCTGCTGACAACCCTCTTTTTACCTTTTTCCATAAAAGTGGACTTATTTTATATCCAACAATTCTATCCAATACACGTCTTGCTTGTTGTGCATCTGTTAAATTAATATCTATTTTTCTAGGTTTTTTTATAGATTCTTTTACTGTTTCTTTAGTAATTTCATTAAATGTTACTCTACAATTACTATCTTCTGGAATTTCTAAAATATGTGCTAAATGCCAAGCAATTGCTTCTCCTTCACGGTCAGGGTCAGTTGCTAGATAAACTTTTTTTGCATTTTTTGCTTCTTTTTTTAGATTTCTAATCAGATCCCCTTTGCCTCTAATGTTAATATATTCTGGCTCAAAATCTTTCTCTATGTCAACACCCATTTTAGATTTTGGTAAATCTCGAACATGCCCCATAGAGGCCATTACTTTCGTATTACCCCCTAAAAACTTCTTTATGGTATTAGCCTTAGCTGGTGATTCCACAATAATTAATTTATCTACCATTGCTCTTCTCCTTATTTTATTTTAGGTCATATAGTATCATAGCTTACTTTTTTATATTTTGCAAGACTTTTTGAATTAAGAAAAAAACATTTCTCTTAAAGTATATACTACTTAAAAGAAAATGTTCCTTCTTTTTTAACAACTCATATCTTCTAATACATATTTTAAATCTACTGGTGTTACTTTATTTCTTATTAATAAATCTAATAATTTTTCTACTTCATGTTTATATTTACAAATATGATTAATTTCTTGTTTCTCTTCATTTAACTCATTATTTTTAATTTCAGTTTTTATTATTCCTACACCATATTGTTTTTCATTTTTCTTGTAGTTTATTTGCTTTGTCTTATAATACTTAAGTTTTATGGTACGAAGGCTTTCATCCTCCTCTTGTTTAATTGTTGCTTTTCCATAAACTTTTGTAAAATTGTACATCGTTATTCCCCTTTCCTCGTTGGTACATGCAAAATTTTATCAAAATCTTAAGAAAAGTCAAGAATTTTCGTATGACACGTTTCGACAAAAAATGACAATCTATTTTTTTATTTCATTTTTTATTTCTTCATAAATTTTTTCCTCTACATTAGGAATAGCAACGCTATTAGCATTCTTCCCCATTTGTAATAACATCTTTCTATCACTTACTAATTCTTCAATAGTCCTATTTAAAATTTCTGAAGTTAAATCTTTATCTAAAATAATTTTAGCTGCATCCTTTTTCTCCAGTACTTTAGCATTATATTCTTGATGATTTTCAGTAGCAAATGGAAACGGAATAAATATTGCAGGTTTACCTACATTTGCAATCTCTGTAATTGTCATTGCTCCACTTCTGCAAACTACCAAATCAACTATATTCATCATTTCTTCCATATTATATATATATGGTACTATTTTTACATTTGGAATATCTTCTATTTCTAATTTATATTTTTCCTTTAATATTTTAGCTATTTCTTCATATTGAGCTGGACCTGCTGCCCACATAATTTGATAATTCTTATTTTTATTTTCTGAAATAATATCTATTAAACTATTATTAATGCTCTGAGCTCCCTGACTTCCTCCAAAAAATAATACGATTGGCTTATCTGATTTCAAACCATTTTGTTTTAATAGTTCTTTCTTTTTTTGCTCAGAAACATCTACCTTTTTTACCTTTGTTGGCGTTCCTGTTACAACTATTTTTTTAGCTTTTGGTAGCCTTTCTTTTGCATCTTCAAACCCTAATAATATTTTATTCGTTTTTTTTGAAAGAATTTTTACTGCAACACCTGGAAAAGCATTACTTTCATGTAATACCAGTGGTACTTTTTTATTTTTAGCTGATAGACCTACTGGTACACAAATATAACCACCTGTTCCAATGATAACATCCGGTTTAAACTCTTCTATTATTTTTTTTGCTTCCTTTATTGACCTGAAAGTTTTATATATTTTCTTTATATTTTGAAATGAAATAGTACGATCAAAACCATAAGCATTAATTTTTTTTAGCTCATATCCAGCTCTTGGTACTAAATCGTTTTCTAGACCTCTATCTGTTCCTATAAAAATAATTTCTGAGCCAGGTTCTTTCTTCTTTATTTCATTTGCTATAGCTATTCCTGGATTAATATGTCCTCCAGTTCCAGCTGCCGCTATTATAGCTTTCATTTTTTCCTCCTAAAAAAGTATTTATATCATAATGTGTAGTTCGCGCAGATGAAGCGCAAGTGAACGCAAGAACTTCTCACACCTTGCTACCAGCTCTAGATATATTAAGCAGTACACCGCATACTACACAATAAAATAAATAATGCTGTTCCACCATAACTAAAGAAAGGTAACGCGATTCCTGTATTTGGAATTGAAGAAGTTACAACAGCAATATTTAAAATTGCTTGAATTGCAACTAAGCTAATAATTCCTATTGCAACTAGACTTCCAAATGTATCAGGTGCTTTAATAGCAATTAAAATTCCTCTCCATATAAGCACTGCAAAAAGAGCTATAATAAGAACACATCCAATAAAACCAAGTTCTTCTGCCACTATTGAAAAAATAAAGTCATTTTGTGGTTCTGAAATATACAAATATTTCTGCTTACTTTCACCTAAACCTGAGCCAAAAATTCCTCCTGAACCTATTGCATAAAGACTTTGGACAACTTGCCAACCATCTCCTGTTTTATCTGCCCATGGATTCAAAAATGATACAATTCTTCCAATACGAAAGTTTTCTGATCCTCCTTTAGTAATCATATATATTATCAAGGACAGTACTCCTATTCCTCCCGTTGCTCCTAATGCAAAGAAGTGTAATAGCCTTGCTCCTGCAATAATCATCATAACACAAACTATCATTCCTATAATCAATGAAGCACTTAAATGGTTTTGAATAAAAAATAAAATTGCTATTGGTGGAACGATAAAACAAAGTGGCTTTACAAAACCTCTCCAAAAATCTTTTAATTCATCCTTGTGGTCTGACAAATATCCTGCATAAAATATTATTAAACCTATTTTAGTAAATTCTGATGGTTGAAATTGACCTAGTGCTGGAATATTTACCCATCTTCTAGCACCATGGGATGATATTCCTAGTTTAGGTATTAATACTAATAGCAAAATTCCACAAGAAAGAAAATAAATTGGCCAATAAAATTTTTTATAGATATGATAATCAAATTTTGAAAGTGAAAACATAAATATAAGTCCTATGATTCCAAATATTAATTGTTTTCCTGCAAATGTATATGTTTTTCCTGTATCTGCTAATGCAGATGGTGCAGAAGCAGAAAGTACCATAACAATTCCTAAAGCTAGTAAAATAAATACAACTGCACAAAGTATGAAATCAAACGGTTGGTTAATAAATTTTGAAACCTTTTTCCCTTTTTTTTGCATTGGTATCCTCCTAAATAGCAATTAATCCAATTACGCAACAAATTAATGTAATAACACTAAATACTGATACAATTTTATTCTCATTCCAGCCAGATAATTCAAAATGGTGATGAATTGGTGTCATTTTAAATACACGCTTACCAGTTCTTTTAAAATGCCTTACTTGTATCATAACAGATAGAGTTTCAATAACAGGTATTAAAGCAATAATTACTAATAATAATGGCATTTTTAAATATAATGAAATGCTTGCAATTGCTCCTCCTAGTAAAAGAGAACCTGTATCCCCCATCATCACTTTTGCAGGATGTAAATTGAATAATAAAAATCCTAAACAAGTTCCTATTAAAATACTACCGAATACTGTAATTTCTTTTATATTTAGCACAATTCCTATTACAGTTAAACAAGCAAGTATAATAGTCGTAACACTTGTAGAAAGACCATCTATTCCATCTGTTAAATTTACTGCGTTTGTTGTTGAAAGCATAACTAAAACAGCAAATGGAATATACAACCAAATAGGAAGTAAAATTGATGTTTTAAAAAACGGAATATAAATATCTAGCCCTAACTTAAAAAATTGCGTTAAACATATACTAAAACCAACTGATACTATAAGTAGACCTATCATTTTATATGCTGGCTTTAACCCTTCTGTGTTGTGCCCTATAAGTTTTTTTAAATCATCGATTAGCCCAATAATACCAAATCCTACAGTTACTGCAATCAATGGAATGAGGTGTATTCCTATTTGTTTTTCTGCAATATCTTCAGATTTATAATAATCAAAACACAAAAACCCTCCAACTAGTAAAATAGTAATAATCATAATAATTCCACCCATTGTTGGAGTTCCTTGCTTTTTTAAGTGTGATTGTGGACCTTCTTGCCTTTCCATTTGCCCGACTTTCAATTTTTTTAAAATAGGGATAGCAAACAAGGCTATAACAATGCTCACAACCATAGATAATAAAATGATTTTTGTTTGAAATTCTAATGCCATCTTTTCCTCCTTGGTATGCACTATAAATTAATTTTAATTTTGAGACACTTTTATTGTTTGTACTACTTCTTTTACAATTTCTCTTTCGTCAAAAGGATATTTTTTTCCTTTTATTTCTTGTGTTAGTTCATGACCTTTTCCGGCAATAACAAGGATGTCTTTTTTATGTAGCATTTGAATTGCTTTTTTTATAGCCTCTTTTCTATCTACAATACATTCATATGAGGCCTTGGTACTTTTAATTCCATTTTCAATTTGTTCTATAATTTTTTCTGGCTCTTCTGACCTTGGATTATCAGATGTTATTATTGTATAGTCGGCTACATTTCCTGCTATCTTTCCCATGATTGGTCTTTTTCCAGAATCTCTATCTCCACCACATCCAAATACACAAATTACTTTTCCTTGAGTATATTCCTTAACTGTTGTTAAAATACTTTCCAAACTTTCTGGAGTATGGGCATAATCAATCATAATAGTCAATTCTTTTTCATTATTTACTAATTCACTTCTGCCCGGTATGCGGATATTAGTTAAAGTTTCTTGTATATTTTCAGCAGAAACTCCATACCTCATAGCAACACTAATAGCTGATAATGAATTATATACACTAAATCTTCCTGGTATTCCAGTTTTTACTCTTTGATTTTTATCACCTAGTTTTACTTTAAAATCTACATAGGAATTTGTTACCGTGATATCTTTTGCAAGTAAATTGGCAGGATTATCAATTCCATAAGTTTTAAATTCACACTCTGGAACTAGATCTGGTAATTTATTTGCATATATATCATCAGCATTAAAATAGCCGTATTTACACATTCTAAATAATTTTACTTTTGATTCAAAATAATCCTCCATACTAGAGTGCTCTTTTGCACTTATATGGTCTTTTGAAAAGTTAGTGAAAATTCCTACTTGAAATTCACAACCATCTACTCTAGATAGCTTTAAACTTTGAGAAGATACTTCCATAACAGCTACATCGCATTTTTCTTGTACCATTTGGCTTAAAATTTGTTGCAATTCTAAACTTTCTGGTGTTGTTCTATCATTATCTGCTACCTTTTTATCTCCAATATATGTACAAATAGTTCCTATTAGTCCTACTTTTAAACCTTGTTTTTCTAATAATGATTTAATCATAAATGATGTTGTTGTTTTTCCTTTTGTTCCAGTTATGCCTATTAGTTTTAACTTTTTAGAAGGATTTTTATAATAATTACATGCACAAATTGAAATAGCATGCCTTGTATCTGCTGTTAGAATAAATGTAATATCTGATGGTAAATCTTTTACCATTTCTTTTGTTACTTTATCAGCTTGTGCCATAATTACTTTTGCCCCGTTTTTTACAGCTTCGCTAATATAATTATGACCATCTTCATCAAATCCATCAATCGCAACAAACATATCTCCACATTTTATCTTCTGGGAATTATTTTCAATTTTAGGGATATCTAAATCTAAAGTTCCTTTTACTTTTAATCCCTCTAATCCTGATAAAATATTTTTTAATTCCATATTATTCTCCTTCTTCTAATTTTCCGTGTACATTATATAACGAAATAACTTTTTTGTATAGTGATTTTTATTTTTTTGTTCTTCTTGTTAGTAATCAACTCATCTTTTAAATTGTTACAATTATCTTCGTTCCTTCATATACACTAATTCCTCTTTTTGGCAATTGCTCTTTTACCAATGTACTTTTCTTATCGTAATTTTCTATTTCATTTTCTATTTGCAATTCTAAATTATATTCTTTTAACACTTTTGTAGCTTCTTGAATTGTCATACCTTCAATCTCTGGCACTTCAACTTGTTTTTTTACATCTTCCTCAGAAACATTATCTTTCTGCAATTCCAAATAAGGTAATACTTCAGATAATACTTGCCCTCCTACTGGTGCTCCAACAGCACCTCCTTGATTTATTTTGTCAACACATTTGTTAATTTTAAAATTAACAAGGAGAAAGCAGGGAAATTTTATTGCTTTCTCCCTGCTTTTTTACATGTAAACATACACCTCCAAATTTTTTCTTCCAAATTCTCCACATGCGGTATGATTTTCTAATAATATATCTAATATGTACGGATTAGAGTTATCTGCAAACCGATCTTGAACTATAAACCATCCCTCATTATCTTCATCTTTAAAATATGGAATGTATATACGCGTTCCTAATGGATAAGCGTTACCAGCTGCTACAGTAGTCCACGGCTTCATTTTTTCTCCAGATGCAGTTACACCAGCCCATTTGCCATTACAGCACTCACCAGGACAATATGCGGTTACTGACATGTTAACTATTAATGCTTCTTCATTTTGCTTATTTAGACATTTATCGACATTTTCTAAAGTTTCTTCTTCGTTAGGTTCACTTCTCTCTTGAACAACTTGCAAATTTTTTTCCGAATTCTCTGCTGTATTTTCATCAATACTTTCATTTTGCAATTCATCTTTATCTGCTTTAAGTACATTTGATATTTCTACTTCCACATTATTCGTTTCATCAATTTGCATAGTATTCTTTTTCACTTGAGCTATTTGTTGTTCATCAGAAGCGTTATTACTACTTTCCTCTTTTTGTAGTTGTTCCATGTTTTTAGATTCCTGACATTCTGAAGTAGTAAGATCCATGTTGGCATTTGCTCTAATAGGCCCACTAATTGTCAGTGCACATATAATAGCAATTAGTAGTACTACCACCATTTTTTCAAAAAAAGCTATTAGTTGTTGGTTCCTCTGTTGTGTCTTTTGGTAGGTGCATTTTAATCTTTTCATGTTTTTCTCCCTTCACCGAAATTCTCGGCTTTTAAAATAGTATAGCATAAAATGCTATCTATTTTATTTTAACACAGATTTACATAATTTTCAATTTTTTCATTATTCTCTCATTAAAGATAGTGTAGAGCAACATTTTGATATCGTTTATTTTATCTTTCTTCATTCCTTACTTTCCTCTATATAACACAATATGATGCCATTATACAAAGTGAAGTAATAAAAAAACAAAAAATGAATAAATCTGAAAAAATGCGACATAATACTTAATAAAGCACTATAGAAATAAAAATTTTTTTTATGAAATAGTCTTAATTTTATTTAAAATGAAAGGATTTGATACAATGAAAACATTAAACAAATTAGTACTATTTATAATAGTATTATTCGCAACTTTATTTTTATTTACCAATTTTTCTCATGCTGCAACAGAAGTAAATGATGAAACAAGTTTACGTGAAGCTATTAATAGCGCTGAAGACAATGCAGTTATTGAATTAACAACTAACATTTCATTAACAAACCCTATTGAAATAGTTGGAAAAACAATTACAATCGATGGAAAAGGAAATACTATAACTAAAGATGATAGCTGGAATGTACAAGGAAGTAACCGTACCTTAATAACTGCTGGTTCAGTTGGAACAAAACTTACTTTGAAAAATTTAAAACTTACAAATGGTGAAAAATATGGTGTACAGTCATACAATGGAGCACATGTTGTATTAGACGGTGTAACAATTACTAATTGTGGATTTGGTGCTGTTTTAGTAAATGCCGGAACTGTTGAAGTAAAAGATTTGCATTTAGGAAGAAATGGACAAACATCTAATAATGGTATAGAAATTGCAAAAGGATTTAGTGTTGATACTGGAAGTAATGAACCAACATTAATTATGAATGGTACATTAACATCATCAGAACCTGAAAATGTTATTTATCTTGCAATTAATGATACATTAACTGATTTTGAAGTACAAAACACAGAAGAATCAACTAATAAAATATTTATAAGTGGTAATAAAGTTGTAATAACTGATGCTGAAAATAATATCTTATATTCAAGTAATGAAAGAGATGACATTTCTATGGAAGGTGAAACTTTCACAGCAAATGTTACTGTAACAATTCACTTAAATGATAAAACTTTAACAACAACAGTTAAAGAAGGAACTTCTCTTACAAGAAAAGATTTAGAAAATCTAATTGACTTAGAAGAACTTGGATTAGAAAAATATACACTAACTGATTTTTATACTGATAAAGAATTTAAAACAAAATTTAATTTTGATACAAAACTTACAGAAGATATTGCAATTTATGCAAAACTTGATTTAAAAGAAACTGCAAAACCTAATGACAAAGACAAAGAAGATGATAAAGCAAAAGATGATACAGAAAAAGATGATAAAGTAAAAGATGATACTCCAAAGACAGGAACTGAGGGACAATTAGGAATAGCTTTATTTTTAAGTGCTAGTGCTATAATAGCTATTGCACTATTAAAAAGAAGATCTTTATAATCTAGCATTGCATTTTTATAAATATTTTCATTAATTGAGCTGCCACATTTTAATAATATCTACATTAAAAATTCGGCAGCTCCTTATTATTTTATAAAAAACTTTGCAATTTTTTCAAAACATTGAGCCAATTTTTTTCAACATGCTAAGTACTAAAACATATATCAAATATTCTTGAATTACTCTTTAGAAAGGAATTATTTTTAATATGTCAAAACTTGAATTAAGTAAAAAAATAATTAAACTCTCTTACATAATGTCCTTTATCCTACTCTTTTGTTCTTTTGGATTTATTTTTTTATATTTTTATGATGGATATAATATGAATAAGCAGAGAAATTTATTAAACGAGATTTCTCTTGATAATTCTCTTCCCTCTACATTCAATAATGTAGAAAATCTAGAAGAAGATGATAAAGTTTTGAAAGAAAAAACTGAAAGAATGAAAAAATTAGAAAAACTTCAAAACCAAAATTCTGACATAGTTGCTTGGATTGAAATTGAAAATACTAATATCAATTATCCTGTGTTGCAAGGAAATGATAATAAATACTATCTCGATCATAATTATAAAAAAAAATATTCTGTAAATGGATCAATATTTTTAGATAAAGACTATCATTGGGATCCTCAAGATAGCAATCTATTAATATACGGACATCATAGCATGTTTAAAACTTTACTTAAATATAAGGATAAAAAATATTATGATAAACACCCTTATATAAGAGTTACTACTAGTTATGAAGATTCAAATTATGAAATAATTTCTGTATTTAAGTCAAAAGTATATTATAAGTCTGATAAAAATGTATTTAGATATTATTACTTTATTAATGCGAAAGATGAAAATGAGTACAATGAATTTGTAGAAAATTCTAAAAAAGCTTCTTTATATGATACTGGAAAATCTGCTAATTATAATGACCAATTAATTACATTGTCTACTTGCTCTTATCATACAAAAGACGGCAGATTTGTAATTGTAGCTAAAAGATCAAAAGAGTAGCTACGCAAGGAAATTTCCCCGCGTAGCTCTCTTGCTTGCAATTATTAAATTTTTGTTGCCCTATAACTTTCCATTATATCAAGGACATTTTCTGACCACTCACTTGAACCACAATAAGTTGAATTCACGTCTTCAACTGTATTATTTCCTTTCAGGTTCCCATGAACACAGCTTATTGCAGAAGCAAGTCCTTCTTCCATTGATGTAAAACTCATCCACCCGCCTTGGCCTCTCATACCTCCGTAATTGCATTTATTTCTAGCTAAAGCAGACTTAAAGAAACCACTCTCAAAGCTCATCACCGAGATTGCAAAGAGCTCATTTACGTTTTTGTTTTTTACTGTTTCAACCATAACTCTCGGTAAAGTATTTATTATGTTTGGATCCTTTATCATTCCACAATGTTCTAGTAAATACTTCAATTCTTCCTCTGAAAAACCAATGGGCTTTGACATGTCTGTGCTATAAGAGATATTGGCGGACTGTAACTTCGCCCGCAGGCTAACTTTCATTTGCTCAAATGATTCATATTCCACTATTCTTCCAAGAAACTGCTTCGCATTTTCATTTTGCTGTGCATATTGTTCCTTCAATGAAACATATTGAGCTTGCATTGCATTGAGATTAGTATTTACGTCATTAAGTACTTTTTCTTTTTGTACTAGTCCATCTTGCAACTTAGTTTCTAAGTCATCATATTTTGTACTAACTAAGTCACAATTTATAGTTTTACTTTCTACAACTTCATCTAATATTTGCTTTGCCTGGCTTAAACTTTCTTTTATCTCTTTGCTTTGAAGAGACATGTCATCAGATATTTCAGCTTTGCTCTCTGAAATTGGATCAATTTCAATTTCTTGAAGTAGCTGATCCGCTTTCATAAGTTCCTCCTGAGCTTGCTCATACAGAGGACGCATTGCTGTACCGCTGCTTTGTTCATATTGGTTACTTACTTCCTGGGTTTTGCTAATCATTTGACCAGCTCGTTCTAATTTCTCGTCCTGATTGTTTACCTCTTGGTTCAGAAGTGTGATTTGAGAGGAGCTTGCTTCAAACAGGTTCTCCTCCTTCGTTTCCACGTAGCTTAAAATTTCTTCTGCATTCGTCAGTTCTTTCTTGGCGTTTTCAAATCTTACGACTTGTACCGTCAAAAAAACCACTGCGATAATTACAATCATTGTTGTAAAAATCTTAATGCTGCGCTGGACTTTTGTGAAGTTTTGGGGCTTGGACCGTTGTTGTCTTTTTCTCATGTTGTTTACCTTCCTGTCTAAAAATTTAACAAATTGCAAGTTTCCTTTTTACTAAAAAAGATTTTCTTGCAAATGCCATTACCTTATTATACCATATTTTCACCCTCAAATCAACATTTACATACTTCTACTTTTGAGTTATATCACTACTCTTTTCAATTTTTCTATTAAGTATTTTTATTCTAACTAATATTCCAATTGCTAATAAAGTACATATACAAGTTGATATTAATAGTTCTATATTTGTATCTCCTGTTTGTGGTAATACTCCTGGTTTAATATTATCTTCATTGGATTTATTTCCAGTTACCTTATTATTGCCTTTTCCATTTTGATTATTACTGTTTCCTACTGTACTTCCATTTGTTCCTGCATTTCCACTTGTACCTGCATTTTCGCCTTCGTTGGTACTTGGATTTTCACCTTCGTTGGTACCTGAATTTTCACCTTCGTTGGTACCTGGATTTTCACTTCCATTTGTTCCAGGATCTGTATTTGTATTACCATTCTCATTTTTCTTATCTTCTATTGTTATTTTAACAGATGCATCTTTAGCAGATACATTTGATTCTGCTGTAGAACCTGAAAAATTAGTTAGTTTAATAGTTGTCTCACCCAATTTAGCATCCTTTTTTACTTTAAAAGTAATAGTTCCAATATCCTGTGCTGTTTTTATAACTTCACCATCCTTTGTATTTCCTACAATTCGTGAATCATTATAAAATGGTGATTCCCATTTGTCAGTACCATTTGTTGAATCATATTCTAAAATAGAAGAATCAAAATCTAATTTAGCTGTATATGCACCAATTCCCTTTTCTCCGCTTTCAATAGCTATATCACTTAATGCAATTGTTACTTTAATAGTATCTCCTCTTTTAACTTTAGAATTATCTACGCTCAAAGTTGTTTTAAAACTATCAGTTACTGCATATACATTGGCAGTAAGTACTAATATTGCAATTAGTGTTATACCAATTACCTTTTTACAACTTATATTATTTTTCATATTTTTTTCTCCCCTAATTTATATTATTTAAACATTATGCCTTAAAAAATATTATTGCTTTTTCATCTCTTCCAAGACTAGCTTTTTCATTAATAATAAATCTGTGGCTGTTATTTCATTATCTTTGTCTATATCTCCTGCCTTAAATTTATTTTCTTTTAAAATCCACTCTTGTTTTTTCTCTGCTACTAAATGTCTTTTTAATAATAATAAGTCTGTGGCTGTTATTTTTCCGTCATCATCTATATCACCTGATACAGTTTTACTTTGTTCTTCTTCAATCCAATCAACTTTTGCTATTGTTTTTCCTATGTTTCCTGCTTGATCTATAAATTCAAAAGTAAAGCTTCCGTTTTCAGTAAATGTATATTCTCTATTCATTCCATTATTGGTAATTGTTATTGGTTCACTTTCGTCAATTAAACTTACTGTTACTGGTTCTTTTGTAGATTTTTTAGTACTATATTTAATTTTTGCTGTTGGATTAGTTTTGTCAATCCAATCAACTTTTGCCTTATGTTCTTTTATTTCTACGTCATCAATATCTAAAGCATCTTTATATTTGAATGAAAATTCTCCATTCTTTTTAAATGTATATTTTTTACTAGCACCATTATTAGTTATTTTTACATCTGCTTTTTCACCTTCACTATTAATCATATATGGATTAATAGTAGCTACAACATTTTTATTTGTTAGATTTGGAATATCATAAGAAATATCACTTGCTATAATATTTCCATCTTCAAGGTAATCAACTTTTATTGTTTTATATGCTATATTACTTGCCTTATCAAGAAGCTTAAATTCGTACTCTCCACTTTCTTCAAATATATATTCTAAAGGATTATTCTTTACTTGTTGTAATTTTCTTAATGCTTCTTTTTCATCATCTGTTGCAGTTACACTAACTCCATTACTATCAAAATACTCCTCTTTACTTACAACTCCATCTTCTATAGTAGTTACATAGGTTGCAACATTTGATGCTTCTTTTATTGTATTTTGGTATGTTATTTTTGTAATATTTCCTTTTTTATCTACTTCAGCTATTTTATATACCTTACCTGAAGAATCTAGATATGAAATTTTTGATGCTTTTTCATCTTCAACTTCAATATAATTCATTTTATTATTGTCTTTATCTAATAAGTATACATCTTCGCTTATACTATCTAAAAGGATAAATAATTTTTTGTTTTCTTTTAACTTATAATCCACATTAGCTGTTGGTGCATCTTTGTCAATCCAAGTTACTTTTGCTAAAGCTGAACCCTTATTTCCATTTTCATCTTCAAATTCAAATTTGAATTGACCATTTTTGGTAAATACATAGGTATCATTTCCATTATTATTGGTAATTGTAATTTTAGTACTTGGATTTTCTAATCTTGCAATTACACAATCACTTGTTGGTTCTGTTGTACTATAATATATACCTGCTGTTGGAGTAGTTTTATCAATTTTACTTTCATCCTCGTATACATTTATCATTGCTATTGATGCAAAAATATCATATGTTTCTATATCTAATTTTATATATTGCCCATATATACTTTTTTCAAAATTGATTATTTTTAATTCATCATTTTTAGCACAGTTTTCTATTTTTCCTGCCTCTGTCCATTTTTTACCATCTTCGCTCACATAAACTGTTACATTTTTTATATCATCAGGATCATTTACTTTATATTTAGTTTGCATAAATTCTAATGCAGATATATATCTCTTTTTATTCAATTTTATAGTAATAAATGGTTGTGTTTCATCCTCTAAAACAGAATATCTAAAATCAGTGTGCCATCT
Source organism: uncultured Clostridia bacterium (assembly GCA_947623595.1). Classification (GTDB taxonomy): domain Bacteria; phylum Bacillota; class Clostridia; order TANB77; family CAG-508; genus CAG-273. Next base: position 3,007 of record CANQHC010000005.1, on the reverse strand, counting down.
TGTATAAGGTGTTCCATCAATTGCATTTGGAGCATAAAATGGCCTATTACCATCAATTGATTGAGTTGAATATTCTTCAATTGCTAAGTCTGAAACTCTAATATATTTTCTCTTTTCTGGTTGATTATCCTCTTTAAATGTAAACATTTCAGATGCTGGACTTGCTAGTTTTGTACCTGTTGGTGCTTGCCTTACTTGTATAGTTTTGTTACCAGTTAAATCTGGTGAAGCTATACTATATGAAGTCCATTCATCATCTTCAGTATAACGCCATTCTGTTTCTAAATTAATACCTATAATACGATTTTCTAAATCATTAGCATATAAATTACTTAATAATTCTTGTTCTTCAATGTCAATTTTATATATATTTTCATCATTATATGCTGCTCCAACTATATGAACATAAATATCATTTTCTGACGTAATACTTGCTATTTCTTTTTTAGTTAATTGCTTTTTATGTTCTTCATCTGCTCCGAAAAATACTTCAGTCCAATTTTTCTTTCCATCTAAGCTATAATCCCAACGAATACCAGTATCATCAAAGCGCTCTGCTAATACAATTTTTCCTGCATCTGTTCCATCAAATGAGAATTTAGCAAGTGTTGTATCTGTCTGAGAAAGTAAATAACTAGCTACAGTTCTTGTAATTCCTGGTTGTAAAACTCTATCAGTAGAAGTATATTTTTTTCCTTCATTTAATAAATTAGCTTCTAAAAGTGCAAACTTAAATAAGTATTCATTGTTAGTAATTTTTACTTTGATTTGATCTAATAAGTTTTTCATTGGTAGTGGGAATGGCATTAATGCATCTCCTAACTCTTGAGCTAGTTTATAATAATCTGCTTCTTTTTTAGTAGAGTCTTCTTTATATACATTTATTAATCCCCACCATGCATCAATATTAATTTTTTGTACTTCTAATGCTTTTCTATATATTTCTTCTTGTTTTTTCAAATCACCTTCATATAATTGGGCTGTCATAATAATCTTCTCAGCTTTTTCATAATTTGCATTATCATTCATAGCTTCTTGTGCTAATACAATATATGTTGCTGCCCAACCGTCTACATAGCTATCATTTCCCCATCCTAGTGGCATTCTAATAGATAACCTTTCTGTTTTTCCTGATTGAGCCCAACCTGAAACGTCATTATCTATTGTCCAATATCCTTTACCATCTTCATTTTTTCTATAATAAATAATTGCTGCGTGACCTGGTTGACTTATAACTGAAGCTGGTGTACCATGAGCTGCACGTATATGTGTACCTAGTTTTGATATACCACCACAAACAGCTCCTGTTCCATATTCATTTCTCATACTCATCCATGCTTTGTATACATGGTCATCTTCAGTACTATATGTTACACCATATTTAGAAAATATTCCTTCAAACTTTTCATCCCAGTAATCTTTTTTCGTAGTATCATGGAAAATTGGATTTTCAAAATTTGGCCATACATAAGCAATGTAAGTATGTGGTTGTAAATATTTTTCTTCCTCATTTGGATGTGCGTCTATCCTTTTTTGTGTGTATTCATTAAACCATATAAGCTCTTCATCATCTGTAATGTTATTCATTACATAACGCATTTCTTCAACTGTTAATGCTTCAAACCATGGTGTATGATCTTGCCTTTCAGATACCACGAATTGTTTATTATCATATAATTTTTTGTATATTCTATAACGTTCTACTGAATCTGATCTATTGCTTGGATGATCTATTTGAGCCCAGTATCCTACTTTTGTTGAGTGTGTTAAAGAAAGTGAAATTACCATTTTCTTATATACGTCGCCTTTAGTTAAATCTGGATACCATTTGTTGTTTGTTTTTTCTGTATTTTCAAAGTCTTTTTTATACTTTTTTAAAAGCCTTGAAAGTTCTTTTATTGAATTGTAATAACTTCCACCATCTGGCTCTCCACCTAATACATATAAACGAAGATTTTCTAAATCAGTCATTAGCCAACGTACTGCTTCTTTGTATTCTTCATTTTGATTTACAATTGCCTTTAAAAGATCATATCCAACATTATTTACAAAAGTTCTTTGTAATAAGGTTAATTCTTCATCTTGTATTTGTTGAGTTAATGTTTTATTTTTTAAAATATCATCATATTGTTTTACTGTTTTAATGAATTCTACATCTTCTGCTTCTTTTTCAACATATCCTTCTTTATATAATTTTGCATTTGCATAAACGGCATGGTCTGATGCATTATTTCCATTATTATTGCAATATAATTTTAAGTATTTTGCTCCTTTTATACTTATTTTTTCTAATTTTGCATCAGAATCACCTTTTAATACTTTTGGATTACTATCTGTTTTTAAATCCCATGTGTTTCCGTCTACTGACGTGTATATTGAAAATTTAACTCCATTTCCAAGGTTTCCACGACTTTCATCTACCCCAACATATGTAGAGAAATAATCATATTTGTATTTACTAATATCATATATTAATGTTGATGTAGCATGTGCAGACACACCTTTTAAAAAGTGGGTTTTCTTTCCATCTATCATTAAAGTAATCAATCCATTATTATGCTGTGTTTCTAAATTGCTATCTAATGTGATACTTCCCCACTCTACTGATGATTTATCTTTTATATAATCAATATCAGATAAATATTTGCACATATCTTCTGATTCATTATTTTCTGCTAAGTAATAGGATTTTTCTGCTTGCGTCATTTTCACATCATAATTTTGCCCTATTTTTAAGTTTATAATAATATCTTTAAGTGATAAAAACATAGTTACTAATAAAATAAAAGTAACTATTATTATAAATAACAATCTTCCTTTTTTATATTTTTTAATCTCCTCCACAAAAAATCCTCCTTTTATCCCAAAATATCATTTATATTATAACATGTTTTTTCAACGATGTAAATATTTTCCTTTTAATTTCAACATTTTCCTTAATTAAAATTTTAAATTCCACTTTTTAACAAGGTGGATTTTAGTTTTTTACAAAAAAATGTTAAAATAT
>CANQHC010000004.1 GCA_947623595.1 uncultured Clostridia bacterium | reverse complement strand
TGGTAGATTAGGATTATTCTTATCTGGTTTTGTTGGTGAATTAGTATCGTTTTCATCCGATTTTGATGGCGTGCTTGAGGATTTATTTTCTTCTTCTGTTTTAGGAGGATTTGTTGGTAGATTAGGAGTATTCTTATCTGGTTTTGTTGGTGAATTAGTATCGTTTTCATCCGATTTTGATGGCGTGCTTGGGGATTTATTTTCTTCTTCTGTTTTAGGAGGATTTGTTGGTAGATTAGGATTATTCTTATCTGGTTTTGTTGGTGAATTAGTATCGTTTTCATCCGATTTTGATGGCGTGCTTGGGGATTTATTTTCTTCTTCTGTTTTAGGAGGATTGTTTTGGGGATTAGTATTATTCTCATCTGATTTTGATGGTGAATTAGTATCATCTTCATCTGATTTTGGTGGCGTGCCTGGGGAGTTATTATCTTCTTCTGTTTCATTAGGACTTGTTGGAGGATTGTCATTACTTCCATCTGGGGTTGATGGTGTGTTTGGCGATTTGTCATTATCATCTTCTGTTTGTGGAGTTTTTTCTCCATCTTCTTCTGGGGTTGAAGGAAGATTATCATCTGAATTATGATCACCTGGACCTAATGGAAAATCTAGATTTCCATTCTTATTTTCTTCAGTTAAGGATGTACTAATGATTTCTGTTTCATCTAAAAATACATAAGTCTCGTCATTTTTGCTGGGTTCTTCACCTTTTTTTACTGGATATGTTTCAAATTCAGCCGATAAATTAATTTGTAATTTATTAAATGATTGTGATGGTATTGTAATTTCAAAGTTCTCTTTTTTCCAAAATATTGACCTTTCATCACCATTTTCATTTCTTATAGGTACTTTTTGTGGGTTGTCTGGATCATTTATAATAAATGCTTCAACTGTATAATAGTTGAATGTTTGATCACATATAAATTGATAAGTTTTACTCATTTGTTCGTTTTCATATGTCCAATCATTGCTGATTGGTACTATTTCCATATTAGGTACTATTTTTTCTTCACTTGAACTACGTATTTGTCCAATAAATTGTTTTATTTTTTCTACTATTTCAGGATAAGAATTTTCCTCGGGAACTGTAAATTTTTCTAAATCATAATGATAATAATCATCCCAAATTGCTAATTGTGTTACTATATAAGCTTCCTCTTCATTTTCGCAACCGATTTCATCAAAGCCTCTATTAGGAAAGCCTTGTACTAGCGCATTTCTTACTTTATTATTCTGAAAAGTTTCTTCTACTTTAGTACTATAACCTTCTTTTCCTATTGGATTTTTTTCATGCGTGCAAGAATATATTGGTATATCATATTTTGAGCCAGAGGCTCTAGTTATATGCATTTCTAAAGGATTTCCATCATAACATACTTCTGTAATAGTCTTATTTCTATAAAAATTTACAATTTCATTATCAAAAGTATTGGCATAGATAGTACTGGTAGTAGTTAAAATATATATACTTAAAAATGCAATAATTTTTTTTAGTATTTTATCCATTTTATAATTTAATATAAGCTCCTTTCTTTTTATTTGATTTTCTACTAACAAGCTCTGAAAATTATTTAATTTTATGGCTAGCATTTTTTATAAGTTATTTAATTACATATTCAGCAATTTCTATAGATTATTTAACTTCATTGCTAGTAATTTATATAAATTATTTACTTTCATAGCTAGTAATCTCTATAGATTATTTACTCTCATAGCTAGCAATTTCTACAGCTTGAATACACCTCCTATACTCTCTGCGATTTGCCTCGCAAGTAATAAGAGTAATTCTATTATCTTTTGTGTTTTCTAAATATGACCAATCTGTTTCTAAAATAACTTTATTGGTTTGCACTTTGTACACTTTTTTGCCTTTTGTTGTGGTATAAATAATTTCATCTCCTTGTTTTAAATTCTTTATTTCTTGAAAGAAATTACATGTATTTCCTCTATTATGTGCTGCTAAGCCTATATTTCCATCCCATTTACTTGTTTGAGTAAAATGCCCTACTGAATTTAGCATAACTTCTAAAGATGTTCCTTCTTTTATATGAGCATCTAAGTTAATTTTAGGAATTTGTATTCTCCAAGATATATTTTTATTTTCTTGAACGAACTGTCTTTGCGTTTTATACATTTGATGGATTTCATTAGATGGCTGTACTTTTGAAGTACTTTTTACTGGATTTACTGTAAAATATGAAACAATTAAATTGAAAAAAATAAATATAGATATAGTTAATACAAGAGTAAATATACTAACATTTCTTTTGGTATAGTTAATCACATAAATTACACCCGCCTTTATTATTTTAATATTTTTGGAATTTTAATTAGAATAAAAATTTTTGAAAAAATTTTTTTTGAATCTAAAAATTGCAATTCTTTGATCATTTTTATATTACATCATTTTTCAGCATTTGTAAAGAATTTTTCATCGTGCAAAATCGACATTTTTCTACATTTAAAAGTAAAATAACCTTTATGGATAAAATTCATAAAGGTTATTTTTATTATTTTAATTACAACATTGTTATTATTAATAAGTTTTGATACAGGCTATTTTTTAGTTACGTATAGGCATCACCATCTCTTTCCTCTTAAGATGTTTTTATTTTACAATTACTATATGTATTTTTTGTGAATATATTTTGAAGTATTGGTAATTATTTAAAAAGATTTATATCAAAGAAAAATTCTACTCCATTTTCTTTATTTTCAACTCCATATTCATTTTTATAATTATTTTGTATTGCTTTTACTAATGCTAATCCAATTCCGGTTCCGCCATCTTCACGGTTACGTGAACTATCTACTTTATAAAATCTGCCCCAAATTTTGTCTATATCATCTTCCGGTATTCTTTTGCCAGTATTAAACACAAATACCCTTGCTTTTTCTCCATTTTCCTCAATTCTGATTTTTATTTGTTTCTTATTTTCATTACTCCTTTTGTTTCTAATTTCACTATCAACTCTCTTTATTATTCCTTCTTTGTGTTTTTCTCCATTATTAACTATCTCTGCATGCTTAATTGCATTTGTAAAATAATTTGTTACTACTTGATCTATATAAAAGTCATCTGCATATACATATACAGGTTCTTCTTGATTAAATATTACTTCTATTTTATTTTCTTGTAACATAACATCACATTTTCGTATTACTTCTTTTATTAGCTCTACTAAATCAAATTTTTTATTATTAAATTCTCTTTTTTCATATTCTAGTTTCATTAACTGTAATAATTTTTTTACTAGCTGATCCATTTTATTTGACTCATCTAAAATAACTTCAGCATAAAATTTTTTAGATTCTTCATCAGTGTTTACATTTTCCACTAACCCCTCTGCATATCCTTGTATTAATGCGATTGGAGTTTTTAATTCATGTGATACATCTGATATAAATTGCTTTCTCATTTCATCAATTTTTGATTTTTCTTCAATATCTTTTTCTAGTGCTCTATTGTTTTGTCGTAATTGCTCAATCGTACTTTCCAATTTGTCAGACATTATATTTATATTTTTTCCTAATTGATTTATTTCATCATCAGAATCTGTTAGGCGATATTTTTTACTAAAATCCAGTTTTGCCATTTGATTAGTAATTTCGCTTAATTGTAATATTGGATTTGTAAATTTTCGTGATATAAAAGATGCTACAAATGAAGCTATTACTACTGTAAGTATACCTATGCAAAATAATACTTCATTAGAAATTTTTACGCTTTCTTCAATTGGTGCAATTGGAATTCTTATGTATAAGTCATAATCATTTACGAGCTTTCCTATTAATACAATATAATTTAAGTTATTGACATTATCCGTCATTTTTCTAATTTGCATATTTTCATCAACATAAATTACATTCATTGTATTGTCTTCTTGTTGCATTTCTAACATTTCTCTAATTCTATTCAAACTATCTAAAAAATCTTTATCTGTAGAAAATACAACTAGGTCAGTTTCTGTTTTTATTAAAATATCAAAATTGTTTTTAGATGCAATTTTTTTTAGCTCACGTTCTAAGTTTATCTCTAATTTTGGTTCTGCATAATATGTATTAATTTTTTGGTATACTTCTTTAATAGTATTTGTTTTGCTGTACATATAAAAGTTTCCCATTACTAAACTATTAATAGTAATTAAACATAAAACTAAAAACATTATAACAACACAAAATATTAAGAATAACCTTACTCTTATTGATTTTAGCCTTTCTTTTACTTTTTTCATTCTTATTTCCATTCCTTTTTAGGCATGAGATTGTTTGAAAAAATGCAGCCCAATTTGCAATTTTTTACTATTTTACTTCAAATTTATAACCTATGCCCCTCATAGTTTCTATATATTTTCCTTTTTTTCCTAACTTGTGTCTGATTTTTTTTATATGACTATCTATTGTTCTAGAATCTCCATAATAATCATAATTCCATACATTGTTTAAAATTTTATCTCGTGATAATGCAATTTTTTCATTATCTACTAGGTATTTTAATAATTCATACTCTCTCAAGCTCATTTCTACTTGCTTTCCGTCAACTTTTACAGTTCTTCCTTCTGGATCTATTGTAATTCCACCATAATCTTTAGTTTCAGCTTTCTCACCCATTGTTCTTTTTAATATTGCTTCAACTCTTGCTACTAAAATTTTAGGACTAAATGGTTTAGATATATATTCATCTACACCTAATTCAAATCCAAATAGTTCATCCTGTTCTTCTCCTCTTGCAGTTAGCATAATAATAGGCACTTTTGAGCTTTGCCTAATTTGACGAAGCACTGACCATCCGTCTAATTTTGGCATCATGACATCTAGTAAGATAAGATTAATTTTATTTACATTTTCTTGAAATACTTTTAATGCTTCTTCTCCATTTTCAGCTTCTAAAATGTGATATCCTTTTTGTGCTAAAAAGTCTTTGATTAATTTTCTCATTCTTGACTCATCATCTACAACTAAAACAGTAATATCATTCATTTTTATTTTCATTCCTTTCTTGAGTACAAATCTGATGGTCAGCATAGGTAACTTTAGCACTATGCTTCCCATTAGATTTTTACATAATTATTATACATTATAATCATGTTTTATGTCTATAATGTGAACAAAAATGAACGAGTAACTGAATTTTACCTATACAATATATTTAATTTCATTATTAGGAAAATACTTTTTCATCAAGTCTCTTAAAAATATTTCTGCTTCTTCTCTTACTTCTCTATTATAAGTATATTTACCTTTTCCTCTTCCTGTCATAATTGAAGGATTATATAAGTTTAATAAGGTTGGAAATGCTTCTTCATTTATTTTTCTGTGGATATAGCTATATGTCATAAAAATAATTTCAAAAAATGCCTTTTTCTTTACTGTTTGGCTTAAATTTTCTGCTAAATATGAAATAAGTTGTGTATATTGTTCTCTCCAATTTTCAACTAAAATTATAGGAGCAACCAAAATTCCAATAGGATATCCTGCTTCGCTTAACTTATTAATAGCTTCTACACGATTTTCTAATGGTGATGTGCCTACTTCAATTGTTCTAATAATATCTTTGGGATTAACACTCATCCTAACTATGATTTTACCTTTATGATCTAATGGCAAAATTGGGTCTACCATATCAAATTTTGTTGGAAATGTTAAAAATCCTTTAGGATTGTTGCAGAAATTTTCAATAGTCCAATTCAAGTTTCCTGTAATAGTATTTTCTAAAATTAAATCACTATTACTACCTATTTCGAATGTTAAATTTGTTTCACTTTGGTTTGCCACTTTTTTTATTTTATCCAACATCTGCTCCCTATTTACAAATAGCCTTAAATATGCACATTTATTGTAATTGCAAACTAAATAACAGTAAAGGCACATTGCAATACATCCAGAAGATGTATATGGAACTAAAAAATCTGAAGTTTTGTGATTTGGCACAAATTTATGTGTTTTTCGTATACCAATAATAAGGTTTTGTTTCATTGTAGGGAATTCACTATTCTGCTTTTTCCTCATTTCCTCTATATTATTATGGTTTTCAATCTCTATACATGGAATGTTTTTTTCTCTGTACTGATTTAATAATTTTTTTCCAAGTTCATAATTTTCACTTTCTTTTTCATAATAAATTGCTTTAGGCAAGAACATAAGTAGATTCTCCTTTCTACTAAAATATTCTTGCCTTATTTAGCTTTATTATTCGATTTTTTTCATATAAATATCTTGTGTTGGATTTGAAAGCCTTATTTCTTCTGACTCTAATATTTTTAATATTGCTTTATTTACTTTGGTTCTAAAGGTTAGATAATTTGTATAGTCTGTAATAGTTGTGTTTAGAGCAACAAGTATGTTAATTCCATCTGCTAAAATGCTATTACATTCTACGATAATGCTATCTTTTATAACTTCATTATCATGTTCTAACACAAATTTAATTCTGTTTATTATTGTTTCAACTGTATCTGAATTAGTTTGTAATGGTAATTTTAAATCTGTAGTATATCTTCTTTTTTGAATTTTAGCATAATTTACAACCGCTTCTTCTATTAATTTTGAATTTGGTATAGCAACTGTTGTATCTTCTGTAGTTTTTATTCTAGTACTTCTAAATGTAATATCTACAACAGTACCTTCACAGGTAGTTGTTTGAACCCAATCCCCAACTTTGAATGGCTTATCTACTAATATTGCAACACCTGCTAATATACTTTTGGCTAAATCTTGAGCTGCAAGTGCAATAACAACACTTCCTAAGCCTAAGCCTGTAATAATTCCATTTATATTGTAGTCCAATGCTGAAATTATTAACATTCCAGAAATAGTATATATAATAAATTTTGCAATTTTCCCACTAAAATTTACTAAGCTTCTGTTTCCACTCATACGCTCATTATTTGCTATTTTTCGCATTAAATTGGAATTCGGCATAAATAAATTAGAAATTCCTTTAGCAACTATACAAATAGTAATAATTTCTAATATCTTGTATATTATCAACCTTATACTTATTGGTAGTTCTAAAAGCATTGTGGCTATATAAATTCCTAATATGATAAATGCAAGTTTTAATGGAAAATAAAAAGCATTTGATTTTATTTTCTTTTTATCTTTTTCTTTTCTTTTGAAAATTTTTATTATTAAGTAGGAAAAAATTGAACTAAATAAAATGCTTACTAATATTATTGCCAAAGCTATTAAAATGTGAATCATTCTTTCTTGAGTAATATTCTGAAAATATGTTTTTAGGTCGTTTATTGGTTCCATTCCTTAGCTTATACTAGTTTTACTAGTATTTCCTCCTCTTTTCAATATTTTGCCAAAACAGTAGTATATTTGATTTTACATTAATAGTACATTTTTTTGATTGTTTTACCAAAGTATAATATATTCTATTCATTTGGTAATTCAAGAATGCATGCTTTAATTTCTATTCCTTGCTCATTAAACATTTTTTCATGTTCTGTTTCTATATTTTCCCAAAAATCATTTTCTTGCTCTAAATTTCTTGTTAGTTTTTGAAGTTTTAGACCGGCTTGCTTAAAATAACCTAAGCTTTCATCAAATAAGTTATTGTCATCTGTTTTAAAATAAATTTTTGCTCCTGGCTTTAAAAATTTCTTGTAGTTTTCTAGTTGTTTTGTATGTGTTAACCTTTTTTTATGATGCTTACCCCTTGGCCAAGGATTACAAAAATTTATATAAATTCCGTCAACACTATCATTTTCATTCAATATTAGAAAAATTCTTTCTATATCAAAACGAGTTAAGATAACATTATTAATTTCTTTATTTTCACTTTTATATACTTCTTCTATTTTTCTTTTAGCTAACCCTAACATTGGATCAACTAAATCTATTGCTAAATAATTATTTTCTGGATGCTTTACAGCTTTTTGTGATATGAATCCACCTTTGCCACATCCTAATTCTACAAAAAATGGATTTTCTGGATTTTTAAATTCTTTTCTCCAGTTTCCAATAATTTCTTCTGGATGCTCTCTGTAAAATGGGCTTTCTTCTAATTCTTTTCTTGCCCATGGTTTATAACGTATTCTCATGAAATGCTACTCTCCCACTTATATTAATACTTCTATACTAATCACCACTTATATTAATACTTCTTATACTAATCATTACTTATATTAATACTTCTATACTAATCATTACTACACATGTGCTTTCTAGTCATTTCTAACAAATCTAATGGAGTAAACCCAATTATTTGAGTTTTTGACCTATCTTTTTTTAGTGCTTCTTCTAATGTTTCTAAAATTTTTTGCTTAGTTTCTTCTTTTTCCATGTCTATATAATCTATTATAATTATTCCACCTATATCACGTAAGCGTAATTGTTTAGCGATTTCAATGCTTGCCTCTTTATTAACTGTAAATACGGTTTGCTCTAAGCTTTTTGTTCCAACATATTTACCAGAATTTACATCAATAGCAGTTAAAGCTTCAGTTTTGTCTATTGTTATGAAACCTCCACATTTCAACCATATTTTACGATTTACAGCCTTTTCTAGTTGTTTTTCAATACCATATAATTGTAATACATCTTCATTTTTTAATTCTAATTTAATTTTTTCTTGTAACCCTGTATCTTGTAAAAATTGTTTTACATATTCATGTACTTCAGTATTGTTAGTAATAATTCTATTTAGATTTTGATCTACGACATCTGTTAAGATTTTTCCAATAATGCCATCATTTTTATGTAATAAAACAGGCTCAAATTTAGAACTTTTATTTATTTCTTCTACCTTTTTTATCATTGTTTGATATTGATTTATAACTCTTTGGATATCTTGTTTTATTAAATCTGTACTTTTTCCTTGTGCTGAAGTTCTTATTATTACTCCATAATTTTTAGGTAAATTTTGTTTTGCTATTTCAAGAAGTCTTTCTCTTTCAGATTCTTTTTCTATTTTTTTAGAAATTGTAACAAACTCAGTTTTAGGCATAAGAACAACAAACCTTCCTGGTAAGCTAACATGAGTAGAAACTCTTGCACCTTTTTTATTTGTACTGTCTCTTTTTACTTGCACTAAAATTGGCATTCCAGGATGTATATAATTTTTTATATCATATTTACTTAATTCTTCATTCTTATTACCTGTTTCATTACTAATTTTAGGGATAATATCTTTAAGATGAATAAATGTATTTTTTTCCATTCCAATATTTACAAATGCTGCTTGCATACCTACTAATACATTTTCCACTTTTCCTAAATAAATATTTCCCTCTAGTCTTTCTTGGTTTACTCTTTCTTCATACTTTTCTACTAGATTTCCATTTTCTATTAAGGTGACTATCTTGTTGTTTTCTTTATCCTGTTTGATGATAATTTCTTGCATTATATGGTCCTTTCTACATTTCAATCTCGTCATCTTTAGCTTTCTAATTATTTATTGTATTTATTCATTGCTGAGTCAATTCCATTTTTCAAATACTCAATTGTAGCAATTGCTGCTTTTTCAATTCCTTTTTTTAATTGTTCATAAGTTTCGTCTTCTAGCGGACCTATTACATAATCAATTGCTTCATATTCAGATGTTGGTCTGCCAATTCCAACTCTAATTCTTGGAAAATCTTCAGAAACTAATTCATGAACAACTGATTTTGCTCCATTATGAGTACCTGGACCTCCTTTTTTTCTAATCTTTATAGTTCCAATATCTACATCCATGTCATCATAAATAACTAAAACATTTTCTACTGGAATTTTATAAAAATCAATAAAGGGTTTTATACATTGTCCACTTAAATTCATAAATGTTTGTGGTTTTACTAAAATTACTTTTTGTTCTTCTATGATACCGCTACCATATATTCCATTAAATTTTGTTCTTGATAATTCTATCTCTTGTTCTTCACTAATTTTGTTAATTACGTCAAACCCCATGTTATGCCTAGTTCTGCTATATTCAGGCTCTGGGTTTCCTAATCCTACTATTAAATACATTTTTCCTCATTACCTCTTATGTTTTTATTTAATTTTATTAATCCATGGAGTAATAATTTCATCTTCAATTTCCAAGTTTAAGCCTAATTTAATTCCTGGCTTTAATTTGCCGTGATAATCGCTACCTCCACTTTTATATAAATTATTTTTATCAGCATAATCGTTTATCTGCTTTGTTTGCTCTTTAGAAAATGAGCTATGATATGTTTCAATACCATCTAAATTAACTTGATTCCTTATTTTTTCTAAGAAATCTATATGATTTTCTACATTGTATTGATATATGTGTGCAATAAAGCTTAGGCCTCCACTTTTATGTATTAAATCTATAGTTTCATTTATGCTAGGAAACCTAATATACTCACTAATAAAGAAATTACTGTTTGGATTATTTAACCCTTTTTTATTAAAATTAGCATATGTCAATAATATGTCTTCTTTAATAATATTTTGATTTTCTTCATATTTTAGAAGGTCATTGTATATATATTGCTTGATTTTTCCTGTTGGATCATCATCCTTAACAATTTCTTCATAATTAACATTTTTAGTATATTTTATTTTTTCTTTATCAAATATTTGAGTTAATTTAGGATATATTGTTTTTGCAAATTCAAGCTCTTTATTCTTATTTTTTACAACCCATTCATTTATTTTTTTTATATCAATTCCATATCCTAGGACTTCTATAATATGTGTTTCAAATGATGTTACTATCTCAACACCTGGTATCAATCTTCCGCTAAATACAGTTTGGTCAATGTTTTCATAAGCAAAGCAATTATTGTGATCTGTAATTGAGAAATATGTTAAACCTAAATTTTCTGCTTTTTTTAAGAGTTCTGCAGGTGAATGTTCTCCATCTGAAAAAATAGAATGACAATGTAAATCTATCATAAAGGTACTCCTTTACAAAACAATTTTTTGTGGTTTGGATGTCATTTCTTTTTGTACCTCTGTCATAAAGGTTCTAAGTTCTGCAATTATTATACAAGCCTTAATTGCTTCTTCATATTTTTTGTCTATTATATAATCAATTAAAATTTCTATAGATTGTTGTGCTAATACTATATTTAAAGTTCTTCTTTGCTCAAAGAACCAATATAATTCATCCATTAATTCAATTCTCTCTTCATGTGTGATTAGTTTTGAATCGATGAATTTATATGTTAATGAGATTAAGTTTTTAGCATAATAATATTTATAAAAATCTATCTTTCCAGCATTTTCAAATAATTTATATATTTCTTTAAAAGCATAATTTACATCTACAAAATACTTTTTATTTCTCATCCATGATGTAGAAACATCTCCTGTATTTCTTCTTCTATAGTAATAAATTACATCTTGCAAGTAACAAACTTTCTTGCTTTTTAATAAGGCACTACAAGAAAAATAAGCATCTTCAGCAGGTACTCCCTCTAAGAATTTTATTTGGTTTTCTTTTATTAGTTTGTTACTAAATATTTTCATACATGCTGATGGGCAATACAAATAAAAGAATTTTTGACTTGCCTCTTTTAATTCGCATGATTTATATTTGGCTTGATCAAACATGGCTTTTGCCCATATTTTTCCATCTTCATCCATACATTTATAATTTGCTGTTACTATATCTGCATTATTGCTTGTTACTGCATCATACATTGCTTTGCAAGCATTTTGATCAATATAATCATCTGAATCAACAAACATTAGATATTCTCCATCTGCTTTTTCAACACCTGTATTTCTTGCAAAACCACCTAATGAATGTGATTTATCTAAGTGTATTCCTATAATGTTTTCGTATTTTTCACAATATTTATCTATTATTAAACCGCTTTTATCTTTTGAACCATCATTAACTAATACTATTTGAATATTTTCAAACCCTATTGTTTGATTTATTATAGAATTTATACATTCGTCTAAATATTTTTCTGCATTATAAACTGGAATTATTATACTTATTTTATGCTTCATCTTTATTATTCCTTTCTTAGACCTCAGCCTTTCTGCTTACTATACATGATGGCTTGTCCATTATTACATCTGCATTTTTTATTCTTGATAGTTTACCTGAATTTAAGTTTCTCTCATATACTACTATGTTATTTGACTTTTGGTTTGCTACTAATAAAAATTTTTCGTTTTCATTTAGCATTATATCTCTCGGGAAGTTACCATATGTAGATATATTCTGAATTAATTCTAATTTGCCATTATCCACTGCAAATACAGAAATACTATCATGCCCTCTGTTTGTAACATAAACATTTTTATTATTCTTGCTAATTTTTATTGCTCCTGCATATGATTTTATGCTTTCATTTTCTAAAGTTGAAATTTTTTGTACATTTTTAAATTCATTTTTATTTTTTTCAAAAACATATATCTGATTTGATAATTCCGTTACTACATATATTGTTTTTTTATCTTTTGACATTACTAAATGCCTTGGTGCAGATTTTGGTTCAAATTTTATAGTTGATAATAGTTCCATGTTAATGTCATAAATATAAATATTATCATTGCCTAAATCTATACCATATATATTATCGCCTACAAATTCAGCAAAATGCATATTTGCATTGTTATAACTTTTATAATATTTTTTTGAACCTATATTGCCATTGGGCTCTAAATTATACATTATTAAAGAGCCACTTTCATAATTTGCTACTAGTAAACTGCTTCTTGCTTCATTTGTAGTTATATAACATGGCAAAGATTGCATTATTATTTTTTCACTTGTATTTATAAGTGAGTTATTGCCAATTTTAAATGAACTAATACTACCTTTTTTTGTTTCTGAAACAGCATATAGAATATCATTATTTATGTGTAAATAAGACGGATTTTCTATAAATTCGGATTGACTAACTATTTTTAATTTTCCATCTTCAAATTCACAGATTTTTATATTATTTGAATAATTTCCTATATAAATTTCTTCTATCATGCCATTTGACCTGCATCTATTACTACATTTTGACCAACCATTCTTTTCATAACATGAGTTATGCTATAAAGTGCATCTGCTATGTCTTCATTGATTGCAAAATCTTTATGTTTTGTTTTTGGCCTTCCTTTGGCATATTCACCATTTGTGCGCTCATTTTCTGCCACTTCATGTGGTTTTAATATAGTTCCTGGTGAAATTGTGTTAACTCTTATATTTAATTTTCCCATATCTATTAACATTCCATTACATAAACCATATAGAGCTGATTTTGCTGCACTATATACTGGAACATCATAAGCTCTTAAAGCATTAATAGATGAGACATATGTTATCGTTTTATTATCTGTTTCAGTTTCATTTTTTAATAATGGTAGCAAAATTGTTGTAATATATATATGGCTTGAAAGGTTTAATTTTATGGTTTTGTCTATGTCTTCTATAGTAACATATTCTATTCCTTTTATGTCTGTACCTATTGCATCTCCAGCCATACTAATTAAATGAGTTATTTTGCCGTATTTTTTTTCTATTTGTTCTTTTAGATTTGTTATACTTTTTACATCTGTTACATCACATTTATAATATTCATAATTTGGATTATTCAAAAATTCATCTTTTTCGTTTTTTTCTTTTAAATCTGTTGCAATTACAATGCATCCATTATCTAAATATTTTTTTATGGTTGCTCTAGCAATATTTCCTGCTCCACCTGTTATTACAACAATATCTGTTCTTTCCATTTAATCACCCTTTATATTATATATTATCAAGTCCCAGTTGTCAATTCGATATTTTTGCTGTTATTTCAGGCTTTTTTGCGTTTTATTTACATAATTTTTTTTGGTTAATATATACTTTCTAGCTTATATTCTTTTTCTAATTTTTCATTAAAATATAATTTGCTTACTAAATTTAATTCTTGCAAGTTTTCATCCGAAATTTGGAAGGAAAATATTTTTTTTGCATCTGCCAATATAATATATCTTATTGCTGTCATTGTTGAATTTGAAATCTGTATAGCGCCTTTATCTATTCTTCCACAATTTTCACATTTTAAACCATTATCTTTTAAACTAAAATAGCATAAATTTTCCTGAGAATTGCAACTAGTACAACCTTTTATTTTTGGTGTAAAACCTAATAAACATAGTAATCTTATTTTAAAAACAGAAATTATGAAGTCTAGGTTTTGATCTGTTTGTGAAATCATGTATAAAGTATTTAAGTATAATTGCAAAATTTTATAAGTATTTTGATTCTCATCTGTTACATCATTAATTATTTTAGTAATGTGAACCGCATATTTTAACTTATCTAAGTCTGTTCTAATTGGATAAAAAATTTCAATAGTTTCGCAAGAATTAATATGATAAGTACTTGCACTTTGATAAATTAAGTATTCTCCAAAGCACAAAAATTGAGTGCCTGCCATTAAAAGGCTTTTAGGTTTTCTAGCCCCTTTGGCAGCACACCCAATTTTACCATTGGGAGTAAGTATAGTTACCATTTTGTCAAAATCATTCATGTTATTTTCCGATAGGATAATCCCTTTCGTTTTGATAATTCCCATATTGTGTGTCCTCTATATTTCCTAGTTTATTTTCCATCTTATTTTTAGTTATATTTTCTACTTGCATTAATTCCATAAAAGTATTTATATTTCCTGTTTGTTTAAAAGTATTCCATGCCAAATCTTTGATTTGCTTTTCCATCATGTATTTATCAACTCCTATTCTAGAAGATTTTCTTCTTTTGTTAGCTTTTGCTTTTTTTGCTTTTTTATACTTGTTTTACACTAACATAATTTGCCAATTAAATTTTCTCTTCTTTTGTATTTGGATTTCATACTACTTTTGTAACTACTTTTATTTTTAATCTGTTGTTTTAAATTTTTTAACAAATTGTTCGTTATTAATCCAGTCTTCTTTTACTTTTACCCATAATTTTAAATTTACTTTTTCTTGCAACTCTTTTTCTAAATCTTCTCTTGCGTAAGTTCCTATTTTCTTAAGCATTCTGCCTTGCTTTCCTATGATGATGCCTTTATGAGATTCCTTAACACAATAAATAGTTGCTTCTATATTAAAAATTGGCGTATTTTCTCTTGTTTTTCCTTTCTTCATCTTTTGAATTTCTACAAAAATACCATGTGGTACTTCTTCTTGTAAAAGCTTTAGGGCTTTTTCTCGAATAATTTCTGAGGCGATATCCCTTAATGTTTGATCTGTATACTCCTCTGTATCATAATATGCAGGACCTTCTTTTAAGTTCTTTTCTATTTCCTCTAAAATAATTTCTACATCAGGTTGTTTTAAAGCTGAAATTGGTATAATTGCTTTAAAATGATACTCATCTTTAAATGTTTCTATCAGGTTAAATATTTGCTCTTTAGTTACTAAATCAATTTTATTAATGATTAAAATTGTTGCTACATTAGATTCTTTAATTTTGTCCAAAATCATTTGGTCTCCCTTTCCAATGCCATCAGATGTAGCTTCTACAACAAATAATACAACATCCGCATCTGGAATGCTACTCCATGCTGTATCATTCATTGTAGTACCAAGTTTTGATTTTGGTTTGTGAATACCTGGTGTATCAATAAAAATAATTTGAGAATTTTCTCTATTTACGATAGCTTTAATTGTAGTTCTTGTGGTTTGTGGCTTGTTTACTACTACTGCTACCTTTTGCCCAGCTATATCATTTAATATGCTTGATTTTCCAACATTAGTTCTTCCTACAATTGCCACAAATCCAGATTTAAAATTTGCCATAAACTTTCCTTTCTTTGTTATTATAATACTTTTAGTTTTTAATTTTTGTAGAATTTTGTAAACAAGTTTTTAGTTTTTTTCGACTTTTTTTACTAGACAACTTATATATTATATTTTTTTCTTGGCTCATAATGAGTATGTAGTAATTCATGTGCTAAATGTCCGCCTGGTTCACCCAAAAATTCCCTGTAAATCTGTTTTAAAGCTGGGTTTTCATGAGATTTTCTAATTTTACTTTTCTCATCAATTGTGTACATAGCCTTTGCTCTTTTTTCACGAACATTAACTGTTGCACGAGTTTTTGAATTTACTATCGGTTGTCCTCCACCCATAATACATCCACCAGGACATGCCATAATTTCTACAAATTGATAATCTGCTTTTCCTTGTTTAATTTCTTCCATTATTGTTTGTGCATTACCTAAACCATGTGCTACAACTACTTTTACTTGTTCTGTTCCAATTTTTATAGTAGCTCTTTTTATTCCTTCTTGTCCTCTTACTTCTTCAAAGTTAATTTGTTTTAATTCTTTTCCTGTAGATATTTCATATACACTTCTTAATGCAGCTTCCATAACTCCGCCAGTTACTCCAAATATTGCTCCTGCTCCTGTTGCTTCTCCCATTGGATCATCAAATATATCATCTTTTAATTCAGTAAACTCAATATTAGCTTGTTTTATCATACGAGCTAATTCTCTAGTTGTAATTACTGCATCCACATCATATAATCCATTTTCTTTCATCTCATCTCTTTGTCTTTCAAACTTTTTAGCTACACATGGCATTACTGAAACTACATAAATTTTTTCAGGATTTATTTTTTGTTTTGCAGCATAATATGTCTTTATAATTGCTCCAAACATTTCATGTGGAGATTTACAACTAGATAGATGTGGTAAGTTTTCTGGATAATTCATTTCTATATATTTTACCCATCCTGGACTACAAGAAGTAATCATTGGTAAATTGTCTTTTTCTTTTAAACGTTTTAAAAATTCTGTTCCTTCTTCCATAATTGTAAAGTCTGCACCAGTATTGGTATCAAATACCTTATCAAAACCTAATCTTTTTAATGCTGTAACCATTTTTCCAGTTACATTAGTTCCTATTGGCATTCCAAATTCTTCTCCTAATGCTACTCTAACAGCTGGTGCTGTTTGTACTACTACATAACTATTTGGATCTTTTAATTTTTCCCATACTTGTTTAGTTGAATCCTTTTCATGTAATGCACCTGTTGGACAGCTTTGTATACATTGCCCACAGAAAGTACAGTTTACATCATTTAAACTATTGTTTCCTACTGTTGATACACATGAAGCAAAACCTCTTTCACAACTTGCAATTGCTCCTATTTTTTGTACATTTTTACAAGTAGCAACACATCTTCTACATAAAATACATTTGTTGAAATCACGAACAATTGAAGGTGAAGAATCGTCTACTTCATGTTCATTTTTTACTCCATCATAACGAACTTCTGTCATGTTTAACTTTGTGGCTAATGCTTGTAATTCACAACTTCCATTTCTAATACAAGTTAAACAATCTCTATGATGATTTGATAAAATTAAATCTAATATCATTTTTCTAGCTTCTATAACTGCTGGTGAATTTGTATGTACTACCATTCCTTCTTCTACCTTTTGTATACATGAAGTAGCAAATCCACGCCTTCCTTCTACTTCTGTAATACACATTCTGCAATCACCAACTTCGTTAATTTCTTTTAAAAAGCAAAGAGTTGGAATATCTATGTTGACTTTTCTCGCAGCTTCTAAAATGGTAGTTCCTTCTGGCACTTTTACATCTTTATTATCTATTTTTAAACTTATCATTTTTTTCTCAGCCATTCTTTATTTTTGAGGCGTTCTAGCTAGAATTTATTATGTATTAACATTTATTGAACAGCCTCGCTCCTTTCTTTTCATTTTATCTTTGTTTATCACAAATATTATCCGATTGCATGGAATGGACAACTTGTTAAACATGTACCACATTTAATACATTTTGTTTCATCTATATGATGAACTTTTCCTGGTTCACCTGAAATTGCTTCTACTGGGCAATTTCTCTTACACATTCCACAACCTCTACATTTTGTTTCATCTATCTGAATTCTGGCTAATGCTTTACATTCTCCTGTTTTACATACTTTTTCTTTTACATGGTCTAAATACTCTTGTCTAAAATATTTGAATGTTGAAAGAACTGGATTTGGAGCTGATTGACCTAATCCACAAACTGCAGATTTTGGAATACTGTTTGCTAATTCTTCTAGTTTTTCTACGTCTTCTAATTCTCCTTCTCCTTTAGATATTTTCTCCAATATTTCTAACATTCTTTTTGTTCCTATTCTACATGGAGTACATTTTCCACAAGATTCATCTACAGTAAAGCTCAAATAGAATTTAGCCAAATTTACCATACATTTTGTATCATCCATTACAATTAATCCACCTGAGCCCATCATTGAGCCAATCTCTTTTAAAGATTCATAATCTATTGGTGTATCTAAATGTTCTTTTGGAATACATCCTCCAGAAGGTCCTCCAGTTTGTGCTGCTTTAAAGTCTCTTCCATTTGGAATTCCTCCACCAATATCATATACAATTTCTCTTAAAGTTGTACCCATTGGAACTTCTACTAATCCAACATTTACTACATTTCCACCTAAAGCAAATACTTTTGTACCTTTTGAACCTTGTGTGCCTATGCTTGAATACCAATCTGCACCATTTAAAATAATTCTGGTAATATTGGCATATGTTTCAACATTATTAATAAGAGTTGGTTTGCCCCATAGCCCTGAATTTGCTGGATATGGTGGTTTTAACCTTGGTTGACCTCTCTTTCCTTCTATTGACTCTAAAAGTGCGGTTTCCTCACCACATACGAATGCTCCTGCTCCTAAACGAATTTCTACATCAAAACTAAAATCGGTTCCAAAAATATTTTTTCCAAGTAGCCCATATTCTCTTGCTTGTTTAATTGCAACTGCAAATCTTTCAACAGCAATAGGATATTCAGCTCTAACATAGATATATCCTTGATTTGCTCCAATTGCAAAACCTGCAATTATCATGGACTCTAAAACAGAATGTGGGTCACCTTCTAGAATACTTCTGTCCATAAAAGCTCCTGGATCTCCTTCATCTGCATTACATACTACATATTTTTGATCACCTTTAACATCTTTTGTAAGCCTCCATTTTTTTCCTGTTGGGAAACCGGCTCCACCTCTACCTCTTAAACCTGATTTTTCTATTTCATCAATTACTTCATCAGGACTCATTTCTAATAGAACTTTTTCCAATGCTTTATATCCATCAAAAGCAATATATTCATCAATTTGCTCAGGATCTATTCTACCACAGTTTTTAAGTGCAATTCTTTTTTGCTTTTTGTAGAATGTAAGTTCATCTAAATTATGTACTTTGTTACCATCAATGTCTTTGCATAGTAACCTTTCTACTGGTTTTCCTTCTATGATATGTGTTTGAATAATTTCTTCACAATCATCCGGTGTTACCATTGCATAGAAAGTATTTTCAGGACGAATTATAACTATTGGCCCTTTAGCACATAATCCAAAACAACCTGTTTGAATAACACGTACATTTTCTATTTTTTTCTCTTCAATAATTTTTCTGAAATTTTCTATAATTTTAGGGGATTTTGAAGATGTACAACCTGTACCATGACATACTAAAATATGTTTTTCTTTTGTTCCAACTTCACTATTTACCCTAATATCAAGCTCTTTTCTCTTATCTTCTCTAATTTTTCTTATTTTTTCTAGAGTTTTCATTCTGACCTCCATATTACTATTTTCATCTTTTTGTTTTATTATTCTAATGAATCAAGCACTTCATCTAATTTTTTTACTGTTGCTTTGCCATATACTTCTCCATTTACAGTAAATACTGGTGCTATACCACATGCTCCAACGCAACGTGTACTGTCAATTGAAAATTTTCCATCAGGTGTAGTTTCTCCTTCTTGAATGTTCAACCTTTGTTTTAATCTCTCCATTATTTTCTCAGAACCTTTTACAAAACAAGCAGTTCCTAAACATACTGAAATTGCATACTTTCCCTTTGGTTTTAGAGTAAAACGAGAATAAAAAGTAATAACTCCATAAATTTCTGCCATTGGAATATTCAAATATTCTGAAATTTTTCTTTGTGCAATTTGTGGAATATATCCATATTTTATTTGAACTTCATTTAAAATAGGAATTAAATTATCTTTTACATTCGTATATTGCTCTAAAATTTTTTCTAACTCTTTTTCTAACTTTTCATCCATACAAGAGCAGTTTTCAACTTTGTTTTCTTCCATTTCATTTTTTATGCTAACACAATAATTGCTAACATTTCTCCTTTCCTTATTTTTATTATTTATATAAAACAATTTTATTAACACATGCCTATTCTTATTATATCAAAGTGTATTTTTTTCTACAAGAAAATTCGACTATAATCTTCATTTTTCTACATGGTAATTTTTAGCATAATTTTTAGCAGTAACTTTACATATTTAGTCAGTTTAATCCACATTCGTTGTTTAAGTAATATTCTAATTATATTTAAGTATAATAAAAACCCTCCATGTTTTTTCTAACATTTTGGGTTTATATCACATTTTTTAATAATTTTCGTTTACCTCATTAATGGGTACTTTTACTCAAAAGTAATTTTACTATCTATTGGACATATTTGAATAAATGTTTTTCCGTCATTTACTTTTATTTCATTTCCTTCTAAATCTTTATAAACTGTTTTTCCGCTCCTAGAAGTTTTTTCACAAGTAATTGGAATATACTTTCCATTGGTTATATAATAACCATCTAATTTTTTTATATTAGATATTGTTTGCCTTCCTTTTGTAGTACCATCATTTAATGTTGTATTCTTACATTTAGTTATAATAATATTTTTTGTAGTAACATCTTTTTGTGTATCCCAGTCTACTTGTTTCTTTTTTCTGGAATATCTAATGTAGGTTTTAGTTTTTTTATCATAAGTATATTTTACTGTATTTACTGTTGAATATGGTATAGTAACTGTATTTGCTATGTTTGTTACCTTTTCATTTTCTTGGTTTTCTGATTGTTCATTTGAACTTGTTTGATTATTTTTTGTAGAATTAGTATTTTTTCCGCTTTTTACTTTTTCTTTAATATCTTCTAAATCGAAATCCTCTGCTACATAATTTAATACATTACTTTTGTTAGTAGTTGTTCTATAACCTTTAGCTTTAATAACCTCTTTTAATTTTTCTGTAGAAGTTACTGCATTGTGTGGAGCATAACGATCTTTCACTCTCCAAAAGTTTTTTGAACTCTCATACATACCATTTATATTATTAACGCCTAAACTTTTGATATCAGATTCTGCCTGTGGACTTTGCCCATAGTGTACATAAATTGCATCATTTTCTAGAGCATAATCTAAGAAATAATGCCTTGCACTCCTTAGTGGACCGATTTTCTCTAGTTCCTTATTTTTCATAACTGCCATTAATCTAGTTTCTCCACCTTCTACAATTATTTCATATATTAAATCTGCCTCTAATAGGCCTGCCTGTGGCATTGCTTTAATGTTATTATCTATCATAAAAGCAATTGGCCTTTCATCACCTTCAAAAGTTTTAGGTTTTGCAATTTGTTGTATAGTATCATTTTCCGTGTTAATATTTTCTATATTAGTATTTTCTATGTTTTCTCCCTTAGCAGTTCCTACTTCTATTTGCTTTTTATCTCTATTTATTTTTTCTACTAATAGTATTCCTGCTATGATAATTAAAACTATTAGTATTGCTACTAAAATTTTTATTCCACCTTTATTACTTCTTACCTTTTCCATCATAATTTTTTCAAAAGTTTCCTTAATAGGATACTTTTCCTCCTTTTTCTTAAGTTAATTGAGTAAATGCTATAGAAATTCCATATAAGATTAGAACCATAGCGTTTGCAAAACATGCACTAAAGATAATTTCTGATAGTTTATGTTCTTTTGCTGCGCATCTACTTTCTGCTAGTAAAATTGACATTATTAATGATAATATTAATACAATAAAATTATCTGTTAAAAGCCATATAATAGCATTTGCAGCAAAACCAATTGTTGCATGTCCACTTGGAACAAATTTTGCATTTAACCCTTTATGTTTATTTGTTTTTGCATATGCAATTAAAGCTAATACAGCAATAATAACAATTATCATTACTGAAAACGCTAAATGTGATGGTGTATTTGTAATATTTTCTATAAATGCCAAACCAATATCTGCTATTTTGTCAAAGAATAAGAAATATGCTACGATTAATGCATTTATTGTGGTAATAACAACACCACCTGCTGCAACATCTTTTGCTATTTTTGCTTTTGGATGATATACATCAACATATAAATCTACAACTGTTTCAATTGCTGTATTTACCATCTCTGCAAAAAGAATTAATACTATAGTGAATAAAAAGCATAAAAACTCTGCTCTATTTAGATTAAAAAAAAGACTGACAATAACAACAACAACTGCAATAATTAATTGTTTTTTTATATTTCCTTGAGTTGTAGTTGCATATATAATTCCATTAAATGCATTTTTCCAAGCATCTATAAAGCTATGATTTTTTGTTCTATCATCTTGCTGTTTTTTTGTTTTTTCTTCTAAAATGCTTTTTTCATCTTTTCGATTTTCTTGTTTAGATTGTTTTGAAACCTCTATTTTATTTGCTTGATTATGTAAGTCTTTTTTTTCATTCTTTTCATTGTTTTTCTTTTTTGATTTCATAGACTTCCCTTCATTTTTAATTTATCTTGTTATATTTAATTTCATAAGTACATTTTCTTCTCTTTCCCTCATTTGTGTTTTTTCTTCTTCAGTCATATGGTCATAACCTCTTAAATGGTAAAAGCCATGAACTACCATATATGCAAGTTCCCTTGTGAAACTATGCCCATATTCTTTTGCTTGTACTTCTACTTGTGGAACAGAAATAATAATATCACCTAATATATCTTGAGTAGTTTCTTCTAATGCCTCTATATCATTTTTATCAAGTGATTTTTCTTCTGCTTGTTCATTTGAAAGATTATTTTTAATTAATTCATCTAATTCTTTTTTTTCAAACATAGGAAAAGATAATACATCTGTTGGTTTATCTATGTTTCTATATTGTTTATTTATTTTATTAATTTCCTCCGGATTTGTTAAAGTAACACATATATAGAAAGAGGTAGGATTTATATTCTCTACCTCAAAACATTTTTGTATTACTTGTTCAATTAGTTCTTCATTTTGTTCATCTTTTTGAATATTATTCCAAATAATTTCAGCTACCTTGCCCATCTAATTTCCCCACATTTTCAAATTTTGTTATTATGCATGTGCAGTAACTTTCTTTTTGATATAACCTTTTTCTGTTCTACAAGCATTTTTTAAGTTTTTCATTACTCCAAATTCTACCAACTTATTTTGATAAAATTGAATAATTCTATAATGTTTATTATAATCTGCACGTAATTTTTTTAGGTCATTTTTCAAAAATAAAATTTGTTTTTGTTGTAAATATTGTGCATAATTTATATCTTTTTGTTCTTGCATGTCTTGATATGCTTTCCAAAATTCTTTGTATTGCTCACGTTCTGCTGGCTTTTCCCAGTAAATTTTAGTTGATAGCAATTTTACTTGATATTCTTCAATTAAATTCATTAATATTGAATATGCTTTTTCTTGTTTGCGAGATATTTTTGTATCTACTATTAGGCTTCTTGTGTCTTGTAATAATTTTTCATAACATTGTTCTGCCACAATTAATGGCAAACTGTGTGTAAACAATTTTCTACTAAGTGCTAATAATATCATATTTTTTTCAATAGTATCATTTTGGTCTAACTTACCTATTGTAAATTTTTCAAAATTTTGATATTCTTCTAAAATTTCTTGATATACTTTGTTGTTAGGCTCTTGCTTCATTTTTATTGGTAAGATACTATCTATATAACCTTCTATTGTATCAAAAATTTTCTGATATATTTCATCTTTAGAACTTGCATTTTGGTTATCTGCTAATTTTATTGAATAATGTTTTAATAACCCTTTATATAAAGATTCCATTTGCTCAGAATATAATCTTTTATATCTGTCAAATAATTGTGGTTTATTAAGATTTTCTACTGTTTGGTAGTCTAAGCTTAATAAATACATTTGCTTTCTATACTTATACTCTAAATATTCAGTTTCTTTTAGGTGCACTATTGTATAGTATTGTGATAATGCATTTCTTTCGAAGTCTGTAGCTGAATCACTTCTAACTTTTTTATATATAGAATCTAATATGTATTTATCTATTGATTCTAGATAAAGTGCATAAATGTCTTCAAACTTTTTTGAAATTGCCTCTTGCTTAGCTTGATTTTCTATTTCTTTGGCTTCTACATATTGTTCATAGTTTTTTAGTGCATTATTTCTTTTCATAGAAATGAGCATTCCATTTATTCCAATTTTAGTTGGTGTTAGTATTTTTGTAATTGTATTTGTTAGTTTAGAGATAAATGTTTTGTCTTGGTATACTCTCAAACTTCTTTCTTCCATGGCTAATCTTCCTTTCAAAATATTATTTTCTCTTTTGTCGCAATATTTTCTAGCACTTCATAAACTACTTCAATTTCCACATATTCTGATGTTTGTTCTTTATAAATTTTTTCATCTGAAATCATATCTTTGTTTGGTACTTTTTCATCTAATTTTTGTTTTGCTTCTTGTATTCCTATATTTTCTGCTTCTTGAAGTGTATAAACAATTTCCTTTTCTTGGTACTCTTGAAAATTCGTTTTATGTATTTCAATTGGTAAATAAAAATCAGAAAATAGCTTCAATTTTTTAGTCGACTCTATTGTATCATATTTTTTAAATTTTGAAACCCTTTTTGCCAAATTTATTTCAAAATTATTTACCTTTACAGAGTATTTATTTTCCTCGTTTCCTGTTTTCTCTTTTTTCATCTGTTTTAAAGGTATTTGAACCTTTTCTGAATACCATACTTTTGCCTGTACCTCGCCATTTGCATGCACATATCTGGTTCCTGTATACTTTCCTTCTAGCCAACCACCAACTAAAACACTTCCTTTTTTTACTACCTCTCCTTCTTCTACTACAGGAGTTCCGTTTTGTGCTGTAATTTTTGTAATTATTCCATCTTTTGTTGCAACAAGGTTACAATATTCTTCCTCTGAAATTAGCTCTGGTTTTAAATCAGCTTCAACAATTTTTACAGTTGCATTAGTACCCCTTATTTCTATTCCTGCCCATGCTATGTCATCTCTTTCTAATCGAATTTGATTAATCACCTCTTTTGTATTTATTCCTATTTTACATCTTCCTACTTTAAAATTACTCTTTTCCAATATTTGGCTTATTTCTTCAGAAGGTATTTGTTCATTTCCTATAATTTCAATATTCCAAATAAAATTTGATAACACAACAATAGAAATTAAAATGAGTAAAAATAAAGCAAAAAATATTTTTCGCTTTTTATACCTTTGAAGTAAAAAAGGGAGTCCTCTTTTCTTTTTAATTTTTACCCTGCATTTAGTTTTTTTAGCAATCTGTTTTAACTTTTTAAAATCGTTTATTCCGATATTTACATTCATAATTGTTGAATGTATTCTTTTTAAATTCCATAAAAAGATTTTTCGTTGGTTGCAAAGGTTCATGAAGCGTTCTATAAAATATCCCTCTACTTCTATTGTTATATACCCAAAGATTTTATTTAGTAATACCTTAAAGTACAATTTATTTACCTCCTTTATTTTTCATCTGTAATACTATTGCTCATCAACAATTGGCTCAAAATCTATTGCATCTATTTTTCCTGTTATTATTAAATCATCTGTGGTCATTTCTCTTAAATTTAATTCATAGCCATTTATATTTAAAATGCCAATATATGTACTAATACGAATATAAAATTCTTGATATTCTAGAATGGATTTGTAATTTTCAATTAGCATTTGCTCAAACCCAATAATAGTGATTTTAGGTATATTAGTAGAAACTTCTTGAGGAATATCTAATAATTTATTTACTTTACTTGGAGCTTTCTTTTTTGGTTTTGCCATATTAATTTTGAAGCATATTAAGCAAGAAATTTTCTTTTATGCTTTTTAGCTTCTACTCCTTTCTAATTATTTTACCTAGAAAATTCATTTAAGTTTTTAAACTCATATCCCATACTTTTAATTTGTTTAATACAATAATCTAAAATATTAGTATTATCTTTTGAATTACCATGGAGTAAAATAACTGCTCCATTGTGTACATTATCTAAGATCTTCTTTTTAGCATATTCTTCTCTTCCTTGCTTGTTTTCATCCCAATCATCATATGCAAAAGACCACATAACAGTTTTATATCCTAATGTGTTTGTATATGCTATAGTTCTTTGACTAAATTCACCCTTAGGTGGCCTTATATATTTCATTTCATAGCCAAATTTCTCATATATTGCTGAATGTAAATCCATAACCTCTTTTTTTATTTGCTCATTAGTTAAATCTGGCATGGATTTGTGATTAACAGTATGTATTTAAGTTATATCTATGTACTTTATTTGTTAGTTATGGCACTAATCACATTTCTTCATAATTGTTTTTTAAAAGTGAATGTGACAATAATATTTTTATGGCTATCAAATTCTATTTTATTTATTAGCTTTGCATATACTTCTTTACTTGGATTTTCAAGCTTTAAAACTGTTTTAGCAAGGTTTATTATTTCTATGTAGTCTATTTTTGTATTTTCCTTTTGTGCTTGTGTTATTTCTGTTTCTATTTGCTTTAGCTTGCTTAATAGCTCGTTTTTATCTTTTTGCAACTTTTTATAAATAATGTTAAAGTCATCTGTTGTGATTATTTTTTGTACTTTATCTTGATAAACTTCTTTCAAAACCTGCTCATTCTTAGTTATCCTTTCTTGTATTTCATCTTTCTTTTTATTTAATAAGTTATTTTGAGATTCTACTTTCTTTTCCGCATTTTTATAAATTTCTATTATTTCAGCTTCTGTATAAGTTATTTTTCCAACTTCTTCTTGTATAACTTCATTTAATGCATTTAAAATAATCTGCTCATCTATTGGCTTGCAAGTACAATTTTTATTAATATTTTTGTTAGAACATATAAAAGTTCTTTGCTCCCAGATGTTGCCATTTTTTCTTTCTTCTCTTCTTATTCTATATGTTGCTTTTCCACCACATTCTGCACAATATAAAAATTCTTTTAATGGTTGTTCATTATTTCTTGTTTTTGATTTTGAATGTTTACTTAGCTTGTCTTGCGCTTTTTCCCAAATTAGTTCATCAATAATTGGTTCATGCATATTTTTTACAATAACATATTCTTCTTTTTTAGTTGCTCTTACCTTTTCAACTTTGTGGCTTATCTTTTGAAATTTTCTTCCCACTACATTTCCTATATATACTTCATTTTTTAAGATTTTTACAATTTGCTCACTACGCCATATATATCCTGCTTGGTTTTTGCTTTTTCTTTTCATACATACTGGAATTTTTAGATATAGGCATGGAGCTTCAATGTTTCTTTCATTTAAGTTATCTGCAATTTTTATTGTAGACATTCCTTTATATACATACATATCAAATATTTCTCTAATAATTCTTGAAGCATATTCATCTATAATTAAATGATTTTTTATTTTGCTATCTTTTTTGTATCCATAAGGAGCTATTCCTCCTTGAAATTCTCCTTTTTCCATTTTCCTTTTTTTTACACTTTTAATTTTATTTGATATATCTTGTGCATAATAATCATTGAAGCTCAATTTAAAGGTTAAAAATTGTAGTCCCTCAGGATTAATTGTGTCTACATTATCTCCTATTGCTATATATCTTATATTATTTGCTGGTAGATATCTTTCTAAATAATAACCTGTATCAATATGATCCCTGCCAAATCTTGATAAGTCCTTTGTTATAATACAATTTATCTTACCATCTTCTATATCTTGAAGCATTTTCTTAAATCCGTGGTCTATTAAAATTTGTTCCTGTATAGCCATCATCAACATATTCTTCAATATCTTGTAATTCTTCATGTTTAACTATATAGCTATCTAGTATATCCCTTTGGTTTTCTATACTTTCGCTTTCAACCTCATCTCCGTCATCCCTTGATAAACGCATATACTTAGCCACTTTATAATTATTTACTTTTAGCATTTTTCTTCCTTTCAATCTCTTTTATAAAAGTTTTTTCAAGTAAATTTGTTAATATTTCTTTTAAGCTTTCTTCTCCATACACTTTTTTAGTTTTACTTTGTTCATAATTTTTCATATTTACTAGCTTAGGTTAGCCTTAAAAACTAACCTATTCTCCTCTCCTGTTATGTAAGCCTTTAATACTTACATAAACAATATGGATTGAAATATTTATTTTCCCCATCCTTTACATTTAAAGGTATTTCTATTATTTTTAAATTATGAACATTTTCCAAAATAAATCTTGTGTATAATACATTTTTGATTTGCTAGAATTAACATAATATGTTATAATATATATAGCAAGTTTTTTGTATAAATCCTCGAAAGGCAACAAAGGCTTGACTTTAAGTGCACAACTGTGCGGAGGGAAATCTTATGTTAAAAATGTTCTTGCTGGCAAAAGGTGCTAAGAGGAGCCCCAAGGCTGCTGGCGATTTGGCAATGATCTTCGTGTTCATGCCAATCTTCATCGTCTTCCTCTATCTTGCAGTAGTATGTCCCATCGAATTTATCGTCGGAGGAATCAAAATGATTTCTCTTGGCAACTGCAAAGTCGTAGGAAACCTGATTCTTGAGGGCGCCATTGGTGAAACAGTAACCCTTGGCATTATCACGTTCTGGTTATTCAACATTAAAAAACCCGTACTCGCAACTGTTTCCAGTTTGGTCATCACAGCCATGATAGTAACCTTAATTTTCTCGTTTGGGTCTGCTATTTCTGGTATCATGGCAATTTTAATTGGAAGCCACACATTGGTAATGCTAATAGCCACCATTGCCATCATTACCAAAAAAGCTGGGCGTCACTGACACCCGGCTTTTTATTTGCTTTAATTTTGATAGCTTATTATTTACGTACATATATATAACTTAAATATGATTTCCTACAATATGACCTTCATCAATCATTCTTTTCACTAAGTCTGGCTGAGTATTCAAATAATGAGCTGTTATGAAAAAAGTGGCTTTTACATCATTTTGTTTTAAAACTTCTAAAATTTTTTCTGTATATCCAGCTTCATAACCTTCGTCAAAGGTTAAATACACATATTGCTTTTCAGAATTTCCCATAGCAATTCCCTGATATTCATCAATAATCTTTTTATTTTTTGCTCCCAAGTCAGGTTGTTTGTGGTTATCTTCTCTTTTTATTCCCCACCCAATTTTTTGATTATCTAGTGAAGATGATGAACTTGTTTGAATAGTATTTTCTTTTTTATTGGTCTGTATTACTGAGAATGCGAATATAAGTAGAAAAATAGATATTATTACTTTTTTTAAATTTGACTCAAATATTGATTTTTTCATGTGCTTGCCTCCATTTCATTATTTAATCTTATGAATAAATATATAAAAAAATAACTAAAGATTTTACTCTTTAGTTATTTTTATATTAATTAATTCATTTACATTTTACTTAATTCTTTGAAGTAATATTGCTTATTTTACATCTTTTAATTTATGGTATCTTATATAGCAGAATATAGTTAATCCAGCTATAGCAATTAGTACCACAATCATTGACATTATACCTGTTTGAGGCATCTCACCTTCTGCTGTAGTATTATCTTTATCTGGATTATCACTACCTGGTTCACTTTGTTCTAAATCTTCTCTTCTTACATTATCAACATATGCTTCAACTCCTACATCTGATTCTAGTTTGATTGGTTTAGAAATAACTACACTTTGGTTTCCACCTCTTACAGCAACTTCTTTTATATATAAATATAATGTATCTTCATTAGCTATTTCAGCATAATTTGACATTTTTCTTGAATCCACATTAAATTTCAATTTTGTGTTATCATTTTGTTCTTCAGTAATTTCAGTCCAATCTTGAACATTTTGTTCATTTGCATTTGGAGATAAGTAATAATAATATTCAAGAGAATCATTACCTGAGCTCTTCAAAATACCTGAAATTTCAATATCTACTAAAACATAATTTTTTTGTGAATTACTTGTAAAATAATATGCTTGAATTTTTTGTACTTCACATCCTAGATTATCAATATTTGAATTTTCTGCTTCCTCTTCAACAATTTTCACTTCAAATTGTGCTGATTTTTCTTGATATGTAAGTACTATTACTACTGTACCTACAGTTTCATTATTGAATCCATTTACAGCAATACCACTAGAAGCCATTTGAAGTTCTTGTGATGTTCCATCACTATATGTAACTTCTATAGTACCTCCTGCTAGGTTCAATTCTTCTTTATCCTTAATATAAGTTAATTTTGTTGGTAAATTTTTCACTGAAATTTTGGTAACTGTTTTTTCTATCACTTGCTCATCTATTATTTGCACTTGGAATTGTGTTGTTTTGCTTTGATAAGTAACTGTCACATTTACAGTACCTGCTACATCATTGCTAAATCCACTTATCGATACTCCCTCAGAATTCATTGGAATATTTTGATTTGAACCGTCGCTATATGTAACTTTTATGCTACCACCTGCTAACTCTAGATTTTCCTTTCCTTTTATATAGGTTAGTTTTGTTGGTGGTTGTGCTATTGAAATTCCTGTAACTGTTTTTGGAGCTACTTGTTCTTCTATTATCTCAACTTTAAATTCTGCTGTTTGATTTTCATAGGTGACTGTAATTGTTATCTCTCCTAAGGTTTGAGTACTAAAACCACTTGTAGATACTCCACCAGCTGTCATTGAAATCTTTTTTGTTGATTGATCACTATATGTAACAGTTAATTCTCCACCCTCTAGATTTAACTCTGTATCCTTACCTTTTATATATTTTAACTTTGTTGGTTTCTTACTTATCGAAATTCCTGTAACTGTTTTTTCTACCACAGGTTCATTAATTATATCAATTTGAAAAGTTGTTGTTTGTTCTTGATATGTAATTGTTATTGTTACTTTTCCTACTGTATCATTTTTAAATCCACTTGCATGTACTCCAGTATCTGTCATCTGAATAGTAGTATTTGTTCCATCACTATATTCAACTTTTAATGTACCACCTGCTAATTGTAGTTCATTTTCTTTGTCTTTAATATATTCTAATTTATCTGGCTTTTTGCTTACTGAAATTCCTGTAACTGTTTTTGGAGCTACTGGCTCAGCAACTACTTCAACATGAAGTTGTGTTGTATGGCCTTTATATGTAATTGTAACTGTAACAGGGCCTATAGTAGCATTACTAAATTCACCTGGTACAACATCTTGTGAAGTCATATCAATGTTTTCAGAAGTTCCATTATCATATGTTACAGTTAAAACTCCTCCTTCTAAGCTTAAAGAGTCTTTGCCTTGGACATATTTCAATTTTTGAGGCTGAGTACTTATTTCAATCTGAGTAATTTGTTTTGCTCTAACAGTTATTCCTTGGTCAACTGTTTTTTCTTGATATTTTATTGTTACATGGTCTTGACCTACAGTTAATTTTTTTCCATTTTCAACAGTATATTCTGCAATTGTTGGTTCTGAACCATTTTTATAGTGCCCTTTAACAACCATTCCGTTAGGATCAAAATCTTGTCCTTCTATATAATCTTTTTTAGATGGTTGCGTAGATATGAATATGTTCTCTAATGCATTTGGTGTTACACTTATTGTTACTGTAGCCGTCTTTCCTTGATATGAAATTTTAACTTCTGTTTGACCATTCGTTAAATTGGTACCATTTTCTATGCTATATTCTGTTATTGGTGTTTTAGTACCATTTTTATACACAGCATTTACAACCATTCCAGTGCTATTAAAACTTTCACCTTCAATATAATCAGTTTTTTCAGGTTGATGTGCTATTTCTATACTAGTTAGCTCATTTTCTTGTACTGCTATTTTTTGTTGAACTGTTTTATCATTATAAGATATTGTTACATAGGTTTTGTCTTTAGTTAAACTATTACCATCTGTAATGCTATATGCATTATCAGCTAATATTTCAAACGGCTTCGTAGCACTATTGTATATTGCTTTTATTGTCATACCATCCTTTTGAAATTCTTCTCCCTCATAATATGTTGTTTTTTGTGGTGGTGTTTCTATTTCAATACTTTTTAGAGACTCATCATATGGCTTTTTTATAGTATATGCTTTTATTGTATTATCTCCATTTGGTAAAGTTGATACCCAATCCTTTAATTTGCCCATATCTTTCCATTCACAAGTTTCCAAATTGTCGGTTGTTCCCATAAAACATTTATTACTTTCTACCTGTACATAGTCAAATTGTTGATATCCATCTAATCTAGTTTCTAGTGCTATACTTGCTTTTTCTTGTGTACTTTTTATTTCTAGAACAACTGCGAATTTACTTCCTGTTAATTGTAAAGGTGTTGCAAATTCTAAAGTATGATATCCTGAATTAAAGGTTTCTGTTGGGCCTTCTTTTAATGTAATTTCTTTCAAAGATGATTTTTCCATACTTTCACCAGTTGGATTTACAAATACTTTACAAGTATATGTTTCTGGTGCATATATTCCAACTTGTGTTAAATATTCTGTTCCACTTGCATTTTTTCTATCATATACAGTTCCAATATATGACGTAGGCTTAAATTTTACAGTCATTGCTGGATAATATGTATCATATTGATACATATAGTCATAATCAATAATATCTGATGCTTTTTCTATTCCATAAAGATTTTTGGATATATTGCAATCTTCATAAGATACATACATAAAGCCTGCATCGCCAACCTCATAATATACCATATTCCCCTGTACAGTATATCCATGTTGCTGAAGAAATTCAGTTGTGATATCAGAATATTGCAAGGTATAATTTCCTTGATCCCTTGCTGATTGAATAATAGCTTGTTTTAATTCTGATAGGCTACAACTTATATTCTCTCCCCAAGAATTTCTTATTATCCAAGCACCATCTGATGTAGGCCTACAATTTTCTGTAAATTTATCTTTACTGAAACCATCATCCCAACCAACTATGGAAACCGCATGATCAGCTCTATGAAGCCCAGAATCATTACAATATTTAGCACTGTTTGCATTATCATAACATGAAAAACCTAATTCTGAAGAAGCATTACCATGTATTGAAGCAAACACGGAGCCATAACTTTGTATATGTTGTTTTATTTGAGACATTATTTGGCTTTTAGAGCCACTATTTTCTTCAGCATTATAATCTGCAAATTCTACTGAGTCTAAAACTCTAGTTGCAAGAGTTTTTCCTTGAATTTGACTTAATTCTATCTCATCAGTATTATTTTCAAATTCCATTTCCTCTTCTGGAATTGCTCCACTACCATTTGTTAAATATGATATTGCATAATTCCAGTTGCCACCGGTTCCTGCTACTCTATTATATCCAAGTTCATTTTGTTGACCATCTTTAAAATTCCTACTTGTAGAATATTCCATATGTCTTTCTGAGTAGTCAAACACTTTTGAGTTTGCATCACTCTTTTTTCTATTATAATTGGCCATTGCTAAGTTTGTTTCAAGTGATGACAAAGCAGCAAATGCCCAGCATGAATATGTATCCATTTGGTTTCTTATTTGTAAATTTGATGGAATTATATTTTTTAGATTATATGTAGCACTAGCACTAATTCCTAATAACCTTGCTTTATAAAGTGGGCTTTTTGAATTAAATGTTGTAGCTAATGCATTGTAAACTCTAGGTTGCAAAACTTCTGACTTTTGCTTTTCCGGAAGCTGTAGCCAGTTTTTAAAATCTTCTGAATATTCAATACCTTCAACTGAAGGAACATCATAATCTGCAATTACTTTTTGATTTAATAATAAAATTAGAATAAAAATTAATATGCTTATTATTATAAACAGTTTCTTTAGTTTTTTCATTTTTTTTCCCCTTAGCACATATATTTTGATAATAAATATATTATTTCTACATTTTAGATATAGCTTACAATATTATTATATTACTTTGAAAAAAAATTGTAAATATTTTTTTCATGTTTCGACTTTTTATTTTTTTCCAATCATATTTATTAATTTTTCATCAGACTTTTAATTATTATTTTGCTATTTATAAGCATCTTTCAATAGACTTTTTTTCTAATATTCATTTCCATTATTTTACTTTTTATTTTAAATTTCTTGACATTCTTTGATATTTGAATTATATTTATTTTTATGACTGGAAAAAAATGTTAATTATATAACAATTTTGTCGCCATTTTATTGGATTTGTTGAATTTTGAAAAAAATTTGTATTTGCTTAAATGATAAAATTTATATTTTTTATTATGCGGAGGAAATTTATGTTAGATTTTTTATTATGTGATGATAATAATATTATTCTCTCAAAATTAGAAAAAATGCTGAATTCCATTTTTACTAAAAAATGTTTTGAAGCACAAGTTGTGCTGAGTACTACAAATCCTAATACTGTAATAAATTATATTAAAACACATACTGTTAATGTGTTTATTTTAGATATTGATTTAAAATCAAAAATTTCTGGACTTGATTTAGCAGAAATTATTCGAAAAAAAGATAAAAATACTTACATTATTTTTCTAACTGGTCATTTAGAATATAGCCTAGTAGCATATAAATACAAAACCTTTGATTATCTGCCTAAACCAATTACTATTGAACGTTTGGAAAATACAATTACTAGACTATTTGAAGATGTAATTGACTCTAAAATAAAGTTTGTAAAATTTGATAATAGTAAGACATTAATAAGACAAGATACTATTCAATATATTCAAAAAGATGGAATGAAATTAATTTTTTATACAGATACCAAAAAGTATGAGCTTTATGGTTCTTTTAGGAAAATTTTGCCTAATCTTCCAAAACAATTTATTCAATGCCATAAGTCCTATATTGTAAATCTGGAAAAAATAACAGATATCAATATGTGTAATAATACTATTTTCTTAAATAATAACGAAAATTCAAAATGTTATATTGGACCCAAATATAAAAATCAATTATTGGAGGTATTTGATAATGGAAATATTTCATGTTAATTTAGAAGATTTGCCTACTAAGGGAAAAATCTTTATCATAATTAATATTTTACTTGGTTCTGTAACAGCGGGAATTCAAATTTTCCTTATTTCATTTTATAAATATAATATGCCTTCTATTATTCTTACAATTGCAATTATTGGTTCTTGTAGTTGTATCTTCATAGTTCTTTATAATTTATTTAATGTTTCTAAACTAGTAATTACATCTAGGAATTTAGAAGAAGCTAAATTGTATAATCAAACTGTAAATTTATTACTTGATAATATGAGATGTTTCAAGCATGACTTTAATAACATTATGCAAGGAATTGGAGGATATGTAGAAACAAATAATATGTCAGGCTTAAAGAAGTATTATTCGCAGTTGCAAAAGGATTGTAACCGTGTTAATAATTTATCTACTTTAAATCCAAAAATAATTAATAGTTCTGCTATTTATAATGTAATAGCTGGCAAATATCATAAAGCAAATGATATAGAAGTACAAATTAGTTTATGTGTTCTTGTAGACTTAAATGAACTTGAAAATCATTTGAAAATGTATCAATTTACTAGAATTCTCGGAATTCTTATTGATAATGCAATTGAAGCTGCTTCTGAATGTGATGAAAAAATGGTTTATATTACTTTTCGTAAAGAAGAAAATCGTTCACGTTTTATTATAGTTATTGAAAATACCTATTTTAATAAAGACATTGACTTAAATCGCATATTTGAAAAAGATTTTTCTACAAAATCTGAAAAAACTAATAGTGGGCTTGGTTTGTGGGAAGTTAGGGAATTTCTAAAAAAGAATAAAAATTTGAATTTGTATACATCTAAAAATGACAATCTTTTTTCTCAACAATTGGAAATTTATTATTAAATTTCTTTTATTCAAAACAAGCTCTAAATAAACTTATAGCCATATCTATAAATTATTTTTACAGATATGGCTTTGTATTTTTTAATTTGTATTCCTTTATGGCTTTCCCTTTTATCTAATTTTAAATTTGTATTTCTTTTATGTCTTTTCCTTTTATCTAATTTTAAATTTTTAGTCCTTCTAAAATTTTCCAACTTCCTATTTGTTTTGGAATACTGTTAAAGGTCATTAACTCGTTTTTTATAGGATGATATAGTTTTAATTCATATGCCCAAAGAGCAATTTGTTTTCCATGACCTCTTCCCCCATATTTTTGATCTCCATAAATGCTGTGATTTCTACTAGATAACTGAACTCTAATTTGATGATGCCTTCCTGTATGTAAATTTATTTTTAAAACAGATAAATTAATTTCTGAATCATATTTTAAAACTTCATAATCCAAACTAGCTAATTTACTGTTTTTAGTGCCTTCTGGAACTACTCTACTCATATTTTTCTTTTCATTTTTTAGTAGATAATCTTCTAAGGTACCTTTTTCTTTTTCCATCTTACCATTTACAATAACTAGGTAATTTTTGTGAAATTTCT
The DNA here is from genome assembly GCA_947623595.1 of uncultured Clostridia bacterium. Lineage (GTDB taxonomy): Bacteria > Bacillota > Clostridia > TANB77 > CAG-508 > CAG-273. The sequence continues at coordinate 31,784 of CANQHC010000004.1, read as the reverse complement.
TTTCTCGTATTTGATCACTTAGTCTCCCCGCTGATTTAGAGGTTTTTGCAAATACCATTACTCCTCCAACTGGTCTGTCCAATCTATGAACTAAGCCAACATATGCCTCTCCTGGCTTTTGATATTTTTCTTTTAGATATTTTTTTACTAATGTTAGCATATCTATATCTCCTGTTTTATCTCCCTGGGATGGGATATTAACAGGCTTTTCTACTACTATTATATGATTATCTTCATAAATTACATTGAGTGCTTCCATTCTTGCTCCAATTTCCTTTCTAAATATAACTTCAATTGAAAATGCAATTAATCATACATTTTATTAACGTGATTCCCATCTTCCATAAATTCCACAAGGAAGTACTAGTTTAGATTCTGTCATTGGAAGTCCTATTTCTCCGCTGGACAATATTCCTTTATAGGATTTATCCACAGTTAGGCTCAAAATGTTTTCCAATACTTTGCTAGATATTCCTGTAGTATATGAATTAATTAAGAAAAATAATGGATTATTTGATAATACTTTTGAACATAATTGGACTAATTCTATCAAATTTTCTTCAAATTTCCATACTTCTCCATTGGTACCTCTTCCATATGATGGAGGATCCATTATAATGGCATCATAAGTATTTCCCCTTCTAATTTCACGGTTTACAAATTTGAAAACATCATCAACAATAAATCTAACCGGATTTTCTTGTAACCCTGAGGCCTGCAAATTTTCTTTTGCCCATGTTACCATTCCTTTTGAACTATCTACATGGCATACTGAAGCCCCCGCATAGCTACATGCGACAGTTGCTCCACCTGTGTACGCAAATAAATTCAATACTTTTATTGGTCTTTTTGCATTTTGAATTTTTTCTATCATCCAATCCCAATTAACAGCTTGTTCAGGAAATAAGCCTGTATGTTTAAATCCCATTGGTTTAATTTGAAAAGTTAGATTTTTATATTGTACTTTCCAGCTTTCTGGTATTTTTTTCTCATACTGCCAATTTCCTCCTCCTGTTGAGCTTCTATGGTATCTAGCATTTACATTTTTCCATTTTTCTGGATACGTCTTTTCTTTCCAAATTATTTGTGGATCAGGCCTAACTAAAATAACATTTTTCCATCTTTCTAGTTTTTCGCCATTTGCCATATCTAATATTTCATAATCTTTCCATTCATTTGCTATTTCCATTACTGCTTTCATTCCTTTCATTTCTGCTGATTTTTCTCTCATTTAACTAGCTAAGAAAATTTTGATAACAATTATTTGCTTGCATATAGCATATTTAACATTCTAAATATTTCTTAGCTTCTAATAAATTTCTAAAATCTGTACAAAATTCATTACTAATAAAACATCTATTGCTATTAAAATACCAGCTATAAAAACACTTGCTGTTACAATTTTATGTTTTATTAGCTTTGCAGTTATTTTGCTTGTCCTACTTTTAAAAGCTTTTCTCCTTTTTACCTCTCCATAACGTACATCTAAAATTAAATCTTTTGTATACTCCATAAACCCCATTCCTTTCATTTTTAGTATAAAAATACCTTTTTAAATATATATGCTAGTTTTTTAGGTTTATGATAAAAAACGTATACAAAATTCTGACAATTTCTTTATTTTTTTGATAATTCATCTTGTATAAATGTAGCTAATTTTTCATTTATACCCTTTACTTTAACCATTTCTTCAACTGTTGCTTGTTTTATTTTTGAAACACTTCCAAAATGCTTTAGTAGTGCTTGCTTTTTTGCAGGCCCAATTCCTGGAATATTATCCAATTCTGATTTTGTAATTGATTTACCTCTAAGCTTTCTATGATATCCTATTGCTTTTTCATGCACGCAATCTTGAAAATGAGTAATTGTATTCATAAGCCTTTCAGATAGTTTAAATTCATTTCTATTTTCATCTATCAATGCTCTTGTGGTATGTTTATCATCTTTTACCATTCCAAAAATAGGAATATTTAACTGATACACTTGCACCGCTTCTTTAGCAGCTCTCATTTGGGTAATACCACCATCTACGAAAATAGCATCTGGTAATGTTCCAAAACCACCATTTGGATTTTCCAATGAATGTTTTAGCCTTCTTATTATTACTTCTTTCATACAACGTGGGTCATCTTGCCCCAATACTGTTTTTATTTTGAAAGTTCTAGATAAGTTTTTCTTTACTATACCATCTTGAAGTACGCACATTCCTGCAACTACATATTCTCCAGAGAGATTTGAAATATCGAAACTTTCTATTTTTCTAGGAAGTTTTTCCATGGAAAGTACTTTTTTTAATTCATTTACAATACTATATTTTTCTCTTTCTGTATTTTCTAAAGTGATTTTTGCATTTCTTTCTGCCATTTCCACTAATTTAAGTTTTTCACCCTTTTGTGGGGACTTTAATTCTACATTTCTTCCAATTTTTTCTGAAAGTGATTGCTCTATTAATTCTTTATCTTCTATACTTTCTTTAAGCATTATTTTATGTGGAATTATTAAACTATTCATATAATATTGTTTAATAAAATTTGAAAGAATCTCTCTATCTGTTTCATCCTCTAAGTCTTCAAAAAAATAATGTTGCCTGCCTATCATTTTACTATTTCTAATAAAAAATATTTCTATGCAAACACGTAGCTCATTTCTTGCGAGTCCAATAACATCAATATCATTTTCTGACAAGTTAGAAACTTTTTGCCTTTCATAACTTATTTTTTCGATTGCTAATTTTTTATCTCTTAAGTATGCTGCCTTTTCAAATTCTAATTTATTTGAAGCTTCTTGCATTTCTTTTTCTAATTGTTTTACTACTACAGCTGTTTTTCCACTTAATAAGTTAATAATTTGATTTATTTGCTCCCTGTATTCTTGCTCTGAAATATATCCCATACAAGGTGCACTGCATTTTTTTATATGGTAATTTAAACAAGGTCTATCTTTGAATTTAAAACTTTTGCATTGCCTTATTTTAAATTTGGATTTTATGAAATCTATCATTTCTTTCGCACTGCCACTGCTGGCATATGGTCCAAAATATTTTGCTCCGTCATTTAGTATTCTTCTAGTAATATAGACATCTGGATATGTTTCTTTTACATTTACTTTAATATATGGATAAGTTTTATCATCTTTTAACAAAACATTGAACTTGGGCATGTTTTTTTTAATTAAATTACATTCTAATATTAATGCTTCAGATTCATTGTCTGTAACTATGTATTCAAAATGATCTATTAATGACACCATGTTTTCTATTCTTTTTGTTTTATTGTTTTTTCTGAAATATTGCCTTACTCTATTTTTTAAAGAAATTGCTTTTCCTACATAAATGATTTTATCATTTTTATCATGCATAATATATACACCCGGTTTGTCTGGCAATTTTTTCAATTCTTGTTCTATATCAAACAACTGGCGCACCTCCCAATCTATGATAATTATTGTAGCATATTTCACTCTTTTTTACAATGAATATTTTACCATTGAAACCCCACTTTGAGAGAATAAAGTATTATCAATTTTGACACATTTAATTTTTTGTAGTAATATAATAATATTGAAAGTTACAAATTAAGAAATATGTAAAAGGAGGTTTTCTTTATAGCGCCTGGACAATTATAATTAATTGTTGACGAGGATGGAACTTATCGAAATATTCGGCGGATGGTTCTGTGGCAAATGTACTGCCATGAAATATTAGATAAAAAATCATAGTGATATGATATAACAAATCTAATAGGGTACATTTAATTTGTATGCTTTCCTATGTTGTGATTTTTTATGTCACTTAAGGAGGTATATTTATGTGTGGCATTGTAGGATATATAGGAGATAAAAAAGCCACTCCTATTTTAATAAATGGTTTATCATGTTTAGAATACAGAGGATATGATTCAGCTGGAATAGCTGTTATTGAAAATAATGAAATTTGCGTTATGAAAGATAAAGGTAGAGTCGCAAATTTAAAATCACTTTCTGGAATTGATGAGTTAACTTCCACTATTGGTATTGCTCATACTAGATGGGCAACCCATGGAAAACCTTCTCAAGAAAATTCCCATCCTCATATGGATAATAGTAATCAATTTGCTGTTGTTCATAATGGTATTATTGAAAATTATAATGAATTAAGAAACTTTTTAACTCAAAAAGGATATTTTTTCTTGTCACAAACAGATACAGAAGTTATTCCTAATTTAATTCACTACTATTATACTAATGGTGTTCCTACTATAGAAGACCGTTTCTTATGGGCTGTAAAAACAGCTGTTGATGATTTAAGAGGAAGTTATGCTATCGAAGTAGTTTGTAAATTATACCCAGATAAGCTAATAGTTGTTAGAAAGGATAGCCCTTTAGTAATAGGAAAAGGATCTTATGAAAACTTTGTTGCTTCTGATATTCCTGCTATTCTTCCATATACTAAAAACTTCTATTTATTAGATGATTGTGAATATGCTGTTATTTCTAATGATTCAATTCAATTTTATGATAGTTCTTTGACAACTCATGACAAACCTATCAAAAATATTAAATGGGATGCAAATGCAACTGAGAAAAATGGTTTTGAAGATTATATGTTAAAAGAAATTTATGAACAACCAAATTCTATTCGTGAAACAGTTGGAACTAGGTTAAAGTTAGATGAAAAATGTTCATTTGATGAACTTTCATTTACTAAAGAATATTTGAGCAACATTAATAAAATTTATATTGTTGCATGTGGTACTGCTATGCATGCAGGTCTAGTAGGAAAAAATGCTTTAGAAAGCCTTTGCCGTATTCCTACTGAAGTTGATATTGCATCTGAATTTCGTTACAGAAACCCTATTATAGATGAAAAAACTCTTTGCATTTATATTAGTCAATCAGGTGAAACAGCTGATACTATAGCAGCTTTAAAATTATCAAAGAAAAAAGGTGCTAAAACTTTAGCTATTTCCAATGTTCTTGGAAGTTCTATTACTCGTGAAGCTGATTATACAATTTATACACATGCAGGTCCTGAAATTGCAGTAGCATCTACAAAAGCATATACTTCACAAGTAGTATTATTAGTTATGATTGCTATGTATTTTGCTGAAGTTTTAGAGTCTTCTTCAAAAGATACTATAAATAAGCTTAAAACTTCTATTTTAGAATTGCCTTCAAAAATAGAAACCGTATTAAAAGAAAATGATAAAATTAAAGAATTGGCTAAGAAAATTTATAAAGAACATGATATTTATTTTCTTGGAAGAGGAACTGATTACCCTGTTGCTATGGAAGGTTCTTTAAAATTAAAAGAAATTTCATACATTCACTCTGAAGCATATGCTGCTGGTGAATTAAAACATGGACCAATTGCTTTAATTGAAAATAATATAACTGTTATTGGTATTTTAACTGATCCAAATTTAATGGAAAAATCTATTAGTAATCTTCAAGAAGTTGTAGCTAGAGGAGCAAAAACTTTTGTTATTACTAATCAAAAAATTACTGATAGTAATTTTGATTGTATGATAAATATTCCTACAATAGATTCATTAATATCCCCTATTTTATCAATCATTCCTTTACAACTACTTGCTTATTACATTTCTAAAAATAAAGGATTGGACGTAGATAAGCCAAGGAATTTAGCAAAATCTGTAACAGTTGAATAATTTTTAAATCCATATTTTTAAAATTATTAACAAAATACTTCCAGGGATTCCTAAAATACCTACTAAAATAGATGTTCCTAAATTTAGGCCTATATGGAAATTAAAAATACCACCAATTAAATTAATAATAAAAATAAGGATTCCACCCAATATTGAATTTCCTATCAATTTAGCAATGGCTTTTATTGGAATGGAAAAAATTCTGCCCAATACCCAAAAAGCAATAATGCACCCTATAATAACAAAAACATTAAAAAAATCCAAATTCTATCACCTCAATACTTAATAATTTTTATGATAGAATTTGGACAAATATGACTTATCCAACTTGATTTTTTTTATAGTATAATTCTTCAATCATATTCAAAGATATTCCCTTTTGCTTGGCTTTATTTACTAAAAAGTCAAGCTTACTTTTATTTGCTTTTATTTGATATACATAGTAATCAATAAGGCCTGGTTCGGCTGTCTCAAAGTTTCTATTGGCTAAATCTAGCTCTCTTTTAGTTTTTAATACACTAATAATCAATTCAATATTTCTCTCTTCTTCAGTTTTCTCTAAAACTATATCTTCCTTTTGATAATCATAATTCATTTAGTTCATCTCCCCTCTTTTGTTTGTTTAAATATATCCAAAAAAAATTTTTTTATTCCAATTTTTTATATATGCACTTTAGCTTTGTACTAATTTGAAAAGTATTAGTCCAATTGATTGAATAATAAATAAGTTTAAAATATTTGAAGTTAATAAATTATTAGTTGCTTCTATTACCCCATCTTCTGCATTATCTTGTTTATTGTAATGTTTCTGTGACTCTAAAAATGTAATGAGTTCGGGAATACTAGTAATAATTCCCAATAAAATTCCAATGAACCACTGAGCCACATGAAAATATATACACAAATTTTCTAAGGTATCACTTAATAAATTTCCTATTATATAAAGTGTAATTGCTATAACAATTAAATATAGTGTATTTTTTATAATTACATTTCTCTTGCCTTTTACCCATTTTGACTCTTCTTGAATTTGCTTTTCACTATCAGTTTGTTTATTTAAGTAAAGTTTGTGTGAATGATTATTAATAAAATAGCAGAGTAAAAATAATAAAATAAAAGCTGGAACAATTTCGGCAGATGAATCCATTTTAAAAGCAAAAATCAATATTGGAATTAAAATTGTAAATAATACCATAACTAAATCAATTTTAATTGCTTTCTTATATAATATTTTTTGGTTTTTATTTAAGAATATAGTTAATAAGTATTGAATTACATTAATAATATTTGAACTGATAATATTATAAGTACTTGCTGATATTAACCCAGAAAATGCTGAAAACGACACTGTTAACAATTCCGGAACAGATGTAGCAATTCCTGCAATATTCCCTACTGTTTTTGGTTTTAAATTTAAACTTTCTGCTAATTTTCGTAAAACTGTTACTAAAAGATATTTTGATATTAAAACAATTAGTAATGTAAAAAAGATAAACTTAAAAAATTCAAAAAGCAAATTCATATAACCTCCATTTTTTTTCTATTTTACCCAGATTTTTTAATTTATACATAAGTTATTCAAATAGACTTTTTTTCAGCATTTTAAAAATTTATAAAAAACATTGAAAAATAACATAAAAAGTGTTAAAATTGCATAAAAAGTTAGCGTTTTAACTATAAATTAAGGAGGAAATTATGATTGACATTAAATTTTTAAGAGAAAATCCTGATTTAGTAAAAGAAAACATGAAGAAAAAATTTCAAGATCATAAATTAGGGTTAGTTGATGAAGTTATTGCATTGGATACTAAAAATCGTGATGCAAAGATGAAGGGTGATGAATTAAGGAGCAAAAGAAATTCCTTAAGTAGTGAAATTGGCAATTTAATGAAACAAGGTAAAAAAGATGAAGCAGAAAATATAAAAAAACAAGTACAAGAAATTAATGATTCACTTTTAGAAAATGAAAAGTTAGAAGAAGAATATAGTAATGAAATTCTTCAAAGAATGATGAAAATTCCTAACATTATTCATGAATCTGTTCCTATTGGAAAAGATGATAGTGAAAATGTTGAAATACAAAAATTTGGAGAACCAGTTACCCCTCCTTATGAAATTCCATACCATACAGATATTATGGAAGCTCTAGATGGAATAGATTTAGATAGTGCACGTAGAGTTGCTGGAAATGGTTTTTATTATTTGATGGGAGATATTGCTAGATTACATTCTGCAGTTATTTCTTATGCTAGGGATTTTATGATTAATAAAGGTTTTACATATTGTGTGCCTCCATTTATGATTCGTAGCAATGTTGTAACAGGTGTTATGAGTTTTGAAGAAATGGATGCAATGATGTATAAAATTGAAGGTGAAGATTTATACTTAATCGGTACTAGTGAACACTCTATGATTGGTAAATTTAAAGAACAAATTTTGCAAAAAGATAAATTACCTTATACTATGACTTCTTATTCTCCATGTTTTAGAAAAGAAAAAGGTGCTCATGGTATTGAAGAACGTGGTGTTTACCGTATTCACCAATTTGAAAAACAAGAAATGATAGTTGTTTGTGAACCTGAAGATAGTTATGAATGGTATGATAAATTATGGTCTTATACTGTGGAACTATTTAGAAGTCTAGAAATTCCTGTACGTACTTTAGAATGTTGCAGTGGAGATTTAGCAGATTTAAAAGCAAAAAGCTGTGATGTAGAAGCTTGGAGCCCTAGACAACAAAAATACTTTGAGGTTGGTAGCTGTTCTAATTTAACAGATGCTCAAGCTAGACGTCTTGGTATTCGTATAAAAGGTGAAAAAGGTAATTACTATGCTCATACATTAAATAACACAGTAGTTGCTCCTCCTCGTATGCTAATTGCATTTTTAGAGAATCATTATCAAGAAGATGGAAGTATTACAATTCCTGAAATCTTATGGTCATACATGGGTGGAACTAAACTTTTAACTCCAAAAAAATAATATAGTGAAAAATATAAAAATATGATTAATTCATATTTTTATATTTTTAGGAAAGGATATTACCTTATGATTATAAAAAATCCTGAATTTAAAATCTCTGCTGTAAATCCAAAGCAATATCCTCAAGATAATTTGCCTCAAATTGTACTGGTTGGTAAATCTAATGTTGGTAAATCTTCTTTTATAAATACTTTAGTCTGCCGTAAGAAACTAGCTAGAACAAGCAGTGAACCCGGAAAAACCAGGCAAATTAATTTTTATAATATGGATAATAAGTTTTATTTTGTTGATTTGCCAGGGTATGGATATAGTAAAATGTCAAAAAAAGAACAAGAAAAAGTTGGGCATTTTATAGAAGAATATTTGCAAGTAAGTAAGAACATTTCACTTATTATTTTTCTTATTGATATTAGGCACAAGCCTACTGAAAATGATAAATTAATGTATGACTATATTTTTAAAACAAACCTTCCATGTATTGTAATTGCTAATAAGGCAGATAAAATAGCTATTACTAAGGTAGATGATTGTGTAAAAGATTTGCAGGAAGATTTAAACTCATTGAAGGATATTACTTTTCTTCCATTTTCATCAGAAAGAAAAATATACTCGGACAAAGTTTGGGAAGCTATTGAAAATTATTTATTTTAATATTATAAACATATTAATCTTACTTTATTTAAAGCTAGGTATAGCGCACCTAGCTTTATTTTTACAATTTTGTAATATAAAAATATATATCATTTGTTGACTTTTTGTTATTTTTTTTGTATAATAAAAAGAGCTCCGTTATTGGAGTATCTTATTTTAAGGAGGACGTAATTGATATGATGCGGAAGTTTTTTGTCGTTCGGTTTGTAAGCAACAAGGCGGCTGAAGACGCTTTCCAAGCGTTCCAGGAAAAGTTTCCCCGCGTGGGTTTGCCCGCAGGAGACCTCAGCCGTGTGGATGGCGATAAGGTTCTCATTCAGGAGGATTCCACCAGGCTCCCTGCCCCCAGCGTGCGCAACTTCTTCGACGAGCTCGGTGCCCTTCCCGTATAATATAATACGTTTTCAAGGCGAGGTGGCCATTGGTCGCCCCGCTTTTTTATTGCTCCAGAAAAATCTAGCGATTTTTCTGGAGCAACAATGTTAAGTTACCTTTTTTCATTCTGATTCTTATCTATTTTTTTAGTTATTGCTTTTAAAGCTTTTTGCCTTTCTAAAGTTATAATATGTCCACAGCCCATGCATTTTAATTTGAAGTCAACACCTACTCTAGTTAATTCCCATAGTTTACTACCACACGGATGTTGTTTTTTAGTTTTTACAATATCCCCTACTTCGTATTCCACATGAACCACCTCTTTCCAGATTTTTTTATACTTCCATTATAATTGGTAAAATCATAGGATTTCTTTTGGTTTTTTCAAAAATGTAATCTCTTAAGGTATCTTTTACATTTGATTTTATAGTTGCCCAATCACGAATACGATTTTCTTCACATTTTCTTACTTCATCTCTGATTACTTTTTTCACATCATCCATTAAGTTTTCAGATTCTCTTACATAAACAAATCCTCTAGATACTACATCAGGTCCTGAAACGATTTCACCTGTAGATGTATCCATTGTCATAACAATAACAATTAAACCATCTTGAGATAAGTGTTGCCTATCTCTTAAAACTATATTTCCAACATCTCCTACTCCTAAACCATCTACTAATATTTTTCCATTTGGTACAGAAGTAGTAAGTTTAGCTTCATTTTCGTTTAATTCAAGTGTTCTACCATTGCTCATAATAAATATATTCTTTCCTTCGATTCCAACCTTTTTAGCTGTTTCTGCATGTGCCATAAGTTGCCTATATTCACCATGAACAGGTATAAAATATTTTGGTTTTGCTAATGTTAAAATTAATTTTTGTTCCTCTTGGCAAGCATGTCCTGATACGTGAATATCTTCTAATGAACTATAAATTACTTCTGCTCCTATTTTCATCAATTCATCAATTACTCTTGAAACTAATTTTTCATTTCCTGGAATTGGTGTTGCTGAAATAATGACCATATCGTTTGAAGTAATTGTTACTTTTTTGTGTTCACCATTTGCCATTCTAGTAAGTGCTGACATTGCTTCTCCTTGACTACCTGTTGTGATGATTACTAATTGGTCATCACGATAATTTTTGATATTATCAATATCTATAAAAATATTATTTGGAACATCAATATAGCCTAAATCAATTGCTGCATCTATCATATTCATCATACTTCTACCACATACTGCAATTTTTCTTCCATATTTTACAGATGAGTTTACTATTTGTTGAACACGATGTACATTTGAAGCAAATGTTGCTACTACAATTCTTTTTGTATTATTTAGGAATAATCTATCAAATACTTCTCCTACAGAACTTTCTGACATTGTATAACCTTTTCTTTCACTATTTGTACTATCAGAAAGAAGTGCTAAGATTCCTCTATTTCCAAGTTCGGCTATTCTTCCTAAATCCATTACTTTGTCATCTATTGGAGTATAGTCTATTTTAAAATCACCAGTATGAAGTACTACTCCTACTGGAGTTTTTATAGCTAGCATAACAGAATCTGGAATACTGTGATTACTTCTAATAAACTCTACTTTTATATTTCCAAAATTAACGGTTTGCCCCTGTTCTACAACATGTATTTTTGTGCTTCTTAACAAATTATGTTCTTCTAATTTATTTTTAATTAATGCTACTGTTAATTTAGTTGCATAAATTGGAATATTTATCTGTCTTAAAATATATGGTATTGAGCCAATGTGATCTTCATGACCATGGGTAATTACTAAACCTTTAATTTTTTCTTTGTTTCTTTCTAGGTAAGTAATATCTGGTATTACTAAATCTACACCAAGCATATCGTCTTCAGGGAACTCTAAACCACAATCTACTAATACAATTTCATTACCATATTCAAAAACAGTTATGTTTTTGCCTATTTCATCCAACCCACCTAAAGGAATAATTTTTAAATTTTCTTTCTTAAATTCAAATTTTAATTTATCTGCTAATATTGAATGGTCACTTTGAATTGACCTTGTATTTCTTGAATTTCTTGTTCTAGTTGCCTTTTGAATTGCTCCTTCTAATTTAGATTCATCTTCTTTTTTTAAATTACTTGTAGTTTTGTTTCGTTCTAAATTTCTATTTGTTTTATTTTCCTTTTTTTCATTTCTTACTAGATTTTCTTTTAAATCATTTTCTAGAATTCCTTCACTTGCATCTGTTTGTGCTATATTTTCTCTTACATTATTTCTAGACTTATTTTGCCTTGAACCACTTCTGGTTTTGCTTTCTCTTGCTCCTCTTGTATAGCCCTTATTTTGATTATGTGTTTTTTCCTTTGAAGAATTATTTCTCTCTTTATAATTATTTTTTCTTTTTGTAAGCTTTGATTCACTTAAATTGTTAATACTGTCTTGCTCTAAATTGTTTTGCGTTTTTTCGTTTGTCATTATTTTTTTCTCTCCTTCTTTACTTATTTTTCAATTTATACACTTATTTTTGTTTTCTAAAAAAATTATTTTATTTTATCTTTTACTTTTTTTGCTCTTTTAAACAAAAACAATCTAAATAATAAGATTTTTTCAAAGATTCTTAAAAACAACGCAAAAAAATATTTTCTTGTTTTTTAAGAAAATAAAATTTTTTTATAATGTTTAATTAAACCGACCCTTAAACATATTTTTCTTTTATTTTTCCGTTTTATCTTATTATTTAATATTTATTTGCATCTAAAAATAAATATATATAAATCTCTTCTTTACCATGATTGGTAACAACTGTTACTATTATAACTTTTTTTCCTTATTTTGTCAACTAACCCCAACCTTAAGATAGTGTCAATTTTGAAAATGCTGTTGCAAGAAAAATAGTAAACTGCTATAATATAAACGTAAAAATTAAAGAACAGTTTTTTAAATTTGTTTTTAATATTAAAAAAAATATATATGTCTTTTACAAATGACAAAGAAAGGAACAAAAATTATTAAAAATTTTAAAAGAAATGTTGATGGTATTACACTTATTGCGTTAGTCATAACCATAATTGTACTTTTGATATTAGCAGGAATATCAATTAATATGTTAATTGGGAAAAATGGAATTATAGGAAGGGCTGGACAAGCAGATGAAATAACAAAAGATGTAACAGAAGAAGAACAAGTAAAACTAGCAGTTACAGATGCACTAATTAATGGAACAGGAACGCTTTCAACAGAAAATGTAAAAAATGCATTAAAAAATAAATTTGGAGCAGATAAAGTAACAAATGATACTTTTAAAGGAGAAGGACCTTGGAAATTTAAAGGAGAAAGAAAAAGCTATGAAATATCATCAAATGGGAAGGTAAAAGAATATATTCCAGTGGAGCCAACGGATATATATGTAGTATTATCCGATGATGGAACATTAACATTTAGTAGTAAAAAAGAAAATTTACCAGAAGGAATAAGCTATGGGAATATAAAAGGAAATATTTTTAATAAAGCCCCATGGTACAGTGAAAGCGATAATATAAAAACTGTTAAATTTTTAGATGTAATTGCTCCAGAAAGTACGGCTTGGTGGTTTTGGGGTTGTGACATGACTAATATAGAAGGCATTAACAATTTGAATACAAGTAATGTAACTTCTATGTATGGAATGTTTGGTTGGTGTACTAACTTAAAAAGTTTGGATTTGAGTAATTTTGATACAAGTAATGTAACTGATATGCACCAAATGTTTATGGACTGTTCGAATTTAGAAAGTTTAAATGTAAGTAGTTTTAATACAAGTAATGTGACTGATATGTCTTCTATGTTTAGTGGCTGTGAATCACTTATAAGTTTGAATTTGAGTAATTTTGACACGAGTAAAGTAACTGATGTTACGTCAATGTTCATTAGTTGTTATAACTTAACGAGTTTGGATGTTAGTAATTTTAACACAAGTGAAATGACTAATATGACGTCAATGTTTAGTTGGTGTAAAAGCTTAAAAAGTTTGAATTTGAGTAGTTTTGACACAAGTAAAGTAACTAGTATGTATAACATGTTTAGTGAAAGTAGTGCGCTTATAAGTCTGGATTTGAGTAGTTTTGATACAAGTTCTGTGCTTAATATGGAAAGTATGTTTGAAAACTGTAAAAGCCTAACAAGTTTGAATTTAAAAAATTTTAACACAAGTAAAGTAAAAAATATGTCACAAATGTTTTATGGTTGTGAAAAAATTTCAAATTTAGATTTAAGCAATTTTGATACAAGTAGTGCTACTGAAATAAGGGAAATGTTTTATAAATGTTCTAGTTTGGCAAGTTTAAATGTAAGTAATTTTGACACACGAAAAATTGATAATATGACCTTATTGTTTGCTGACTGTGCGGCTCTTACAACTTTGGATTTAACTAGTTTTGATACAAGTAATGTTACTGGTATGAATGAAATGTTTCGTGGCTGTACTAAATTAGAACATGTATTTGTTAGTCAGGAATTATGGGTTGTTCCGAAAGGTAATGCCTTTGAAATGTTTACTGGTTGTGTCACAAAAAGTGTTGAATATCGATAATTAGGAATATTTTTGGGCTTAGAATAGAATGAGAGTTACTGTCAAGTGAAAAGATGCTTTTCTAAAAGTAATTAATAATTTAACTTTTCACTTGACGATTTAATAAAAAAAATGAGGGTCTAAAATGACCCCCTAGTGCAAGAAAAGTTAATCGACTCTTCTGCCTCTTTCCTCGACAAACTTAATTTTTAACGTTCGTTCCAATTCATTTACCATTGGTATCAATTTTGGAGAAGTTACTCTATAATGATTTTTTTCTATCATGACACCACCTTTAAAATAAATATATGTTTCTATTTTTGATAAGAGATTTGCTGGAATTTTCGCCTTTCTGACTACTAAATACCTTCCAAACCGTATTTCAGATATTCTAATTGTAATCATGCATTTGTCGCCCCCCTCTAGGTATAAAAAATTTTATATACATAAATTATAACATAGTTTTTTATATGTTACAAGAAATAGTTGCTCCTATTATTCCTGCATCATTTCCTAAAGTAGCTAATTTTAATTCAGGCATGTTTTGACTATTAAAAACATATCTCTTTCTATAATATTCTTCTACTAATATTTTATATAAAACATCTTCAAAATATACAAATCCACCGCCTAAGCAAATTGCTTCAGGTTCTAAAATATCAGTAATATTTGAAAGCCCGATATTCAAATTTTGTATATATTGTTTTAAAATTAATTGCACTTTTTCTTCATTTTGCCTTTGTTTTAATATATTTAATAATTCTTTAGCTTGGGTATTTTTTTCTAATCCCATTGCTTCTATTAATTGATTTTTCAATTTTTTCATAGAGCAATATGTTTCAAAGCACCCTTTCTTACCACAATTACATAGATTACCATCTTTTTGAATAATCATATGTCCGATTTCAAAACCTGGATTTCTATTAGGTGATAATGCTTTTCCTTGCATAAAACAGCTTCCACCAATACCTGTTCCCAAACATAGAAAAACTGCATCTTGATATTGCTTTAAGCTTCCATATGTTTTTTCTGCTATCCCTGCACATTTTGCATCATTTCTTACTTGTATTAACCCGGAAAATACCTTTTTTAAAATACTGGTAATATCTAGTTCTTTTATACCTAGATTTACCATAGCAGTTATTTTTCCGTTTTTAGGAGTGCCAGGGCTTGCTACACCTATTGCTTCTATTTCATATTTTTCTAATATTTTTTTTACCTCATTTAGTATATAATTTTCTATAAAATTAGCAGTAAATGACATATCTATATCAGTTTCTGATTTTTCAATAATTTTTCCTTCTTCATTTACTATGCCAATTCCTATATGGCTTCCTCCTAAGTCAATTCCAATTTTCATATATTTCTCATTCCTTGTTTGATAATTTTTCTCCTCCATAAAATTTTATCTTTAGAATCCATTTGCTTCAAGTAGCCAATCTCCCATGTATAATTGAATACAAGGTACAAGTACAACAACTACTAAGAAAATTAATAATATACCAACAAATGAATATGAAATTTCTGGTAATATCTTCATAATCTTGTTTAAACTTTGTTGAATATCCATATCCATAACGTCCAGCATTTTTTCCATCATTTCTGATAAGTCTGTTTGCATACCTATTTTTAACATTTCTATTTCCATTGGTGAACATAATCCTGATTTTTCAAATGGCTCAATCCATGACCCTCCTGCTAATAAACTGTTAATAGAAGTTTCTACTATTGATAGCATAACATAATTTTTTACAACTGATTTACTAACTTCCAATGACTCCTGAATTCTCATACCATTTTGCAAGTTTAATAACATAGCTCTCATTAGTCTTGAAAAATCAATTCCAAAAATTAACCTTCCAAATACAGGTGCTTTATATTTAAAGTAATGCCAGTTATATTTTCCTCTTGGTGTATTTATGTAGCTAAAAAAAATGGCTACAATGATACCAATAATTCCTACTGGTATATACCAATAAACTTTCAAGAGATCTATAAAGCTCATAAATGATAGTGTAATTTCTGGCAAACTTGCATTGCCACCCACCGACGCAAATACGTCTTGAATAGCTGGTAATACAAATATTGTTCCTGCAATAAGTAATAAAAATATTCCAATAAATTGCGCAATGTTTGGGAGTAAAATACTTCTTATTTTCTTGTTCCTTGCGCTAGTATCTTCAAGATATGTAACTGCTTGTTCAAGAGATTTTGTAAGAGATCCTGAAAGTTCTCCTACCCTAATCATATTAATGTATATAAAAGGAAATATATTATCATAATACTCCATTGTTGTATACATATACTCTCCAGCTTCAACACCTGCTAAAATATCCTGTAAAACTCCCTTAAATGACAGGTTTTCAGTACTGCTTATAATTGTACTTAGTGCATGTATATTATTAAAATTTGCCTTTTTTAATAAATAAAAGTTCTGAGTAAAAATTATAATATCTCTTTCTGTAATTCTTTGACCTGCTGCTAAAAGCAAGTTAATTTTTTCTCTAGTTGATGGTTTTGTACTAACTCTTCCTTGTAATACAGATGCTGAGTTAGCTGTTTTCATAATATCATCAACATCAATACCATTTTTTCTAGTTACCTTTCTCTTTTTTATTCTGCTATAACTTGTTTGTACTATTTCTATTGGCATTAAATCATTGCCTTTTAATTTTCTTATAAGGTTATTTTTACTTGCCTCTTCTACTTTATTACGTACAATTTGTCCATTTTTCGTTATAGCTCTGTATACGTATTCTGGCACTTTATCTCCCTCCTTTAGTATTTTGCTATAATATAACTTTTTTATTTCACTCAAGATTATTGAAAAACATACAATTTCGAGTGGAATTTATAATAGATATAAAGTTTAAAACCCTGGATTCATAGATTTTGCTTGGCTATCTCTTTTTATCTTTAATTGCATTATTGTTCTATTTAATACTTCAATATTCTTTTCTTCAATTTGAGCTTTAGCTTGATCTAAAGTAATTTTATCATCTACAAATAATTGGGCTAAAGAATTAATTAAACCAATACTTCCTTTTTCACTACTACTTTGAATAGCATCCTCAATTTCAGAAACGCTAATTTTTTCCTTACGAATCATACCTGCAACTATACTATCTACTACCATTACTTCTGGTACTAAAACAAGTGAATTATCCCTACCTTTTAAAAGCCTTTGTGATACAACTAATTTTAATAAAGATGCAATTAAAAATTTTACAGTTTGTTGGTCACGAATTTCATAAAAGTTAATCATTCTATCAATAGTTTCCGCACATGACTTGGTATGTAATGTTCCTATTACTAAGTGTCCAGATTCTGCTGTTTCAATTGCAGCTTCCATCGTTTCTCTATCACGAATCTCTCCTATAACTAGAATATCGCAGTCCTCTCTTAAAGAGTTTTTGGTACCTTCGCTAAAGTTTCTACAATCCCTTCCTAAACCAACTTCTTTTTGTACAATAATTGACTTTTTAGATTTATGTCTAAACTCTATAGGGCTTTCCAAAGTTAATATCTTTTTATTTTGTTCCTCATTTACTCTATTAATTAATGCATTTAATGTAGTACTTTTACCAGAGTTTGTTTTTCCTGTTACTAATATTAACCCTTGTGGTTGATACATCATTCTACTAACAATATCTGGAACACCTAAATCTTCATATTTGGGTAGAGTACTCTTTATTATTCTGAGTACAGCTGTAGGCACATCATCTGAGGATGAAATATTTACCCTTAGCCTTATATCTCCAAATTCCATAGAACAATCTAATTTTCTTGTTTCTTTATAAATTTGATCCTTTTCTATATTTCCTCTTACTAAATAATCATATATTTCTACCATATCATCAGGTGTTAAAACGTCAAAACCATCTACCTCTACTAGTTCTCTCCTAATTCTTATTATTGGCTTATTTCCTGCAATTAAATGTATATCTGATGCATCCTTTTCAATGGCTTGTGTTAATATGTTCTCTATATCTATCATATACTCCTCCTATGTATTTTACAAAATTAAAATCTTAGTAAATTGCTAATTTATTATTTAGTTCGTCTAAAGTAGTAATCCCCTCTAATACTTTTTGGAATCCATCTATTATTAATGGCCTATATCCAATTTCTAATGCTGTTTTTCTTATTTCCATACTTGAGGCATCCCTTGATATTAAATCTTTAATTGTATCATCAACATTCAATATTTCAAAAATACCAATTCTATCTAAATAACCACTTTGATTACACTCTTTGCATCCTACTGCCTCATAAGTTTTCTTTCCTGTAAAATCAATTTTTTCTCCATATTTTGAAGCAATTTCTGTCATAATTTGTTTTTCCTGTTCAGTATAATCTCTTTCTACAGCACAATTTTTGCAAATTCTTCTTACTAATCTTTGTGAAATAGAAGTTGCTAAAATACTTGATATATCATAATTAGAAATTCCCATTTTTCTAAGCCTTGTAATAACCTCAATACTGTCAATAGTATGTATAGTTGATAATACGTAGTGTCCTGTTTGACCAGCTTGCATTGCAATCTCTGCTGTTTCCAAGTCACGAATTTCTCCAACAAGAATAATATCAGGATCTTGTCTTAGAATTGTTCTTAATGAATGAGCAAAGTTTGCTTTTGCATCAACTTCAATTTGATTTAAACCATTGATTCTAATTTCTACTGGGTCTTCAATTGTAGAAATATTTATGTGTGGATTATTTAAGTAATTTATAATACTGTACAAGGTAGTTGTTTTACCTTCACCAGTTGGTGCTGCAATTACTGTAATACTATTTCTTTTGTTAAAACTTCTTTTAACAAGTTGTTCGTCTCTTGGAAAACCTAAATCAAATATTTCACGAACATTTCCGTTTTTCTTAAGCAACCTTAAAACGAATTTTTCTCCATAAATATTTTTTTGTGAGGATACACGAATATTATAGTCTGGATATGAAAGAATTCTACCATCTTGCGATTCTTGTTTTTCCTGATGCATGTTTGATATTGCCTTTAACCTGCCTATAATTTGCTGTTGCTTTTCCTTATTAATTTGTACTGCTGTAAATAGACGACCATCTATTCTATATCTTACTCTTACACTTTCTTCTAATGGCTCTATATGAATATCACTTGCTCTTTTTTCTATTCCTGATTTTATAATACTATCAACTAAACCAGATATGTCTGCATCTGCGTCTATTTTTTCTGTAGCAGTTCCTTCTAAGCTATTTATTATTTTATCTATATTACTTTCAAAAGTAATGTATTTTTCCATTACTAAGCCTTTATTTAATAATAAAAGACGAATTACATCTATTGACCTTTTGTTAGAAGTGTCTGCAAAGCATACTCTTATTCTTCCTTGAGCAGTTTCAAATGGAACAGCTTTATTTTGTTTTATTAAATCCAGTGTTATATAGTCTAATATGTTTATTTTTACATCATTAATTGTTAATAAGATTGCCTTCTCATTAAGAATTTCTCCTATTGCATTTATTAAAACGTTGGGATCACATAATCCTAATATATTAAGAATATCACCTATTTTCTTTTTTGAATGTTGTTTTTGATAGTCTAAAGCCTTTTGAATATCACCTTGATTTACAATGCCCATTCTAACTAATTCTATTCCTAATGGTTGACCTCTATCCATTTAATTTCTCCTTTCTCTTTTCTTTAGTATATTTTTATTATACTATATCTTAATTTGTATTTGTATGATTTTCGACATTTACATTAATTTACCAATATTTTAAAACATATTCAATTGATTTTTTTAATGAATTTCTAACTCCTATATCCATTTCCACAGTGATTACAGTTTTCTGAGTTGTTTCTCCTCCTCTTTTAACCACTCTAGAAGAAATTTCAACACTATTTACATTAGTTGCAATTTTTTTATCATTTCTATATATCGACCCATCTCTCCATTCATAAGTTGTTTCATCTGCAAATTTAATTTTTTTAACATCTCCATTTGTTATTTCTGCAGTTTGATTATTTTTTACATCATTAACGAAAAACATGTTAAATTTATTATATTCTACTGCATATTCTTCTTGCCCTTTTATATTATTTGCATTTGAAAAGAAAAACGCACTAAGAGTTGCCATAGTGCCTATTACAATTGTAGCAACTATAACATAAATTACTAATGCAATTAAAGTAATGCCTTTTTGCGATTTCATGAATTTTCTCCTCTTAATTTTATAATTTAACCAATTTTATTTGTTAGCTCAGAATATAAATTTTTATGTTTCCTTCACTTTTAGTTTTTCTACAGAAATATTTTGTACTTTATCTCCAACCATATAGCTAAAATTTAATTTTACCGTTTTTATAACATCAAATTCATATTCGCTAGGAATAACTTGAGCCGTTATACTAAGATCATTAGGTATTTCAAATTCTTCTTTCCATTCTACATTTAGTTGGCTATTTAAGTAATTTTCATTCGCTTCTTCATAACTGATTAAGTCTATTCTTTCCATTATCTGGATCATGAAGATATTAACTCTTGAGTTAATTATAGTTTCGCCTTGTATTCTATATATTGTCAAATATATGCTAGCAATTACGCCTATGAAAATCGTAAATAGCATTGCTGCTACTACAGCATCTTGTAATGTAAAACCATTATTTGATTTTAAAAATTTCTTTGCTATTTTCATGACCCAAAATCCTTTCTTTTATTATGCTTTTATGTAATTTATCTAAAAATATAAAAATTGGCAGTAATGAAACATATTATATTGGTTATACATAATAAAAAACCTATTGGTATAACTTCTGGCTTAGTTGAACTCTTTTTCTTTTTATTAAATCTATTTACTATCTTTTTTATTAACAAATAAAATGCAATAACTAATAATGTAAAATTGATTGTTAAAATAGTAACTGCTTCATATGTGAACGCTAATAATAAGATTACTAAGCCTAGAATTTCAAGAGTATAATTATTTTCAGCTTTCTTCCTTAATATGATTATATTTAAAAACTCTATAATGGCTATTAATGCCAAATATATAACATATTTATATATATTAGTATCTGCACCTACTATATATAGATAAATTATATAAACTATTTCTATTATATAACCAAATAACAAAACTGATTTTTGTATTTCATGTTTTTCTTTGTCTATTCCTGCAATAATAAATAATGTAACAAAATATAATAAGCTAAAGCAAAAGTAAATTATTAGTGGAATATTCTCTACAAATGAAAATATATTTAGTTTTATTGACATAGCAAATAAAACAAAAACTATACCAGATAAAATTTCTAAACATAAATATCTTGGTCTTATTTTTTGTTTGCAATATCTACATTTTCCTCCTAGACATAAATAACTAACAATAGGAATTAGATCTAAGAATGATAATCTATGATTACAATTTGGGCAATATGAACGCTTATGTGTAATATCTTGATTGAGTGGTATACGATATACTGCTAAAGTAAAAAAACTACCAAATAACGAACCAATTATAAAAATGATTATGTATAAAATTATGTTCATTTCTCTTCCTCATAATAATTTGATTTGTAAAATTCGAGGCATATACACTTTTAAAATATGCGCATATGCCCTTCATTTTATCATATTTGTTACTATTAATTTTATATACTTCACAAATTTTAATTTTATTCAGCATCAGTATGAACTGTAACTTGGACAGTATTATTGGTTGTTGAACTGCTATCATACTTGACATCATACGTTACTCCTGAACTTGTAACAGTTCCTGTAAGTTTAATTACCACACCTGTATCAACTGCGTATGTTACTGTTTTTTCTGTAAATGCATACGTATCTGTATCAGCATTTTTTGGAATACTTGCAGCTAAAATTGAATCTATTGTAGTAGATTCTAATGAAGCCTTTCCAGTTGATGCAATTTCAGAGAACATAGTAGTTATAGCATTGTTTATATATTCTTTAACTGCAGCCACTTTTGTTGCTGATCCTGCTTCTTTTGCTTTACCGAAAATACCTCCATCTGATAATACAAAGTTAATTGTAACACCAGCTAAAATCAATAGTACAATAATTGTAACTACTAACGCAATTAAGGTAATACCTGATTGCCCATTTGTTTTTTTCATGCCTCTTTACTCCTTTCTCTTTAGATTATTTTGTATATATTTATGTTAATAAATATAACCGAAATTATTTAAGACCCGTATTATTGAAGAATGTACCTGTTGAGTTTGGATCTGTTCCAGTACTTGTTTCACTAGAGCTGTTATTATTATTGTTATTATTGCTATTGTTATTATTGTTGTTATTGCTGTTATTGTTATTATTGCTATTGTTATTATTATTGTTATTATTGTTATTGCTGTTACTATTATTATTGCCATTGCCATTGTTATTATTAGAATTGTTATTGTTTCCTGTGCCTACATTGTTTGTATTATCATTTGATATAATACTTGCCGAAAATGGATCTGGCTTTCCTGCCACATAACTATTAGTTTGCTTATATAATTTTAAATCAGCACCATTAATTGTATAATTTACAGGTGAAGCAGTTTCTTCCATTATTTGTTCACTAAGTTCATTTTGCACATTTTCAGGAGTTTCATATGCTGATAATTTATTTGGAATCGCTTTATTAGTTGGAATATAGTCATAAAATATAACTCCTAAAAGTAATACAATGGCAATACATAGTAATAACATTATACATATTTCCTTTAAAACTGACTTAATCATTTTTTTCTCCTTTACGCATATATACTTTTTTTGATAAGTTAAAACATTTTATTCTGCTGTTGTTGTATTTGTTTCAGTACCCTCGGCACTTTCTGTTGTTGTGTTTGTTTCAGTATTTTCGGTATTTTCTGTTGTTGTGTTTGTTTCAGTATTGCTTTCTGTACTTTCATTATCATTATTAACTTCAGTATTAGAATCACTTGGAGTCTCTGAATCTCCTCCATTATTATCGTTAATTTCTTGATTAATTTTAACATTTGCTACTAAAAATTGAGCTCTTATATTTCCTTCACCTGTACCTTGTTCCATCTTAAAATTTTGAATTCTAAATCCAAGTTTACTATCATCTTCTATTGCGGTTATAAAGTTTATTATTTGAATATATCCCCCATTAACCGTAAAATTTATATTTGATAATTTATCTGCTGAACTTCCAACTGGAGAAATTTCATAATTCAAATTTACCCCCTGTGAAGTAGCATGTCTACCAAATGTTGCAAGTAAGAATTCTGGTGTATATATTTCATCCTGATTGGCTTTTTGAATTTCACCATCAGTACTAACTCCAGCTAAATCGTAATAATTTGTTTTAGCTTCTAATAAAGTCGAAATACTAGTTTCAAGTTCTGCTGTTTTAGTTTGGTATTCTCCCTTCATAAGCTGTTGAGTTATGGCAATTTCATTTTCTAATTTTGCATTTGCATCTGCTATTTGTGATACACTTAATATTGAAAAACTACCTAATGAAATACCTCTAAAAATGGCACAGTATGATATAACTAGTAATAAAAGAATAACAACAACTATTAAAATCTTTCTCATGGCAACTCTCCTTCTATTACAATTTTGACTAAATCATTCTCTTTTACTCCATTTGTAGAAACAACTGTATCCGATTTTAAAATTCCTTGCGTTCTTAAAATTGCTTTAAAATAGCCTAATTGCTCATGCTGTCTTGCTTGTGCCTTTATTACGATATGATTATTTGTTGTATTTTCAATTGAAGTAATTTGCACTCCTTGTGGAATCGAAAACATTATTTGGCTTAATAAATTAGGTATTGTTTTTTTTGTTTTATTTTTTTCTTGTACTTCTTTTCTAATATTCTCTAAATTATCTTTTAATTGTATATATTGGTTTGCCTTTGCATTTACATTTGATATATCCTCTGTTATCGCAAGCATTTGTAACTGAGTGTCTGCTTTTACATCAGCAACTTCTGAATTTTTCTTTGAAATACCACTATTTAAAAACATAGAAAAACATATATATATAATGGTTAAAAATAGTATTCCCCCAGCTGTGCGAAGAAGCCATATATCAGCATTATCTAATTCTCCACCTAATTCAAAACTAAATTTACTTTCTTGTTTACTATTATCACCTTTTCCAAAGGAAATTGCTGATAGTTGATTTTTCCATGTTACTTTTTTAAAATTAATATCTCTTAAACCATATTCTAAACCTTGTAAAGCTAATGCAAGTGCTGAATTTACCTCTATATAATCTTGCATACTAATTTTTACTGTATCTTTAATGAAAAATGGTTTTAATATTTCACATTTTTCAGTTGAAAAGAATTCTTGAAAATATAAGTCTATATTATTTATTACAGTTAAGGTTCCTGTTATATAAATTTTATCTATTTTTACATTATTAGTATTAATTATTTCTTTTGCTTTATTTGCAATTTGATAAACTGTAGGCATAATGTCTTCTAGATATTCATTTGCCTCATCTTGTAATTCTTTACCTTCCATTGTATAAATAGTTGTGTTTTTGCATATTTCATATGCTTTTGAATATGAATTTTCCTTCAAATTAATGCTGTCTAGCACAGTTCCTGAGCCTTCTGGGATTTTATCTACTGAATATATTTTCTGGTCTACTATTGTTGTTAATGTTGTTTCTTTTTCCATATTAATAATAGCAACATTTTCTTTTGGATTTAAGTTAGCAAGATTGGATATACTAATTCCAAGTGGTGTAATAGATGTAACTGTATGGTCTCCAAAATCATGAGACATAGTATCAAGTGTTGCTTTATTTACTGAAATATGAATTACTTTTACTCTGTCTTTGTCATCTAAGCTATTAACAAGTGCATATCTTGTTTCTAAAGCATTTCTATTTATTTGTTTTTCTGCACAATATGATTCAAATTCTGTTGCTATTGCTTTTTTCATATCATTTTTAGTTAATAAGCTAAACATATAAAAATAATCATAAACTTCTTCAGATAAATTAATACTAATTGGTACTTTAAAGCTATAAGTATCTTCTATTATTTGTTTTATTGCATCACCTAATTTATCATAAAATTTTATTCCAAATGACTCTACTGTCAAAATGTCATGATCTTTTGAAACTTTGGCATATTTAATTATATTTGGTTCTATATACATTCCTAAACAGCTAGCCATTTTTTTCTCCTTTGTTAATAGATTTTTATATTATATTTTACAAAAAAATAAAAAAAATACTTGAACATTTTTCTTTATTTTACATTTTTTGAACTCTAAACACTTTGTATTTATTTTACATTTTTCTCCTTAAAAGTCAATACATCTCTGTTTAATTTAATACAAAAGTAATGTAATTGTAATATAATTGTAATATTGTTTTTGTATTTCTTTGAATACTAAAAAATTCTATTTAGAAAAAAAATTAGCAAATTATAATAATTCGCTAATTCTCATATTAAAATATATTATCTTAAAATAATTAATCCAATAATTATTATTCCAAAAACTAAACGATATATGGCAAACCACTTAAAACTGCCTTTTTTTAGGTAATTTAATAAAAATTTAATAACAAGAAGTCCAATTATAAAACTAGCTAATACTCCAATAAAAAATGGAATATTAAAAACAAAATCTTTTATTTTAAACACTGTAGCTGCTAATACAATTGGTGCTGAAAGCATAAATGAATATTTTGCTGCTGATTCTCTTTCTACTCCTAACATTCTAGCAGTAGTCATTGTAACTCCTGAACGCGATACTCCAGGAATGAAAGCTAATGATTGTGATAACCCTATTAAAAATGTTTGTTTTAAACTCATTTGTTCATAAGTAGTTACAGATTTTGCTTTTTTATCTACTATATATAAAAGAATTCCCATTACAATTAGTGCTATAGCAATGATTAAAGGTTTAGTTAATGTGTCTTCTAAAAATTTGTCTAATATGAATCCAATAATTCCTCCTGGAATTGTTGCTAGTACTATATACCAAAACATTCTTCCTTCTGTTGTTTTTTTCTTTTTAACAACTTGCTCAAACCCACCTTTTATTAATTGTAACCAATCTTTGAAAAAATAAAGACCTATTGCAAGTAATGTGCCAAAATGAAGTGCTACATCAAAACTGGCTGGGATGTTTTCCCAATTGAACATCCATGGTATAATTGTTAAATGTGCTGAACTAGAAATTGGTAATAATTCTGTTAAGCCCTGTACAATTCCTAATATTAAAGCTTGATAAATTTCCATTTTTATTTTCCCTCTTTCATGTATCTTTTGTTTATATTTTTATTTTCTTTTTTTACATTTTATGCTTTTTTCTTTAATTTTTATAATTACATTCTAATATTATAGACTTTATTATTTTTGTTTGTCTTCTCTCTGAATATCCCTTTGACTTTCAGCATCAAGTTCACGCATTTCATCGCTATTTAGGCTTTCTATTAATATGCATGTTTTTGTTAAATGCTTATTTACTTTTTTCTCTCGTTGTGTCAAGATTTTTTTCTTTTCTTCTTTTTGTTCTTCTATTTGTTCCTGTGGTGGTGGCACCTCTTCTTTTATTGGAGTGAATACAGGATCTTTTTGCATTTGCTTATATGCCTTTGGATCTAACTGAACAGCTACATTCATATAATTTTTAGCTCTATCTTCATCGCCTTTTAATAATGCTATTTCAGAAAGATAATAATATGAACCTGCTTCTAAGTCTTCTTGTTCCATAGACTTTCTAAAATATTTCTCCGCTTCGTCTAAGTCTCCATACATTAGTGCAATTTGCCCTAAATTTAGCCTTGCGTTATATGCTAATGTATTTATTTCTGCTGCTTTTTCATAAAATTCCTTTGCTCTTTGGAAGTCATTCATCATAGTATAGGCTATTCCCAAACTATAATATAGTTCATAACTTCCTGGATGATAACGAAGTGCCGTCATATAAATAGAAACTGCTTCCTTATACCTTTCTTGTTCAAAATAAATATCTCCCAACAAATTAGTAGCTTTTTCAAACTCTGGTTTCTGCTTTAGAACATCTTGTAAAACAACAATCGCTTCTTCATTTTGTTTATTTTTATTTAAAACAACTGATAGTTGATAATGTGCATCTATGTCTTTTCTGTTTAATTCAGTTACTTTCATATATTCACTAATTGCTGCTTCATAATTTTCTTCTTTTTCAAATATTTGTGCTAATAATTTACGTGTAACATAACTTTTTGGATTTTTTCTTATAAAATTATTTAAAATAGTTTTTGCTTTGTCTGTTTTTCCCACCTTTTCTAAGATTTTAACCAATACTACACGAAATAATTCTGACAAGTCTATTTTTTTTATTTTTTCTATTATAAATAAAAAACCCGGTATTATTATTGAAAATAAATACATTATAACTTTTATGCCCCAGTGAAATGGAGCAGTTATGAGTAATTCTATGAAGTTAATAGCAATTCCTATAAATTCCATTCCTAATAAATATATATAGCTTGTATCATTTTTTTGTATTAACCTAAAAAAAGTGATGCAAAATAGTGCAATTGCTAATATGTTAAAAAATATTTTTTCAATCATATTTACTTTTATTCCTTTCTTATGTATAAATCTGATTGCAAATTTACTGTCAAAGTTGCAATTATTTTCCAGCCTGCTTCATTTTTATTAGATAGCAATTGCTTATATTTTATTTACCATATTTTTCTTCATATTGTTTTAAACATTTTTCTATAATTTTTTCTGCATCTTCTCTACCTAACATTTTATCTACAGCAGTGGTTTTTCCTTCTAATTGCTTGTAAACTTCGAAAAAGTGCATTATTTCAGAAGAAATTTGTGCTGGTACTTCTCTTATATCATGATAACAATTTAAAAATGGATCTTTTTTACAAATCGCAATGATTTTTTCATCATATTCATTATTGTCAGTCATGGTTAATACTCCAATTGGATAACATTCTACCAATGTTAATGGTAAAATTTCTTCTTGACATAGTACTAGAACGTCTAATGGGTCATTGTCATCTGCATAAGTTCTTGGAATAAATCCATAATTAGCTGGATAGTGCGTAGATGTATATAATACCCTATCTAATCTAAGCATTCCTGTACTTTTATCTAATTCATATTTATTACGTCCGTTTTTACTTATTTCTATAACTGAAACAAAATCATCTTTTTTTATTCTTTCTTTTGAAATATCATGCCAAATATTCATTTTATTATTTATGTTAGTTCATAAATAGCTAACATATCCTCCTTTCTTAAAAATAAGTCATATAAAAACAGAAATTGCTATACCTAATAGCTAAATTTAATTTGCTACTATATTTATAGCACTAAAAATTGTTGTTTCTAAATATGGAATGTAAAACATTCCTTTTCCTTTGTTTTTATAGATTATAGCATTTAAAGTTCTATAAAGCAACAAATATAACAAAATTTTAACTTTCTGCTTTTTCTATTTTTTTTCTTATAAGTATTGACATTTTATTATTAGATGTAGTAAAATAATTCTTGTCAGTTGAAGTTACGTATGTTTGAACACTTGCAGATGTGGCGGAACTTGCTGAGGTTGTTCGAAGGCGAAGCCTGAGTTACAACGTCAGTATGTGAAGCAAAACATTCTCAATTTTAGATACTTGCAGATGTGGCGGAACTGGCAGACGCACAGGACTTAAAATCCTGCGGTTGAATAAACCGTGCCGGTTCGATTCCGGCCATCTGCACCATTAAATGCTAAATTTTAACCAAATTTAGCATTTTTTATTTTTATTCAAAAGTATTTGTAAGTATTGATATTACTGCATTATAGAATTTTTCATTATTCAAACTATTTTCAAAATCATTTAAAATTATTCATTATTTTTTCATTTCTGCACACAATCTGCACACACGATTTGCACACAAAATAATCTCTGAAATAGTATTCAAATATAGTGTTACAGAAGTTAGCCAAAAAATTTTGTGCACACAAAAATAGAGTTGTTGCACACAACCATATTTAACATTTTTTATAATTTTTCATGGTTAAATTTGTCTATAAATGAATTGACTAATCGTTTTAATTTATCTTTTGAAAAGTCAAAAAGTAAGCTGATATATTCAAAAGCCTTATCAATATAATCTTTAAGTTTTATAACTTCAGTTTTTAAAGTTTCATTTTCTCGCTTTAAGATATAATTTTCTGCTTGTACTTTTTCAGCTCTAAATTATTTTTTTATTTATTTTAGCAAGGCTTCATAAGATTTACTTATGTTCTAATACTCTAATTTTAAGCTAATATAACACAAATGAAAAAGTGTTGTAACCCTTTTCCACAGCATTCATAAAATTGCTTAAATAAAATTTAATCAATTTTATGAATTTATCTTTCATGTTGTTCATTTTCATAATTAGTATTTTCTCTTTCAATAGCTGTACTTTGAATTATATTATTATTCTCTGTAAGTAAACTTTCTGCACTTACAATTTCATTGTTCATATAATAGTTATTAACCTTTTCTAATTCTGTTTCCTTATATTTATTGAAAACAGAAGTATATGTATTTAGCGTTATTGCTACGTCAGAATGTCCCATTAACCTTTGTAGTGCAACAGCTCTCATTCCTGCTTCAATACACCTAGTTCCATAAGTATGACGTAAACTATGTGAAGATATACCTTGTATGCTCATTTCTTTCATTAATTCTCTTAATCTTCTATTAGCATTTTCAGGTCTTACATAATTTTCATTTTTATCTAAAAATAATTGTTTATCTTTGTTGTTTTCAGCTAATCTCATTTGATTTATTATTTCATTTCTTATGAAAACTGGTATAGGAACTTCCCTAATTCCTGCATAAGTTTTAGGCATGTATTTCATTATTATTTTACCTTCTTTATCTTTTGACAAAGTCTTATCAACTGTAATTAGATTTCTATGTAAATTTATGTCTGTACTACGTAATGCTAAAGCCTCTCCTATACGAAGTCCTAAATACATTTGAATTAAATATAATACTTTAAATGGAACCTCTGCAATAGGTGCACTCATTAAGTAATTAGTTAATTTTTGTTGTTCTTCAATTTCTAATGCTCTTACAGGTTTTCGTATTTGTGTGCTTTTGGGTCTTATTACTTCTAACATAGGATTTCTTATAATATATCCTTTATTTACAGCATCTCTAAATGCCTGTGAAAATTGTTCTTTTACTTTCTTAATAGTTGAGTTGCTGTAATCTTTTAATGAATTCAAGTAATTTTGGATTTCATTGCTTGTTATTTCATTAATGTTTTTCTTTGACATAGGGCTTTTTTCATTTTTTTTTATACTTTCCATTATTCTTATATAACTTCTATCTCCTATTAAATTCATGTCTAATTTTCTTTGTAAATTTTCTCTCATAAGTTGATTTAATGGTATTCCATTATTTTTTATAAATAGTTCATTTCCTTTTTGGTATTGAATAGTTGTCAAAAAATCTTTAGCTTCTTGTTCAGTTAAAAATGATTTTGTTTTTCTTGTTTCTTCTTGCGTATCTTTTTCATATATGTAATATGTGCAACGCCAGTTTTTACGATTTTTGTCATAATAAATACTAGCAATTTTTTCTTTTTTACTTTTTTCCATACTATCACCACCTAAACTCTTTTGCTCATTTTCCATATTAAGTAGGCAAGTAACATTACTTGATTATTTTTTCCTACATTAATTGATGGAAAGTCAGCTCTTTTAAATGTTTTGTATGCTACAGTTTCGCAAATGTTTAAATCACGCATAACGTCTTTTACAGTAAGCATTATAAACGGATTTTTTACTCTCATTATTGTGTCTATTGCCATTCTTTGTTCTGGTGTTAATATTTCTTTTGTTTCAATTACTATATTTTTTGTTTCTGTGTTTTGTATTTCACTTGATATTTTTTCAGATAAATTATTTAATTCTTCCATATTTTTTCAACCTTTCTTATTTAATTTTGACTATTTTTAATAAAGTTTAAAATAGCTACTTTTTGATTTTTTAAATTTTCTTTTCATATTTTTATAATCTCCTTTAAAAATATTTAGATTACCGGTACTCTATTTGTATTATGCAAAGTTTATGTTAACTAATCAAAAATGGCAAAATAGCAAATATAGTAAATAACATCTACGACATGGCAGGAAATGTAAGAGAATGGACACTAGAGGCCGACGAAGCCGACTTTCGTGTTAGTAGAGGGGGCTCTTACGGCGGTTCCGGTTCTCGCTATTCAACTTGTTACCGCGACCTCAGCAGTCCGTACTTTAGCGCTAGCGGCTATGGTTCACGCTCTACACTTTATGTGAAGTAGCACTGCCTGCTGTATGAGGGATTAGAAGAAGGGAGTATTTTAGAAGTGATAGAGTAGTTTTTTCAAGAACTACTCTAGCGAATTGGATGAATGTAACGAATGAAATACGCGAGGAGTGGAAAATTTAATGTGTACTTCGAGCTGAAAAGCTCGTAAGAAGACTTAAATTTTCCACTAGCGTGGCGCTTTTTCTGCGTTTGCGGACTTTTGATAGCAAACTTAGAAAAAGCGCAAGTAAAGGGGCTGTAAAAAAAGTCCTATCCAAAAATGAGTGAAAAATTTTCACTCATTTTTGGTATAAAAAAAGCTACTA